>JBGQCL010000490.1:0-8711 GCA_041495365.1 Kofleriaceae bacterium | reverse complement strand
CCGGCCGGGCTGGTCAGCGTCGCCTTGAGCGCGAGCGGCGGGATGATCGGCAGCGCCTGGCCGCCGGAGCTCAGGCCCTCGCTCGGCGACGTCGCGCCCAGCGTGATCGGCTGGCTCTGCACCGTGCCCAGGCACGGCGCGAGCTGCCTGGCCAGGATCGACGGCAGCATCTCGTCGTACTGGGTCATCCCCATCAGCTTGAGCACGTCGGGCTCCTTGGGATGCACCGGCGTGTTGGTCATGATGTGCCAGAACGTCGTCCGGTCGAGCACGCTCTGCGGCAGCTGGGTCCACGGCAGCGCCGCGGTCACCACCTTGCCACCGAGCGTCATCGTCGTCGGCTTCATCGTGGCATCACCGCTGTGCCGGATGCCGGTGTCCTCGTAGGTGCCGGGGACGTTGGCGTTGATCGGATCGCCGTTGCCCGACGTGGCGAGCACGACGAACTGTGCCTTCGACTTGTCGGCGCAGGCCGGCGCGCCGTCGGCGAACGCGCGACGGCCCGGGAGCAGCACGGAGGCGGGGATGCCGGTGGCGAGCGCGCGGAGTCCGACGTAACCGGCTCCGAACAGCGCGGACATGAGCAGTTTGCGACGTGAGGTTTCCATGGCGGCTCTCCTTACATCCCGATGCCGATGAACGATGGGGACAGACACGCGGCGACGAACGTGGACTTCAGCGAGTCCGAGGCGGTCTGGCCCGCCTGCATCGCGGCGTGGAAGTGCGACGTGAGGATCGATCTGGCCTGCGCCACCCGCGGATCGGACGACGTCAGCGCCATGACCGTGGACACGAACTCGGAGATCGCCGCGTCGGGCTGACTGCTCGACCACGCCTTGGCCCCCGGCTGGTTCGGGTTGGGCTTGGCGTCGATCGTCAGCGCCGCGACCTGCGCGCACACGTTCTCCAGCCCGGCGCGGTAGAACAGCGTCGGATCGTTGGGCAAGATCGGTGCGATCGAGCCGCGGCCGTAGCCGTCCGACGGCATGCCGCTCACGATCTGCGCGATCGCCGCCAGCGCCGCCCCGCGGCCACCGAGCGTCGAGTCGAGCCCGCAGATGTCGACGAAGCCGAGCCGGTTGTCGAGCGCGGCGCACAGGTGATCGCGCCGGCTCACCGCGATGACCTCGCCGTTGGTCTTGCTGGTCGCGGTCTCGGCCGTGTTGGTCGTGATCGGCGACGCCAGCAGCTCGTGGACCAGCGTGCTCCAGGTCGCGCCCGCCGACGCGAACTTCTCGACGATCCGCAGGAACTCGGGGTCGATCGGGTTACACGGCGCCGAGTTGGCGTAGTAGCACAGCTTCTGGGCCCAGGCCTGGCCGACCAGCGGGTGGGTCGCCAGCAGGTTCGCGAAGTCGCCGATCGTCTGCATCGGCGCGATCACGTTCTGGAACGCGAACAGCCCGGGCTGCTTCATCAGCGCCGCGTCGGTCTGCGGGTAGTAGAACCACGAGTACGTGCTCGACAGGATCGAGCGCGTCGGATCGAGCTGCTGGTGGCAGCCGAAGCACGCCGTGTTGTTCGGCGTGTGCTCCGCGTCGAGCCCGGGCGTCGTCGGCGGCGACGTCGAGTCCGTCCCGTCGATCGCCGCGCCGGTCGCGACGATCAGCGCCTGGTTGACCGTGACCCGCATCTGGTTGCTCGAGTTGGTCGGCCAGTTCGCGAAGAACGCCGGCGTCGAGAAGAACCCGATCCGCGGCGTCGACAGCACCAGCTCGGTCGCCGTGCGCAGCGCCGGCAGGTCGTAGAACACCGCGCGCGCCTCGCCGGTCCTGGGCTGCCGGAGCGTCACCATCTTCCACGTCGTGAAGTCGGTCGCCGCCACCTGCTCGCTCTGCACCGAGCCCGCGCGGTTGCCGCAGTTGCCCGCCGTCTTGCCCGGGTGGTTCGGGATCTCGCCGTACAGCATCGCGTGCAGCGCCTGCGCGTTGGCCCGGAACGTGATCGGGTCGAGCCCATCGCAGTTCGGGTCGTTGTAATTCAGCGCCGGCAGGTCCGGCGTGTACCAGTGCATGAAGTTCGGGCTCGCCGGATTGACGCTGTCGGCGATCGGGATGGGCCCCAGCGATGTCTCCATCGTGATCGTCAGCGCCGTGTTGGCCTTCGCAAACAGGTCGTTGACCTGCGCCGCGTCGTTGACCTGCCGCGTGTCGAGGAACGCGTACAGCTCCATCAGCGCCGGCGTCATCATCAGCTGCCGGGTCGTGAACGCGTCGGTCAGCGGCCGGCCCTGCCGGGTCAGCTCGAGCACCGTGCGCGCGAAGCTCTCGCGCGTGTTCTGCACCAGCAGCGGGATCGCGCGGCCCACGCCCAGCCCGTTGGGTGGCACGATGTCGACGAAGTCCAGCGCGCTGATCTGCGTCTGCTGGAACGCCAGCTCGAAGAACACCATCATCTTCTGCTGGTACTGCGGCAGCTGCATCCAGCCGTCGATCAGCCCGCCGAGCTTGCTCGGATCCGCCGTCACCTGCGCGACCTCGTCGTCGGTCGGCGGCAGCCCGACCAGGATGTTCTTGACCTTCGCGACGTAGACCTGCGGCGGGTCGGCGACGAACGGCAGGTTGCTGCCTCCGTCATCGCCTCCCGCCGCCCGGTCGTTGCCGCAACCGGCCCCGGCGGCGGCCAGGGCCACGATCACGGCGCCGAGCGCCGCGCGTTGCATCGAGAGTCTCCGCTTCATGGCCAGCCTATCGAGCAAGCCGCAGGCCAGCGATAGCCGCCTGGAATTGCCAGACAATCCGGCCAGCCGGAGGCGGTCACCCGGGCTCTTGTCGGCCGGGCCCCACAGCAACTGCAGGGTCGACCCTACAGGATCACGGTGTGGGCGGTGGAGACACCATGGTCCCGAGGTTCGCCGTCGCCGGCGCCTTGATCAAGCCGGCACCATGGGCTGTTGGATCCAGTACCGTCGCTGCAGAGGGGCATCCGTGGCGAGCTACGAAGACAGGTCGCAAGGGAGCCAAGGTTCCCGCCCGGGAGTGCGCTCGCATCAGCCTGCCGCGGGAAAGCAGACCTTGGTCGAGCAGATCGTCGCGCCCGTGGTGCAGCAGCGTGTGGCCGAACCGCACGACCCGCGGGACGAGACCGCCGTACACGCGGCGGCGTCACGGGGCGTGGCGGCGCCCGCTTCGCCACTGCCGTTCTCGGACACGCTCCAGCGCCTGTTCGGCCGCCACGACGTCTCGTCGATCCAGGCTCACACCGGTCCCGAAGCTGCCGCGTCCGCGCAGGCCATGGGGGCCGAAGCGTACGCAAGCGGCGATCACGTCGTTCTGGGGCGCAGTGGCGATCTGCACACCGTCGCGCACGAGGCCGCGCATGTCGTCCAGCAGCGCGGCGGCGTCCAGCTGAAGGGCGGCGTCGGCGCGGTGGGCGACGCCTACGAGCGCCACGCCGATGCGGTCGCGGATCGCGCGGTCGCGGGTCGGTCGGCCGAGGACCTCCTGGATCGAGGCGCGGCGAGCGTCGCGCCGACAGCGACGCCGACGGTCCAGCGCAAGGAGGGCAAGGACGACGCCCAGATTCTCGAGAATCAGGCCAGGCTCAAGGGAACCGACGTCGAGATCCCCGCGCTCGAAGGCGCGCTGCTGGCTACCCGCAAGGAAGCCGTCAAGCTGGGGCTGCTGTCACAGGCGTCGTTCGATGCCGGGCTGGCGCTATCCCAGACAATGACGCAGCTCCAGCCGGCCGTGGCCGCCAAGGGCGCCGTTGATCCGGGTCTGCAGGAGCGTGCTGCGGTCGCAGCGCAGCAACTGTTCGTCGCGCTGCAACGCGAGACTGCGGGCGACAAGAGCTTTCAGATCGTGCCATCGATGACGCCGGGCAGCGGCGTCACCTCGCAGAATCCGTACACCGAGGAGGTGAAGGTCACCACCACGTTCCTGTTCTGGTCGAGCACCCACGACGTCGGGAGCTGGTTTCAGGAGCTCCCAGGGCTCATCCGCCAGGGCAAATGGGACGAGGCGTTCCGCGGTTACCGCCGCATGCTCGACGGGCTCGACCTGTGGGTGGCTGATCAGCTGCGCAAGAAGGGCAAGGGCACCCCCGAGGAGGCGCTCGGCAACGCGCAGCAGCACTACGCGCAGCTCCGCACCGGCCTCGAGCAGATCGCCGACAAGCATGCGACGCGGTTGCCTGCCTTGTTCCACCCCGATCCCTGGACCGTCGAGAACGAAAAGGCGGCCGGCCGGCCCGCCGCTGACACCGTTCCGATGAACGTCTACTTCTGGAGGGACGCGGCAGACGGCAAGTTCCACCTCTACGACCTGACCACGCCGGGCCGGCCGCACGAGCAGATCGTCGACAGCGAGCCGACGGCGGCGATGATGAACACGTTCTTCGAGGAGGTCGCGCGCTATCCCGAGGGCGAGGTGCGCTACACGCTGCCCGGCGGCGCCGCAGGCGTGGCGCCGACGACCGGCAAGACCAAGTGGTACGAGTGGGTCGGCTATGCGGGGCTGGCGATCGCCGCCGTCGGGCTGGCACTGGTTACCGCGGGGGCCAGCATCCCCGCGACCGTCTGTTTCGCGGCCGGCGCGATCGCTGGCGGGATCTCCGCCGGCGGTCACCTGGTAGACATCGCCCGCCTCGGCACGGCCACAACTGCCACGGTCGTGCTCGACGTGGCGCAGATCGCCGCCTCGTTCGCGAGCTTCGGTGCGATGAGCATCACCGTGAAGGCGGGCAGCGCCGCCGCAGCGCTCGCCGGGAGCCGCTGGTTCGTGCCACTGATCGGCACCGCCGCCAGCGCCGACGTCGTGCAGCTGGCCGCGTTCACTGACATCACATTCACCGAGCTCGACAAGATCCAGAACGGCGCGGGTACTCCCGAGGACAAGCAGCGGGCGATGGCAGTGCTGCTCACGCAGTTCGTCGTCGCGGGCGGTTTGACCGTGCTCTCGGTGCAAGGCGCACGAAATGTGCGGGCCCTCACCGGGAAGCCGCTCGAGTTGATCGACCAGGACGGGGTGAAGCTGTTACGCGTCGCGGGCGAGAGCTCGCCGGAGCCGGCTCCCCGCCCTGAGAGTGCGGCAACAAACTCCGAGCACAGTCCCCCGACCGGCGGCCCTCCGAATGTCGCCCACGACGCCAGCGCGACGGCGGGCACCAAGCCCCCGCCCAAAGGTGCGGCGCATGGCGGCACGACCCACGAACCATCCACCGCGAGCGATCCCGAACGCTGGCTCGCGAACCTCGAAAGCAGCCTTGGTCCCGAAGAGAAGGCAAAGCTGGCCAAGATGAAGGCCGGCAAGACCGCGCAGCAGATGTCCGACACGTTCGGCGGTGATCTGGACGGCGCGCGCGAGCGTGTGCGCACCGCAGTCCGCCTCGACCAGGAACGTGTAGCGGTTGCTGCGCAATCGAAGGAGCGCGTTGCTGATCTGCGAAAGCAGATTGCGGATCGCGGCCTGATGAACGATCCGGACATTCGCGACATCATCAGCGGTAAGGCATCGACGAATCCGAAAGCACGACTCGCCATGCTTCGCGACAAGCTCGTCGCCAAGATCTTCCGGACCGAGGCCGAGCATGCGCATCCTGGCGCCGAAGTGCTCGATGGTGTCAAGATCTACGAGAAGCTGCCCGAGGCGAACCTCGACGAATGGGGGGCCAAGAACCCGGGGAAGAAGAGGGATGGGCTCACGGAACGCGCCGACGGGCTCTACATGCAACGCGGCGAGATCGACATGATGGTGGTCGATCGACATGTAAGCGGGAAGGCCAAGGTGATCGCGCGAGAGGAGATCAAGACCGGAGGACGAGATACCAACGCGGACGCACGCGGGCAGATCGACGACCAGACCGCGCTTCTCGGAGATGCCGCCGCTGGCAAGAAGACGATCCGGCTTGAAATCGGTGATCGCGACATCACAGCGGAGATCGATCTCACAAGCGATGCCGCCGCCAGCAAGTCCACGCGTGGCCCCGCGGGCAAGGGCTTTGACAAGTCCCTCGGTGTCTCGGCCAGCGACCTGGAAGCGCTGTGCCAAGACTTGCTCGACAACGGCGTCACGGCCGCAAAGGACGCACCATGACGCTGTATGCGATCCGACCTGTACCCGGCACCGACTCCCTAGACGAGGATGCTGAAGTCGTCGATCAGTCTCGATATGGTTGGCAGTTTCTGGAGCAAGCAGTCACGCTATGGCGACTCGTGGAAAGCGGCCGCGCAGATGAGATCGAGGCGATCATCGTTCGCGCCACACTCGCCGCCGGTGATGGAGAGCTTCGCTTCTACCGCCCAGAACTCGAGGGCCTCGTGCGTCTGCTCACCGGGATCGAGAATGCGATCATCGAGGCCGGGATCGTCGACCAGCACTGGCGCGTCCCCGCTGAACGCCTGGAGGAGCTGGCCAAGCGCGTGCCGGCCATGGATCTCAGGACCGACCGTCCGCTTCACGCCAAGACGAGCGCGCTCGGCGAGGTGATGATGAACGCGGTCTTCCTGCGGAACTTCCTATCCGACGCCGTGAATGCTGGTTGTGTCGTGGCGCTCGGGTAGACTTAAACCGCTCTGCTCGACGAGGTGTGACAGCCCGAAAAGTACATCTTGACTCTACATGCGATTCGACCGACAGCAGAGACCGCCTCCGTCGAGGATGCTGAGGTCATCGCTCAGCTCCGGTATGGCTCGCAGTTTGTCGAGCAGGCGATCACCGCATGGCATCTGGTAGACAAGGCACGCGCCGACGAGCTTGAGGCGACCAAGAATCGGGCATCGTTGGCTGCTGGCGACGGCGAGATTCGCTTCTATCCCGAGGACCTCCAAAAGCTCGTTGGGTTACTGACCGGCGTCGATGCCATCATTGCGGCTGGGATCGTCGTCCCTTGACCAGATCCGGTCCAGCGGCTTACGATAGCGATGCCTCGCTTTCCACGCTCGATGCGTGGGCCAACCGATGAACCGTTCGGAATTGCACCGAATTCTTCGCATCCATGGCGGTCCGCAACCTCGTTCGGCGCTCCGCGGCAGGCTCCGGGGCCGACCTTGCGGAAGGTTCATGCCATAGCGACGAACGTGCGCATGATCGCAGCCAGCGCCTGACAGTGAGCCGATCTACCACGAGAGCTCGTGGCGCCATGCGAGCATGGCGGCGATGCGAAGTCTTGCGTGGCTCATCGTAGGAGCGGCTGGATGCGGCTCCGTGACAAGCAAGTCTCCCGACGCCGGAAGTGACGGCGCCACAGGTGCGGCACCTGGGACCCTCCGATGGGTGCGCTCGCTGTCCTCGATGGAGGCGCTCGGTGTCAGCGATGGCGCCGGCGGCCTGACCGTCGCCGGAGCGATCAGCGCCCCCGCCAACCTCGGCGGACAGACCCTCGTCCCAGCGGGGGCGTTCGACATGGTCGTCGCGGGCCTCGATGCCGAGACTGCGGACCACGTGTTCTCGGTGCGCCACGGCGACGTCGGGAGCGAGTTCGGCTTCCTGCACCACGAGGACTTCAACGGCGCGCCGATGGTGTACGGCGTGTCCTATGGCAACGTCGACCTGGGCCTGGGTCTGATGACCGGCGGCAGCCCCGCTAACACGAACCTGGCCGACGGCTACATCGGACGATTCGGCCCCGCAGCGCCGGCCTGGATCGCTCGGATCGTCAGGACCAGCGGAGCTGGAGAGAACAAGATCCTGGCGAGCGCGCCGGGTCCCGGCAGCATGATCTACGCTGGCGGCTATGTCGCGAACCCCAGCACGTTCAGCGTCACCACTGGCACCACCACAACGCCCATCACGACGCTGACCCCGGTCGACGGCCGCGACATCTTCCTTGCGCGGTTCAACACGATCACCGGCGCGGTCGATCTGACCAAGCAGTACAGCGGTACACCCGACGACGAGATCACCAGCGCCGCTTCCACTGCGGGCGGGCTCGTCGTCACCGGTCGATTCGGCCAGGTTGGCGGAGGAATGCCGCAAGGATCGCTGTCGTTCGGCGGAGCGACCCAGCCGCTGGTGCCGAACGGCGGGCTCGACATCTTCGTCGCCAAGCTCGACGGCAAGGGCGACGGCATGTGGGCAGTGCACTACGGCGGCACCGGCGACGAATTCGATCCGCGACTCGCAGCCGATACCGCTGGCGATGTCTATGTCGCCGGTAGCTTCTCCGGCCAGATCGCGTTCGGCACCACGAAGCTGACCTCCAAGGGAGGCCAGGACATCTTCATCGCGAAGCTACACGGCAATGACGGCAGCGTCGTGTGGGCCCAGAGCATCGGCTCGACCGTCGATGACGGAATCCTCGACATCGCGGCCGACGCGGCGGGTCACATCGTCGTGGTGGGGACCGTCGGCGCGCCGATCGACAACGGCACCTCGGCGGGCGGCATCGACGCGCTGATCGCAACGTTCGACGCTGCCAGCGGGACGCCTGGCTGGCGCAAGGTGCTGTCAACAGCAATGGACGATCGCAGCTTCGCGGTCACCTTCGGTCGCAACGGCGACATCTATGCGCTGGTCAACCTTCCGAGCCCGTACGACTTCGGGGTGCCCGTGATCGGCGGCACCAGCTACGCCGCGGTGTTGCTCCGCATCGCGCCCTGAGCGGACAGTGTCCAGCCTCGAACATCACGCGCGGCTCATCCTGCCCTTCGTGCTGCCCTTCGTGCCCCGGGTCCGGGGACGCGCCATCCGCGCGAGGAACGCTTCCTGGTCAGCAGCCGTCGGAATGCCGCTGTCGCCCCAGCTCGCATGCAGCGCACGCGCCGCGTCGAT
>JBGQCL010000489.1:0-8734 GCA_041495365.1 Kofleriaceae bacterium | reverse complement strand
GCTGGTCAAGGGCGTCGACCTCGCGCTGTCCGAGCTCCACAAGGTCCAGGTGTCGCGCAAGGTGCTGATCGTGATCTGCGACGGCATCGACAAGAACATGGACGCGGCCAAGGGCCAGATGGTCGCGCTCAAGGCGCGCGCCGCCGGCGAGGGGCCTCGACGATCGGAGAGGTGATCGACGATCCGAGGTGATCGCCGCGAGAGACAACCCCTACGCGAGCCAGCGCAGGTCGGTATCGAGCTCGCCGCGCTCGAGGCGGCCGCGGATGACCTTGAGGCGGTAGTAGCGCGGGCCGAGGAACTCGGCCTCGGTCATGCCGTGGGCCTTGTAGGCGGCGTGGAGCTCCTCGATGCCGGCGCGCAGCGTTCATTGCGGCGTGTAGCCGGGCAGCGAGCGCTCGGCCTTGGTGAAGTCGACGCGGTAGTTGCGGGCGTCGGGGGACGCGCCGGCTGCGAAGCTCACCTCGCAGTCCGGGACGACCTGGGCGACCAGCTCGGCGACCTCGCGGATCCGGAAGTTCTCCTGGGTGCGGCCGATGTTGAACGCCTGGTTGCGGATCGCGTCGGCGGGGGCGGTCAGGGCGGCGATCGCGGCGCGCGAGATGTCGCCGATGTGGACCAGCGGGCGCCACGGGGTGCCGTCGCTCATCATCATGACCTTGCCGGTGGTGAGGGCGTAGCCGACGAGGTTATTGACCACGATGTCGGCGCGCAGCCGGCGCGAGACCCCGTAGGCGGTGGCGTTGCGCAGGTAGACCGGCGCGAAGCTGCTGTCGGTCAGCGCGCCGACCTCGATCTCGGTCTTGACCTTGGACTCGCCGTACGGCGTGACCGGGTTGAACGCGGCGGTCTCGGTGAGGTGGCCGTCGCCGCCGGCGCCGTACAGGCTGCACGACGACGCGAACACGAAGCGGCCGACGCCGGCGGCCTTGGCGGCCTTCGCGAGGTTGACCGAGGCATGGAGGTTGATGTCGTAGGTCAGGCGCGGGTTGAGGTCGCCGAGCGGGTCGTTGGACAGCGCGCCGAGGTGGACGACGGCGCCGAAGCCGCGCAGGTGGTCGGCGGTGACGTCGCGCAGGTCGAGATCGAGCGCGGGGATGTCGTCGGGCGGCGACCGGAAGTCGCTGTCGTCGAAGAACCCGGTGTCGAGGCCGGCGACGTCGAACCCCGCCTGGCGGAGCAGGGGGACGAGCTCGACGCCGATGTAGCCGCGATGACCGGTCACGAGGACGCGCATGCGCCGACTACAACAGAATCTTGCGGCCGTGAAAAGCCTCGGCCCAGCCGGACGGCGCGTTGCACTCGATGCCGCGCAGCCGCAGCACGGCCTCGAAGGTCTCGGCGCGGAACCAGCCCTTGCCGGCCTGGGTGGCGTAGTGGCGGAGGATCAGGTCGATCTTGCGGCGGGCGACGGCGGCGTCGAGCGGGACGTAGACGTTGGGGTGGCCGAGGTCGCCCTCGTACTTGGGGATCTCGTACTCGAGGATCAGGTGATCGCGGAACGCGGTCCAGGTCAGCTGGGCGATCAGCGCGTGGTCCTGGTGGACGTCGGCGCGGTGGTGGGTGAACACGAGGTCGGGATCGAAGCTCCTGCGCAGCTCGGCGAGGGTCTCCTTGAGCCGGACCGGCTGGTCCCACGGCAGGAAGCTGTCGCGGAAGCCGTGGATGTCGACGGTGAGCCGGGCGGCGCCGGCGGCGAGCTCGGCGGCGGCGCGGCGGGCCTCGTCGGCGCGGACCGGCGACGCCGAGAACACGACGTAGCGGACATCGGCGCCGGGGTGCTCGGCGAGCAGGCGCAGCACGGCGCCGCCGCATCCGATCTCGATGTCGTCGGCGTGGGCGCCGAGCAGGAGCACGCGGAGCGGGGCGCCGCCGGGGCCGAGATGGGGTGCGAGGCGCAGGATCACGGGACGATCTGGGGCTCGGGGATCGGGATGATGAACTGGGCGCCCCACGCGCGGGTGTGGGCGAGCTGCTTCATGATCTCGTCCTTGAGGTTCCACGGCAGGATGAAGATGTAGTCGGGCTTCTCGGCGTCGATCTTGTCGGGCGCGAAGCACGGGATGTGCGTGCCGGGCAGGAACCGGCCGTGCTTGTAGGGGTTGCGATCGACGGTGAAGTCGAGGAAGTCGGTGCGGATGCCGCAGTAGTTGAGCAGCGTGTTGCCCTTGCCGGGCGCGCCGTAGCCGGCGATCCGCTTGCCGGCGCGCTTGGCGGCGATCAGGAGCTCGAGGATCCGGCGCTTGGTCTCACGGACGCGCTCCTCGAACGCGGCGTAGGTCGCCATGTCGCGGAGCCCGAGCGCCTCCTCGCGGGCGCGCAGCTCGGTGACCCGCGAGCCGACCGGGCGGCTCGCGTCGGCGGTGGGCCGCGCGTAGATCCGCAGCGAGCCGCCGTGGGTCCACAGCTCCTCGACGTCGAAGATCGTGAGGCCGTGCGCGGCGAAGATCGCCTCGACCGCGAGCAGCGAGAAGTAGCCGAAGTGCTCGTGGTAGATCGTGTCGAACTGGTTGCCCTGGATCAGGCGCTGGAGGTGCGGGAACTCGAGCGTGGCCGTGCCGGTCGGCGCGAGCACCGCGGCGATGCCGGCGACGAACGAGTTGACGTCGGGGACCTGGGCCAGGACGTTGTTGCCGATCACGAGGTCGGCGCGCTTGCCGGCCGCGGCGAGCTCGGCGCCGAGCTCGCGGCCGAAGAACCGGACCAGGGTCTCGACCCCCCGCTTGCGCGCGGCCTCGGCGACGTTGGCCGCCGGCTCGATGCCGAGCGCCGGGATGCCGCGCTCGACGAAGTACTGCAGCAGGTAGCCATCGTTGGACGCGAGCTCGATCACCTGGCTGGTCGGGCCGAGGCCGAGCCGCCCGGTGATCATCGCGACGTAGCTCCGGGCGTGCTCGAGCCACGCGGTCGAGAACGCCGAGAAGTAGGCGTACTCGGTGAAGATGTGCTCGGCCGAGACGTACTGCTCGAGCTGGACCAGCAGGCAGCTGTGGCAGACCCAGACCTTGAGCGGGTAGAACGGCTCCATCTGGTTGGTCTCGTCGGCGGCGAGGATGCTCTCGCACAGCGGCGACATCCCGAGATCGCACAGCGTGTGGGTCAGGCGCGTGTCGCAGAACCGGCAGCTCGGCGCGGACATGTCAGCACGCTATCAGGCCGCCCGGGCGCCGGGGAGGCCGCGGGGATGCGATCGGCGGGGTAAGCTCGCGTCCCGTGAGGTTCATCGAGCAGCGCTTGCCCGGGGTGTTCCTGATCGAGCTCGAGCGGCGGGGCGACGAGCGCGGCTGGTTCGCCCGCAGCTTCTGCGTCGACGAGCTGGCCCGCGCGGGGCTCCACACCGACTTCCCGCAGGGCAACGCGTCGTTCAGCGCGCGCCGCCACACGCTGCGCGGCATGCACTACCAGGCGGCGCCCCACGGCGAGGTCAAGCTCGTCGGCTGCGCGGCGGGCGCGATCCTCGACGTCGCGGTCGACCTGCGCGCGGGCTCGCCGACCCGGTTCTCGTGGTGCGCGGTCGAGCTCACGCCGGCGTCGGGCGCGCAGCTCTACATCCCCGCCGGGTTCGCGCACGGCTTCCTCACGCTGGCCGACGACACCGAGGTCACCTACCGGATGGGGGCGCGCTACGTGCCCGACGCCGCGCGCGGCGTGCGGTGGGACGATCCGCGGCTGGGCATCGCGTGGCCGGCGCGCCCGGCGGTGATCTCGGAGCGCGATGCGACCTACCCCGACCTCGACCCGGAGCGCCTCGATGCCTGAGACGGGGCCTGAAGCGGGGCCTGAGACGGGGCCTGAAGCGGGGCCTGAAGCGGGGCCTGAAGCGGGGCCTGAGATGCGCGATGATGACGCCGGCGCGCGGATGTACGCGCTGGTCGAGGAGCTGTATCCGATCTGCCGCAGCATCACCGGCGACGGGGTGCGCGACACGCTGGCGCGGATCGAGCGCGCGCTGTCCGCACCGATGATCCGCACCGAGGTGCCGAGCGGCACGCCGGTGCTCGACTGGACGGTGCCCGACGAGTGGAACCTCCGCGACGCGTGGATCGCCGACGCCCGCGGCGCGCGTGTGGTCGACTTCCGGGCGTGCAACCTGCACGTCGTCAACTACAGCGTGCCGGTGCGGGCGCGGATGACGCTGGCCGAGCTCCGGCCGCACCTCCACGCGCTGCCCGATCACCCCGACTGGATCCCGTATCGCACGTCGTACTACGCCCCGGCCTGGGGGTTCTGCCTGACCCAGCGCCAGCTCGATGCGCTGCCCGACGGCGACTACGACGTCTGCATCGACTCGACGCTCCAGCCCGGCCACCTGAGCTACGGCGAGCTGGTGCTGCAGGGCGACGCTCCTGACGAGGTGCTGCTGTCGGCCCACGTCTGCCACCCGTCGCTGTGCAACGACAACCTGTCGGGGATCGCGGTCGCCGCCGCGCTGGCCCGCGAGCTGGCGGCGCGGCCGCGCCGGCGCTGGACCTATCGCTTCGTGTTCGCCCCCGGCACGATCGGCGCGATCACCTGGCTCGCGCAGCACCGCGACGCCGTCCCGCGGATCCGCGCCGGCCTGACGATCATGTGCGTCGGCAGCGCGCACCCGTTCACGTACAAGCGCACGCTCGCCGGCGACGCCGAGGTCGATCGCGCGGCGGCGATCGTCCTGCGCGATCGCGGCGCGGGCGACCCCCTGATCGACTTCTTCCCGTACGGCTACGACGAGCGCCAGTACAACTCGCCGGGGTTCCGGGCGCCGGTCGGCTCGGTGATGCGCGGCCGCCACGGCATGTTCCCCGAGTACCACACCTCGGCCGACGACCTCGGCTTCGTGTCGGCCGGGCGGCTCGCCGAGTCGCTCGCCGTGGTGCGCGGCATCGTCGACGTGCTCGAGGCCAACCGGCGCTTCGAGAACCTGGCGCCGTACGGCGAGCCGCAGCTCGGCAAGCGCGGCCTGTACCGCGCGACCGGCGGCACCAGCATCCCCGATCTCAACCTCGCGATGCTGTGGGTGCTGCAGCTGTCCGACGGCCGCTGCGATCTGGTCGCGATCGCCGAGCGCGCGAAGCTGCCGTTCGCGACGATCCGGGTCGCCGCCGATCACCTGCGCGACGCCGGGCTGCTCGCCGAGCGGTAGCCGCGGGACCGGATCTCTCCACGATTTCAGATTCGCGAACAATACGAAATTCGTCCTGGGGAAGCTTCGCAAGGCACTCTGCAGGGTTTCCCAAAATCTCCTGGGACGTGACGCAAGCTCGAGCCCAACAAGATGCGCGGCTTGCGTCAGCGCCGGCCGTAGACCGGGCGCGACGGCGGGCCGACCAGCAGGCCGTCGACGCTGCCCGCGGCCATCGCGCGGGCGTAGACCGCGAGCGCGCCGTCGACCGCGTCGATCGTGCGGTCGATGTCCTCGTCCTGGTGCGAGTAGCTGACGACGAACGACGGGCCGAGCACGCCGCGCCGGATCAGCTCCTGGAGGAACAGCGTGCGGAACGGCTGCGACGGCTTGCCGTCGGGGCCGCGCGTGCCGAAGAACAGGTTGCAGGCGCGGCCGACCGGCAGGACGTGCTCGGACAGGCCGTGGCGCGCGCTGGCCTGGCGCAGGCCCTCGGCGAGCCGCGCGCCGACCCGGTGCAGGTGCTCGGCCACCGGCTCCGTGCGGCAGATCTCCATCGTCGCGATCGCCGCGACCACCGCCGGGGTCTCGGCGCCGTGCGTGGTCGACAGCAGGAACACGTCCTCGTCGGGCCGGTCGCGGCCGCCCCAGTGCATGAGCTCGCGCTTGCCGGCCAGCGCCGAGTGCGCGAACCCGTTGGCCATGCCCTTGCCGAACACCGAGAGATCGGGGACCACGCCGTAGAGGTGCTGCGCGCCGCGCGCGTGCCAGCGGAACCCGGTGATGGTCTCGTCGAAGATCACCGCCGCGCCCTCGGCATGGCCGAGCGCGACCAGCTCCGCGAGGAAGCCCGGCGCCGGCTCGTCGATCCGCGCCGGCTCGAGGAACACCGCGGCGATCTTCCCGGAGTGGGCGGCGAACAGGGCGCGCAGCGACGGCAGGTCGTTGTAGTGGAACTGCACGGTCTGCTCGGACGCCGCGCGCGGGATGCCGCCGTCGGTGGTGGTCGAGCACATGAACCAGTCGTCGTACGAGAAGAACGGGTGATCGGCGCAGATCGCGACCAGGTCGCGGCCGGTCGCGCGGCGCGCCAGCCGGACCGCCGCGGTGTTCGCCGTCGAGCCATCCTTGGTGAACTTCACCATGTCGGCGCCGTCGATCATCGACAGGAACAGCTCGGCGCACGCGAGCTCCTGGGGCGCGGGCCGCGTGAAGTTGGTGCCGAGCTCGAGCGACGCGCGCACCGCCTCGACGACCCTGGGGTAGGCGTGGCCGAGCGTGACCGCGCGCAGGCCCATGCCGTACTCGATGAACTGGTTGCCGTCGACGTCCCACACGTGGCAGCCCTGGCCGCGCGCGATCAGCGCGGGCGCGAGCTCGGGGAACTGGTCGTCGCCCTTGTTGTAGGTATGACAGCCGCCGGGTACGAGCTGGCGCAGCCGCGCGGCGAGCTGCTTTCCACGGGTGAGCTCCACGAATTCCTCCGGCCTGGTATCATGCGCGAGCAAGCGCCGCAGGTCGAGTCTTGGACGACGTCCACACGCTCATCATCGGGGCCGGCGCGGTCGGGCTGGCCTGCGCTGCCGTGCTCGCCCGCCGCGGCGAGCCGGTCGCCGTGCTGGAGCGCAACCGCCGGCTGGGGCAGGAGACCTCGGCGCGCAACAGCGGCGTGATCCACGCCGGGCTGTACTACCCGACCGGCAGCCTCAAGGCCCGGCTGTGCGTCGCGGGGCGGGACCGGCTGTACGCGCGGTGCGCGCGCGCCGGGGTGCCGCATCGCCGGTGCGGCAAGGTCGTGGTCGCCACCGACGACGCCGAGGTCTCACGGCTCGAGGCGATCGCGCGCCAGGCAGCGGTCAACGGCGCCGAGGTCCAGCTGATCGACGGCGCCGAGGTCCGCCGCCGCGTGCCGGCGGTGCGCGCGGTCGCCGGCCTGTGGTCACCAGCGACCGGCATCGTCGACGCCCACGGGCTGATCGACAGCTACCGCCACGAGGCGGAAGCCCACGGCGCCATGCTGGTGCTCGACCACGCGGTGACCGCGCTCGCCCGGCGGCCCGACGGCTGGCACGTCACCGCGCGCACCGCGGCCGGCGCCGACGCCGAGATCCGCGCGGCGTGGCTGGTCAACTGCGCGGGCCTCGACGCGTCGCGGATCGCCGAGCTCGCCGGGCTCGACGTCGACGCGCTCGGCCTGCGCGAGAAGCCGTGCAAGGGCGACTACTTCACGCTGGCCGCGAAGTACACCGGGCTCGCCGAGCACCTGGTCTACCCGGTCCCGGTCCACGCCGGCCTCGGCGTCCACATCACGTTCGACCTCGCCGGCCGCCTGATGGCCGGGCCGGACACCGAGTACGTCGACGAGCTACGCTACGACGTCGACCCCGCCAAGGCAGCTGCGTTCGGCGCCGCGCTCCGCCGCTACCTGCCCGAGATCCGCGACGACGAGCTCACCCCCGGCTACGCGGGCATCCGGCCCAAGCTGCAGGGCCCCGGCGAGCCGGTCCGCGACTTCGTGATCGAGGAGGCGAGCCGCCACGGCGCGCCGCAGCTGGTCAACCTGATCGGCATCGAGTCGCCCGGCCTGACCGCCAGCGAGGCGATCGCCGAGGTGGTCGACCGGATCATCGCCGGCTGAGCGGCCAGGCGCTCCGACCGCGCGGCAGGGTTCGCCCGGCCGACGGGTATCGGTTACACTGATACTCGTGAGCCCGCGTGAGATCCTGCACGTGCAGGTGACCCTGGCCGATCTGGGTCGGAGGCTCGGCCATGGTGTTTAGCCGCTCGCTGGCGCCGTCGGAGACTCCCGATCGCTACGCGCTGACGGCGGCGATGGTCGGCATCGGGATGGAACTCGCTGCCCCCGCGGCTCCTGACCCGAACATCGAGGACACGCTGCTCTTTGCCTCGGCCGCGGCGATGGACGGAAGTGACCTGCGCATCCTGGCGCTGCTGGTCAGCTGGTTCGGGATCCACCACGCGTGGGTCAACGCCGACCGGCTCACCAGGCTCGTGGCTACCCGCGGGTCGGAGCGGGTACGCGCGCTGTGGGCCGCGCTCGCGCACTGGCAAGCCAAGGACCGCCGGTACGCCCGGCTCGCCGGTCGCCATCGTGGGCCGCGCCTCGACCTGGTGGCGGGGACCGAGTTCCAGATCCGCCGCCACGGCGAGGATGCGCGGTTCGCCGGCTCCGGCCTGCGCGTCCCGGCGAACCTGCTGCGCGATCGGCCCGGGGACGTCGCATCCCCCGAGGCGCTCGTTCGACGCCACCGGGCCTACCGCTGGCGGATCACGATGGGGCCGTCGTACCGCGCCGATTGCTGGGCTGCGCTCGAAGCCGATCCGCAGCTGTCCGCCGCGGCGCTGGCGCGACGAGCGTACGCGTCGTTCGCAACCGCGTGGCAGGTGAAGCGCGACTTCGCGATCGTCCGGCGGCGGTCGCGCTCCAGCGCGGCGCATGCCACCGCGACGCCGCGATGATCGGCGATCGCGCGGTCAGTCGAAGTCGATCGCGGAGATGACGTGCCAGCCGACCAGGCCGCCGCCGTCGATCATGAGGTCGCGCTGGCCGTGGCCGCGGCGGGCCTCGCCGAGGTACTGGAACACCGTGCCGCGGCCGCTGCGGAGCTCGGG
>JBGQCL010000488.1:0-8740 GCA_041495365.1 Kofleriaceae bacterium | reverse complement strand
TCTCGGCAAGCTCAACCCGCCGCAGCGCGAGGCGGCGAGTCACGGCGGCGGGCCGCTGCTGGTGCTCGCCGGCGCCGGCTCGGGCAAGACCCGCGTGATCACGTACCGGATCGCGCACCTGCTGGCCCTGGGCATCCCGCCCGGGGCGATCTGCGCGATGACGTTCACCAACAAGGCCGCGGCCGAGATGCGCGAGCGCATCGCCGGCCTGGTCAACGACCGCGCGGCGGTCCGCCAGCTCACGATCGGCACGTTTCACGCGCTCGGCCTCCAGATCCTGCAGACCGAGCGCAAGGCGCTCGGCCTGCCGCGCGGCTTCACGATCTACGACCAGGCCGACCAGCTCGGCGCGGTGCGCGAAGCGATGCGCGCGCTGCACGACGGCGATCGCCGCTACGACGTCAAGGCGCTGCTGACCCGGATCTCGCTGGCCAAGAACGCATTCATCGGCCCGCACGACTACCTGCCGAACCCGGCCGACGACTACGACGTCCAGGCCGCGCAGGTCTACCCGCGCTACCAGGACCTGATGCGGTCGTGCGCCGCGTTCGACTTCGACGACCTCATCGTCGAGCCCGTGCGGCTGTTCGAGCGCGACCCGGCCGTTCACCGGCGGTGGGCCGAGCGGTTCCGGTTCGTCATGGTCGACGAGTTCCAGGACACCAACGCCGCGCAGCTCCGGCTGGTCCGGCACCTGGTCTCCGATCACCAGAACCTGGTCGTGGTCGGGGACGACGACCAGTCGATCTACAGCTGGCGCGGCGCCGATCCGACCAACATCCTGCGGTTCGCCGAGCTGTTCCCCGGCGCGCGGATCGTCAAGCTGGAGCAGAACTACCGGTCGTCGAAGACCATCCTCGCCGCCGCCAACGAGGTGATCGCCCACAACCCCCGGCGCCACGGCAAGCAGCTGTGGTCGCACCACGATCCCGGCGAGCCGATCACCCACGCGGTGGCGGCGACCGCCGAGGACGAGGCGCGGTGGGTCGCCGCCGAGATCGCCCGGCTCCACCACGACGGTCGCGGGTGGAGCGACATCGCGGTGATGTACCGCTCGAACCTCCAGGCCAAGGCGCTGGAGGACGAGCTGCGCCAGGTCAGCGTTCCGTACGTGATGTACGGCGGCCAGCAGTTCTTCGAGCGCAAGGAGGTCAAGGACGTGATCGCGTACCTGCGGGTCGCGCTCAACGTCCGCGACGACCTCGCGCTGCGCCGCGTGATCAACTATCCGGCGCGCGGGATCGGCGCGACCACGGTCGAGCGGCTGGTCACCGCCGCCCAGGCCCGCCACGCGCCGCTGTGGGACGCGCTGCGCGCCGCGATCGCCGGCGGCACCGAGGCGTTGCCCGGGATCGGCGTGGAGGTCCCGCGCGACGACGACGACGACGACCCGGCGCCGGACGATGGCGCGGTGGGCGAGCGCAGCGAGCCCGGGCATGAGGGTCCCGCCGGCCTTGCGGGTGGGGCAGGGGGCAGCGGCCCCCGTGGGATCGACCGGCGCGGCGCCGCGCGCAACGGCGTCATCGAGCTGGTCCACGTGGTGTCCGAGCTCGCCTCCGCGCTCGACGCCGGCACCGGCGTGGTGGCGGCGGCCCGCACGCTGATCGAGGACATCCGGCTGTACGACGACCTGCGCGAGGCTGCCGGCTCGGCCGCCGCCGCCTCGCGCAGGATCGACAACGTCGAGGGCCTGCTCGGCTCGCTCGGGCGGTTCGCCGAGAAGGCGCGCGGCCGCGCCAAGCTCGCCGAGTACCTGCGCATGCTGTCGCTCGAGACCAGCGAGGAGCGCGAGGACTCGGGCGACCGCGTGGTGCTGACCACGCTGCACGGCGCGAAGGGACTCGAGTTCCCGGTCTGCTTCATGATCGGCCTCGAGGAGGAGCTCCTGCCCCACATCCGCACGCTCCAGCCCCAGGTCACCGACGTGCTCGATGCCGAGCACGCGACCGACATCAGCGAGGAGCGCAGGCTGTGCTACGTCGGCATCACCCGCGCGCAGCGCAAGCTGTACCTGACCCGGGCGTGCGTGCGCGTCCAGCGCGGCCGCTCGCTGCCGCGCACGCCGTCGCGGTTCCTGCTCGAGATCCCCGACGAGCTGCTCGAGGTGATCGACATCGCCGAGCAGGCGCGGCGGGCGGTGCCGGCCGACGAGGTCAAGAGCTTCTTCGCCTCGTTCTCGCTCGACGACTGACTCTCTTGATTCAGCAACTCCCGAGGCCAGCGCCGGGCGCTATGCCCGACGCTCCTAGTGACAGCCCTTGGGGTTTCAGCAGCTGAGCTGCGGGCCGCCGCCCGGGGCGTTGGTGTACTGGAACAGGTACGGGACGATCGCCGTGGTGTCGGCGCGACGCGCGGGGAAGTGGATCGGGTCGACCGCCTCGCGGATGCACGCCGCGACCTGATGCGCGGTCCTCGCCGGCAGCCCCGGCGCGGCTGCGTCGAGCGACACCACGTGGCCATCGCGGCCGATCACGAACGTCAGGTCGAGCCGCCCGGCGCGGTGAACGTCGCCGAGCCGATCGAGATAGCAGCGCTCGATGTCCGGCGCGTACGGCCGGACCTCCGCGGCGACCTCGCTGGCCTCCAGGAACGCGTCCTTGCGCGCCGCGCGCGTTCCGGTGAGGCCGAGCTCGCCGGTGGTCAGCGACGTCGCGCCGCGCTCGGTGCGGACCCCCTCGGTGACGACGCCGGTGGGGAGCGACGTCGCGCCGCGCTCGGTGCGGACCCCCTCGGCCGCTGCAGCCGGGACGCGCTCGCGGCGCGGCTCGGCGTCCTTGTGCTCCGCCCGCGCGGGAGCGGCGAGCGCACAGAGCATCCCCAGCGACGCGAGCGCGCCGAGCGCGAACGAGCCGCCGCCGGATGAAGCGAGCCACACAGTCGAGGTCGAGATCCGCATGTATGCCGGCAGGTGCACCCGCCATACCATGCGCAACGGCGCGAGATCGCTATGCGATGACCCGGGAGGACACACTCGCTTGTCTACCGGGGGAGACAAGCTGGGACGGCGGGGAGCGTCAACCGAGGTAGGCGCTCCGGCCGCGCGCCGATGCGCGCCGTACGGACCGGACAGCCGGCTCGCGCTCCCGCCGCGGCTTCCTGCGGACGAGTGTTCGTTCCAGATACGATCCGCGGTATGGAGTCGAACATGAAGCACACGGCGATCCTCTGTGGGCTCGTCCTCGCGGCCTGTGGCAGCGGGGCCCGGAGTCCGAGCACCGGACAGACCACGGCCGCGGATCACGCAGCCACCGCCGGGGCCGAGCCGGCGGCCCCGCCCGCGCCGCCCGCCGACCCGGCGCTCGGGTTCCGGCTGCAGTACACCAACCCCGGTGGGATGTGGCTGCCCCAGCAGATGACGCTGCCGTTCCACGTCGAGAACTTCCGCAACATGGGGGTCGCGATCGGCGCCAAGACGCTGTCGGATCCGCTGGCGTCGCCGCTCAACGCGGTCGTCTCGCTCGGCGGCTGCACGGCGTCGTTCGTGTCGCCCGACGGCCTGATCGTGACCAACCATCACTGCGTCCAGCAGGCGCTGCAGATCAACACCAACAAGAAGGCCGGCCAGAACCTCGTCGAGGACGGCTTCATGGCGCCGACCCTGGCCGACGAGAAGCCGGCCGGGCCGGCGCAGCGCGTGTCGGTCGCCCAGGCGTTCAAGGACGTCACCCACGAGATCCGCGACGGGCTCGACCAGATCAAGGATCCGGTGGCGCGGCGCGAGGAGGCCGAGAAGCGGCTCAAGGCCCTGATCGGCGCGTGCGAGAAGGACCGCCCGAGCATCCGCTGCACGGTGCGGCCGTACTTCGGCACCGCGATGTACATCCAGACCGAGAACCTCGAGATCCGCGACGTCCGCCTGGTCTACGCGCCGGCGCGCTCGGTCGGCGACTACGGCGGCGAGGTCGACAACTGGCACTGGCCACGCCACACCGGCGACTGGTCGTTCTACCGGGCCTACGTCGGCAAGGACGGCAACCCCGCGGACTACTCGCCCGACAACGTCCCGTTTCACCCCAAGGCCCACCTGCAGGTCACGACCGCCGGCCTGGCGCCCGGCGACTTCGTGATGGTCACCGGGTACCCCGGGCAGACCGCGCGGACCCGGACCGCGGCCGACATCCACCACGAGGTCGAGTGGACGCTGCCCTACCGGATCGCGTACGCCGAGGAGCGCTACAAGATCGCCGAGGCCCACCTCAACGACGACGGCGAGACCGGCACCCGGGCCACGGTGATGAAGCAGACCACCCAGAACGTCCTGGAGAAGGACCGCGGCGTGCTCGCCGGGTTGACCCGGGGCGACCTGCTCGCCCAGAAGGACGCGCTCGACCGCAAGATCAAGGACTGGGCGGCGCAGCCCGGCCACGACAGCGTCAAGCAGGCGATCGACCAGCTGGAGCAGCTCGGCGCCGAGCAGCGCCGCACCGCGCGGGTCGACTTCGACCGCCGCAACGCGTTCGAGGGATCGCGCCTGCTCGGCATCGCGCTCCAGCTGACCCGGTGGGCCCAGGAGCGCACCAGGAAGAACGAGGACCGCAAGGCCGGCTTCCAGGACCGCGACCTCAAGCCGGCGCTCGCTCGCGAGAAGCAGTTCGCCCGGGTCTACGACCGCACGCTGGATCGCGCGGTGTTCCGGCTCGGCCTGGTCCGCGCGCTGCAGCTGCCCGAGGCCGACCGGCCGTGGCTCGCGACCCTGCTCGACGCCAGGAAGGGCGCACGGATCGACGAGGCGCTGATCGACAAGACGCTCGACGCCTGGTACGGCGCGCTGCAGCTCGAGGACGAGAAGCTGCGCGCGTCGCTGCTGCAGTCCGGCACGCTGGCGCAGCTCAAGGCATCCAGGGACCCGTTCCTGCAGGCCGCGCAGCGGATCTGGCCGACGGTCAAGGCCGAGGAGAAGAAGGCCGACGCCCGCACCGGTGAGCTGCTGGTGGTGACGCCGGCCTACGTCGAGGCGATGAAGCAGGTGCTCGGCGGCCAGCTCGCTCCCGACGCCAATGGCTCGCTGCGCATCACCTACGGCACGATCAAGTCGCTGCGGCCCGAGTCCAAGGAGCCGGCGGACTGGCCGTTCACCACCGCGAGCCAGCTGCTCGCCAAGGACACCGGCAAGGAGCCGTTCAACTCGCCGAAGCAGCTGCTCGCCGCGATCAAGGCCAGGAACTACGGCCCCTACGCCGACCCGGCGATCGGTGGCGAGCTGCCGATCGACTTCCTGTCCGACCTCGACATCACCAATGGCAACTCGGGCTCGCCGACGCTCAACGGCAAGGGCGAGCTGGTCGGCCTCGCGTTCGACGGCACCCTCGAGGGCGTCGCGTCCGACGTCGTGTTCAACCCGGCCAGCACGCGCACGATCTCGGTCGATGCCCGCTACATGATCTGGACGCTCGACCTGGTCGACGGCGGCGACCACCTGATCAAGGAGATGGGCCTCCAGCCTCGGCTGTAGCGCGGCGCGCCCTGCGCCGACCCCCCGCCGGCCCGCCGGCCTGCTGGGCGACCAGCCGCTCGCGCGCCAGGCCGACGAACCGCGGGTCGCCGTCGCCGACGATCCACGACCGGCCGAGCCGAGCCGCGACCACCGCGGTGGTGCCCGAGCCGACGAACGGGTCGACCACGAGCTGGCCGGGCGCGCTCGACGCCAGGATCAGCTTCTCGATCAGCGCCTCGGGCTTCTGGGTCGCGTGCGGGGTCTTCTCCGCCATGCCGTTGCAGATCACGGGCAGCTCGATCACGTCGCGCGGCTTGGCGCCGAGCGGGTTGGGCTCCCAGCGGTCCCGCCGCGCCGCCGCGCCGCCGTACTGCGACGACACCGCCTGGACCCGCGTCGGGTAGCGCGTGGTGTGGCCGTTGTACGGGATCCGGATCGCGTCGACGTCGACCCGCGCGTCGGCCTGGCGCAGGTGGAGGATCGACTCGTGCGAGCGGCCCCAGTCGCGCCCGAGGTTCGCCTTGTTGCGGTAGTACCAGATCAGCCACCGGCAGCTCGCGAACCGCCGAGCGCTCCGCGCCTTGACGTCGGCGAGGATCTCGGAGAACCCGCAGACGTAGGCCGAGCCGTGCGGCGCGAGCACCCGCGCGATCTCGGCGATCCAGCGATCGCACCACGCGAGGTACACCTCGAGCGACTCGAACTCGTCCCACGCAGCCTTCGCGATCGCGTACGGGGGGTCGGCGATCACGAGATCGACCGAGCCGTCCGCGAGCCTGGCGAGCAGCTCCAGGACGTCGGCATGCCACAGCTCGCCCCGGCCGGGGCCGCGGTCATCCCCGCCGGCCGCGGCGCCCCCGTCGGCCGCGGCGCCCCCGTCGGCCGCGGCGCCCCCATCGGGCGCGCCACCCGCGGCGAGGTCGAGCGCGCAGGTCGGCCCCGGCGCGCTCAGGTCGGCCGGGATGGCCAGCTCGCGGGCGACGCGCGGAGGGCGCTTGGGCATCGAACGTACAGTCTAGCCGGTTCGTCTGACGCCGCTGCGGCCGGCAATGGTAAGGATGCGGCAGCCATGCCGGAGCTACCGGAGGTCGAGACCGTCCGAAGAACGCTCGCGCCCGCGGCCGGCAGGCGGATCTCGTCGCTGTGGACCAGCGGGATGGGGCTGCACATGGCGCGGCGCCCGCCGGTCGCCCGGCTGCGCGCGCTGGTCGGCGCACGGATCACCGCGATCCGGCGCCACGGCAAGTACCTGCTGGTCGACACCGATCGCGGCGCGGCGATCCTCGTTCACCTCGGCATGACCGGGAGGCTGCGGCTGCACGCCGCCTCCGATCCGCGCGCGCGGCACACCCACGTCGTGATCGGGCTCGGCCGGCGCGAGCTGCGGTTCATCGACCCGCGCCGGTTCGGCCAGGTCGACGTCGTGGCGCGCGGTCAGGAGCGCGAGCACCCCGGGCTCGCCGCGCTCGGGCCGGACGCGCTCGACCAGGCGATCGACGTCGCCGCGATGCTGGCCCGCGCCCGCGACAAGCGCACCACGCTCAAGGCGTTCGTGCTCGATCAGGGCGTGATCGCCGGCGTCGGCAACATCTACGCGTCGGAGGCGCTGTGGCGCGCAAGGCTGCGCCCGACGATGCGGACCCACAAGCTGACCGCCGCCGCCGCCGCCCGGCTGGCGGCCGCGATCCGCGAGGTGCTCGAGCGGGCGCTCGACCACGGCGGCACGACGCTGAGCGACTTCGTCGATGCCGACGGCACCGCGGGCGAGAATGCCGACTACCTGTGGGTGTACGCTCGGGCCGGGCAGCCGTGCGAGCGCTGCCGGACCGCGATCAAGCGATCGGTCCTCCAGGGCCGGGCAACGTATTACTGTCCAACGTGTCAGACCCCGTAAGCGGTCTCCGGCTTGGCGCGTTGTGGATTGCAGCTCGGTTTGCCCTGCGGCTTACCGGTAAGATAGGGTGGCGTCCGGAAAACCGACCATCGTCGCACACCTGGCCCACCCCGCACGACGCTTCGCATGAGGACCGACGCCGCCGATGAAGACCTCATGGTCCTGTACCAGAAGGGCGAGGTCCGCGCGTTCGAGCTGCTTTTGACCCGGCACCGCAAGCCGGTCTTCAACTTCATCCTGCGGTTCGTCGGCGACAAGGAGACCGCCGAGGACCTGCTGCAGGAAGCCTTCATGCGCGTCATCAAGGGCGCGGAGGCTTACAAGCGGCAGGCCAAGTTCACGACGTGGCTGTACACCATTGCTCGCAACCTGTGCGTTGACCAGACCAGGCGACGCAAGCACCGCAAGCATGCCTCGCTCGATGCACCGATGGACAGCAGCGACGACAGCGGGACCTTGTTGGACGTGATTGCCTCGAACGAGATGGCCAGTGATCGCCGGTCGCTGAACAAGCAGCTGCACGAGACGATGCACCGGGCGATCTCCGCGCTGTCCGAGGAGCAGCGCGAGGTCTTCCTCATGCGCGAGTTCCTCGACCTGCCGTTCAAGCAGATCGCCGACATCGTCGGTGTTCCCGAGAACACGGTGAAGAGCCGGATGCGCTACGCGCTGGAGAAGCTGCGGCTCGATCTCGACGAGTACAGGGACGTCGCCAAGGCCGCGCCGTGACGCCTCCCGGTGGGTCGCGCGATGACGACGCCGACGACGCCCCGCGCGACGCGACGCGCCCCCTCTCGATCAACGCCCCGCGCGGCGCGCCCGTGCCCGGGCAAGGCCGCTCCGGCGCGCCGGGGGCCTCGCCCGACGACGACGCGGACGATGCCCGCGCCGGAGAGCCCGGCAACGACCCGCAGCTGCGCGCGATGCGCGCGGTCTGGCTGGCGATGCGCGACGAGGACCCACCGGACCGCGGGCTGGCCGATCTGCTCGCCGCGGCGCGCCACAAGGCCGAGGCGATGCAGCCCCAGCCGGGCGCGTGGCAGCGGCTGCTCGCCGCGCTGCGGCGGCCTCCCGTGCTCGCCCTCGCGACGGTGACCGTCCTGATCGCCGGCGCGCTGCTGATCGGCAGGCGCACTCCCCACGAGGCGGCTCCCGGCCTGACCGCTTCGCACGAGGAGGCCGCCGGCCCCACGCGCCCGGCCGCGACCGGCGCCGGATCGTCGAGCGGCGACCTCGGCGCCAGACCGGAGGCCACCGGGACGTACCGCATCCAGCCGTCCGCGGACCGTGGCGCGGCCGTCCTCGCGCCACAACCCGCTGCACCGCCGCCACCGCCGACCGAGCTGCCTCCAGACCACGGCGTCCGACCGGCGGCCCCGGCACAGATCACCACGCCGCCATCGCCGGCGCCG
>JBGQCL010000487.1:0-8753 GCA_041495365.1 Kofleriaceae bacterium | reverse complement strand
CTAACTCAGGTCGGTTCAGATCAACCCGACTGGATCCGCCGAAGTGGATCCAGTCCTGGCCAGCCGACGTCAACCGTCAGAATGCTGCGAGATCAGGCTGCCATCAACAGGATGGCCGTCGTGCCGCTCGATACGGGATTCCACGCCTTGCCATCCCAGCGCAGGATCGTCCCCTCCCACCCGACCGCCCAGACATCGTTGGGGCCGCTCCCCCACACGCCGTCGAGGTCCACGGTCGTGCCGCTCGCCGTCGCGGTCCAGGTCTTGCCATCCCAGTGCACGATCTCTCCACCCTCGCCGACGGCCCACACGTCGTCGCTCGCGCTGCCCCATACCGCGGTGAGCTGCAGGGGCACGTCGACGGCCACCGACTTCCACGACGCGCCGTCGTAGTGCATGGCGAGCCCGCCGGCCACGGTATTGCCGACCGCCCACACATCGTTGGCGGCGAGGCCGCGGACGGCGTTCAGGTTGCCGTCGACGAACGTGCCGGGCACCTCGGTCCACGCCTGGCCGTCCCAGTGGAGCATCTCCGCCCCGTTGATCACCGCAGTGGCCCAGACATCGTCGCGGGCGCTCCCCCACAGCGAGAACACGTAGCCGACTCCCGGCGGCGCCTCCATCACCGTCCACGTGCGGCCATCGAAATGTCCGAGGCGGCCGCCGATGCTGCTGCCGGCGGCCCAGACATCGTCGCGGGCGGTCCCCCACACCGTGAACAGGAGGATGTTGTACCGACCCTCGGTCGCGGTGCCCTCCGTCCAGGCCTTGCCGTCCCAGTGCGCCGTGACGCCGTCGCCGACGGCCCACACGTCGTCGGTCGCACTTCCCCAGACGCCCGAGTAATTTGCGAGCGGCGATGGCGCGTCGGGTGGGAGCGCGTCGGGCGGGCGCGCGTCGAGGGGCGGTTCGGGTGGGGCATCGGTTGCCAGGGATTGCCGCTCACCGCAACCCGCGATCGCGAGCACGCCAAGGACCACCGAGATCGGGAGGCAGAACCGCATGGCACGACCCTGGCTCGTCGATCTTGCGCAGTCGCGAACCGGGTGTTGCGCAGTATGTATCGTATCCCGGATACGCGACGCGCAGCGATTGCCGGCGCGCGCACCGGGTGTCTATGCTGTCCGCGATGGGATACACCGCGCTGCTGCTCGACCTCGACCATACGCTGCTCGACTCCGACGCCTCGGAGCGGCTGGCGTTCGAGCACGCGATGGCCGGCGCCGGGGTGGCCGACCCGGGCGACCACTTTGCGGCGTACGATGCGATCAACCGCGCGCTGTGGGCACGCGTCGAGCGCGGCGAGATCCGCGCGACGGACGTCCGGGTCCAGCGGTTCGCGCAGCTCCTCGCGGCCACCGGCATCGACGCCTCGCCGGACGCCCTCGCCGACGCGTATGCCAGCGGCCTCGGCGCCCACGGCGAGCTCTATCCCGGCGTGCTCGACGTGCTCGACGCGCTCGACGCCGAGCCCTCCGTGTCGCTCGCGCTGATCACCAACGGCCTGTCCGACGTGCAGCGCGCGCGTATCGATCGGCTCGGGCTCGGCCGCTACTTCGACGCGATCGCGATCTCGTCCGAGCTCGGCACGGCGAAGCCCGCCCCGGCGATCTTCGAGTTCGCGCTCGCCGCGCTCGGCGGCCCGGCCAGGGCTTCGGCGCTGATCGTCGGCGACAGCCTGAGCTCGGACATCCAGGGCGGCCGCAACGCGGGCATCGCGACCTGCTGGTACAACCCGCACCGCCGGCCGTGCGACCGCGACGACCTCGTCGATCACGAGATCGCCACGCTCGACGCCCTGCTGGCGCTCGTGCGTTCGTAGGGCCGCCGTCGACTACGGCGACCTGCGCGGGGCCCGCATCGACTGGCCCCAGTCGCTCAGCTCGTTCCATGAGGCGAAGCCGAGATCCTGCGGCAGGGTCTTGCGGTCCGCGTCGCGCAGCGCCTTCACCGCGGGCGAGCCGACGTCCTCGTCGTAGATCAGCTCGACGAAGCCGAACATCATCTCGTCGAACGTCTGCTGGCCCCAGCGCACCGGCCGCGTCGGGTCGGGGTTCGTCGGATTGCCGGCGCTGTTGTCGAAGTGTGCAATCCCTCGCAGCACGGTGCCCCTGGGCAGCGCGATCATCTCCCGGGGCACGTACACGAACTGCCAGTTGAAGTTGTACCTGGGAACGAACAGCAGCGTCCGCGTGGTGCCGTCGGGCAGGGTCGCCTCGTAGCGGAAGTCCTTGCCGCGGTCGTGCATGTGCGGTGTGAACGATGCGATCCGGCCGTCGGCCTTGAGCGTGTAGCGCGAGGTCACCTCGTGCGCCGAGGCCCCGGGCGGAATCTCGAAGTTGAGCGAGCCCAGCGGGATGCTGCGCGTCTCGTACGTCGGGCGCGTGCGCGCGAACCGGATCGCGACGGTGGTGCGGTCGTCGCGGACCGCGCCGTCCGGCGTGTAGTGAAGCTCCAGCGTCAGCCGGGCACCCTTCGGCAGGCGCCGCGCCACGCCGGGTGGAAACGTCGTCGCCGGCCGTCCGGGTGCGAAGGCGGCCCAGCGCTCTCCGGGCCCGAGCGGAACCGTCCCGAGCTCCGGGGACGCCATGTAGATATCCGCATGGTGCATGACCGAGCGAGCGCCCGGACGGATCTCGATCGCCTCGACCCAGCGCTCCTCGCCGGTGTGATGCAGCAACTCGATGTGCTGGTACTCGACGACGCCGGTCGCCGGCACGGTGAATGGTCTGGGCATTGAGAGCACCAGGTCCGGCTTGCCGATCGCCCACGGCGGGTCGGCGCTTGCGTACGCGGATCCGGATGACGTGCGCTTGCCACCCGAGCCCGCGGGCGCGCCTGCGTCGACCCACGCGGTGATCGTGGCGATCTCGGCCGCGCTGGGACCCGGCTCCTCGACGAACGCGCCCCACCGGGGATCGGGCGGCGACTGGCGCGCCGGCGGCATGCGGTTGTCGCGCAGCACCTCGGCGAGGGTCTCGGCCCACGACGATGCGTCCTCGTAGGTCAGCAGCGACATCGGGCCGGCCTCGCCCGGGCGATGACATCCGACGCAGTACTGATCGAGCAGCGGCGCGACATCCCGGGCGTACGTGACCTGGGCCGCCGCATCCACCGGCCGCGAGCGCGAGATCACGCAGCCGGCGGCCTGGGTGCGCGCGACGGGCACCGCGCGGTCCGCCAGGAAGGCTTCGATCGCATCCGCGAGCTCGTGCGTGGTCGCCCGGGCCCGCCGGACGGTCGGGGAGACTCGATCATCGATCCGGCCCTGGTACACCACGCCGCCGTCGGGCCCCAGCAGGGCGACCTCGCTGGTGCGCGTCGCATCGAGCGCTGCCGCGAGCCGGCTGCCGACGTCGCGGTAGATCGCGTAGGGCAGCCGGGCGGATGCGCGGTGCCGGCTGATCGCGTCGCGCGTGTTCGACGCCGTGGCGCTCACGGCGACCACCGCCACGCCGCGCTCCACGAGCTGGGCCGACCTCGCCGCCAGCTCCTGCTCGTAGGCCAGCGCCACCGGGCACTCGTTGCTGGTGAAGAACACCAGGGTGGCCTTGGCCCCGGCGAGCGCATGCAGCGTGCTGGTGCGGCCGGTCGTCGTGTCGATCAGGTTGATCTTTGCCAGGTCGACGCTCCGGGGCGCCTCGGCCGCCGGTGCCGCCCAGGCGACGGCAAGCGCGGTCAGCGGCCCGGTGACCAGGGCTCCCTGCAGCAGCGTTCGACGCACCCTTGCACGAAATGTCATCTGCGGTCCTTCCGCTCTTCGATCAGTCACCGGGTGGGAGACAGCCGGTCGACGAGCGGTGGGAATATCCCAGACCTCGGTCTGCCCCGGCCGAAAAACAATTGTGACTCCTTGAGCCCTCACCGACACAGCTGCTCCGGGCGAATGCCCAGCGTTGCCGGTTCTTGACGCTCGAGCGAGCGATGATGACAATGCCGCCATGATCCGTGTCGCCAGGGCGTGCTCGGTCGCCGGCATCCTCCTCCTCGCGGCCTCCGAGGGCCGAGCCGCGCCCGCGGCCAAGGCGAACGAGCGCTCCTCGCGTGCGGCCGCCGGGCTGGAGAGTGCCGATCCCGCCGTTCGTCGCGATGCCATCACCCGGCTGGTGACGGACCGAGATCCCGCCGCGGCGGCCCAGCTCGCGCTGGCCCTCGAGGGGGATGACGACGAAGCCGTCCGTCAAGCGGCCGCGTCCGGGCTCGGAGACCTCGCCGACAAGCGCGGGGTCGGCGCGCTGAAGCGCTGCCTGCAGCTGGAGCCGTCGCAGGTGGTCAAGCGCAGCTGCCGCGTGTCACTGGCCCGGCTCGACCCCACCGCAGCGACGATGAGTCCGGAGCCGACCGGCGCAGCGCCGTCCACCGGCGCGGTGGCCCCGGTGGCGACCTCGAGCGCCCCGCCGGCGAGCTCGCAGCTGGACCTCCGCATCAGCCTGACGGCCCAGGAGGTCGCCGAGCGACCGAACCACGTCTACCTCGAGCTGTGGTCGGCGCTCGACAAGAACACGCTGTCCCTCGGCTACGAGCGTGTCATGGGCCCCCGGTGGTCCGTGGCGCTGGAGTCGCAGTTCTCGGCCGAGTCACAGAGCTCGGGTGGGGTGAGCGTCTCGGCGGTGGCCGTGGGGCTCGTGGTGCGGCCCCACTTCTACTTCCTGCAGCAGGCGCCGTCCGGTCCCTACATCGCGCCCTTTGCGTCGGTGGGGTACTCCCGCGTGACGTTCGATTTTCCGCCCGAGTTCCCGCAGGCCGACGACAAGGTGTCCGGCACGCTGTGGGCCGTCGGCGCGGGCGTGGGCTGGTCGCTGGCGGTCAACGCACGGGCCGTGTTCAAGCTGTCGGTGGTGTTCTCCTACGCCAGGGCGGCGGCCAGGTTCAACATGTCGGGCATCGAGCAGAGCACGTCGGCCGCAGCCTTCAACCCGTTTGTCTCGGCCGGCATCCTGCTCTGATCCGGCGGACGCCGCCTCGCCGTCAACCGACGCCGATCTGGGCGAGCGCGGCGCGGCCCAGCAGCCCGTAGGGATTGCCCAGGATCTCCGGTGCCTCGAAGTGGTTGTAGCCGCGCGCGACGAGCAGGTCGACGGGCTTGCCGGCGGCCTTCACCGCCGCGGCGAACTCGCGCGACTGGCGCTGGAACTCGGGGCTGTCGAGCGAGGCGTAGGCCACGACCAGCCGCGCGTGCAGTCGATCGAGGTGGCGCTGGGGACTCAGCGTCTCCTCCGTGGCGTCATCGAAGTGGACGTAGCGGCTGCGCGCGGACCGCCGCACGGGCTTGAGGTCGTACATGCCGCTCAGCAGGACGCCGCCCTTCACGAGGTCGGCGGGCAGCCCGAGGCGCTTCCAGTCGGTCGCGAGCGCGACGCCGGCGAGATGTGCTCCCGAGGAGTGGCCGGACAGGAACATGCGCTTGCGGTCGCCGCCGAAGCGCTCGGCATTGCGGTAGGTCCAGGCGATCGCGGCTTGCACCTGCTCGGCCATCGCGAGCAGGTTGCCTCCTGCGTCGGTCACCGACACGAAGTCGGGCACCACGAAGTGCACCCCCCGGTGCACGAACATGTCCGCCGGGAAGGCCCACTCCTTCGCGGTCCCCGAGCGCCAGGCACCGCCGTGGATGAACAGGAGGATCGGCGCACCGTCCCTGGCGCGATACACGTCGAGCGCCTCGACCGGCGTGGTCCCGTAGGAGAAGCGTTGCGGCGCGCCGAGGCGCGTGCGCACGTCATCGCTCAGCACGGCGTATCGCTCGAGCAGCTGCTTGCCGTTCGCGGCCCACACGCTCTGGTCGTAGGCGTCGTCCAGCGCCTTCTGGTCGAGGTCGAGCCACACCGCCGGCCCCCTCGCAGCGGAGGGCGGCGCCGGCAGCTGCGCGCGGGCGGGCCGGAGGGCGATGGCGCTGGCGGCGGCGGCGGCTTTCAGCCACGTTCTTCGGTTCATGACGGACCTCGCGGGAAGGACGATGCACGCTCCGCGCGCCGGGCCGCGATCCGCGCGCTCGCGATCTGGCGCGCGATCGCGCTCGGACGCGCGCCGGTCGCGCGCGACTCCTCGAGGATGCGGTGGGCGGTGGTGCCGAGCGCGTCGATCAGCGGCGTGCGATCCGCCAGCTGCATCACCGTGCGGCCGATCCCCTCGATCACCGCGCCTGCCGAGGCGACGACGTCGGGGACCGCCAGGATGCCGCGCGCGATCAACGCATCCTCGGCGTGGGGCGAAGCGAGCGCGTTGTTGGCGGCGCCACAGACCGCCCAGGCTCGCATCGATCGCGCGACCTCGACATCGATCACCCCGCCGACCGCGCAGGGCGCGATCACGTCGACCGCGGCGGTGAGGATCGCCGCCGGATCACCGACCGTGGCGCCGGTCTCGCCCGCGACGGCACGCGCGCGCGCGGCGTCGACGTCGGCGACGATCAGCTGGGCGCCCGCGGCGGACAGGCGTCGGGCCACCGCGGCACCGATCGACCCCGCGCCCTGCACCGCGACGCGGAGGCCCGCGATCCCGACGCCGCGCAGCGCGGCGCAGGCCTCGAGGCAGCGGAGCAGGCCGTGCGCCACCGCGGCGGCCAGCCCGGTCTCGTCGGCGTGCACCCACGGACAGCGCGACGCCATCGCCGCGAGGTCGGCGGCGGTGGTGCCCAGATCGCCCGCGGTGCGAAACAGGCCGCCCAGCTCGGCGATGCGCTCGCCGAGGACGCCGAAGCCCCGTGCCCGGTCGAGCCCGGCGTGATCGAGGACCACGCACTTTCCCCCGCCCGCGGTGAGGCCGGCGAGCGCGCACTTCACCGTCATCGCACGGGCCAGCGCCGCCGCGTCGGCGAGCGCATCGTCCGGCGACCGGTAGGCCCGGGTGCGAACGCCGCCTGCCGCCGGGCCGAGCGTGACATCATCGATCGCCAGGATCGCCTCGAGCCCCGACGCGGCATCGCGCCAGAGCACCACGCGGTCCAGCTCCAGATCCTGCATTCGGTCGAACATGGGTGGATCTCGCTCAGGTCCCGAGAAAGGCGCGCAGCTTGCGCTCGATGAACGCCAGGTCCTCGGGGGTTGCACCCACGCCGGCCGGGTGTCCCCACAGCGACGGGATCGGCGCGAGCGTGACCTTCCGGATCCACTGGCTCTCCTGGCGCGCGTCGCCCAGCGGAAAGTACAGATCGGTCTCCGACGGCATGTACAGCACCGAAGCGGTGATCGAACGCAGGGCCTTCTCGGTGCTCCCGCCGAACCCCGGCGTGGTTCCCACGTCGTGGACCAGCCAGGTTCGCATCTGCAAGATGAGGTCGTTGGCATCCGCGCCGGCGAAGAACACCTTGGCCTGGCTCTCGATGTACTGCGCCACGGTCATGGTGGCGGCCGCCGGTTCGGTCTTCTTCCACAGCTCGCGCTTCCACCACTCCTGGGAATACAGCCACGCCAGCCACACGATGCCGGTGGTCTCGATGCCGTGCACCGGCTGCGCGGTGTAGTCGCCGCCCTTGAACGCCGGGTCGGTGGTGATGGCGCGGATCTGGCTGTCGAGGCGGACCACGCCGTGCGGCCAGCACCGAGCGGTCCCGGAGGTGGCGACGATCTTGTCGACGAACCTGGGGTGGCTCACGGCCCACTGGAACGCCTGCTCCGCGCCCATCGAGAACCCCACCACGGCCTTGAGGTGATGGATGCCCAGACCGTCCTCGAGCAGCCGGCGCACGGCCTCGACGTTGTCGCGGATCGTGGTGACCGGGAAGCGCGGACCATGGAACGGCTCGGGCGTGTTGCTCGGGCTCGACGAGCGCCCGTTGCCGAACAGCTCGGTCATGATCAGGAAGTGCTTCCTGGGATCCAGCGCCCGGCCTTCCCCGATCAGCCAGTCGTAGCCGTCGCTCTGGGCCATGTAGTGCGATGGCAGCAGCACGGCGTTGTCCTTCGCGGCGTTGAGCGTTCCGTAGGTGCCGTAGACGATGATCGCCCTGGGGATCGTCACGCCGCTCTCGAGCTGGAACCTTTCGATGGTGAACGACCCAGGCGCGGGTCCGGGCTTCTTGTCCGGCTCGGCGGCTCGCGCAACGGAGTGCAGCGCGCACAGCGCGAGCGGAGCGAGAAGGAGCACGAGGCTCACCCGTGAAGCGGACCGGTGGATGCTCATGGGGCGGAGCTTCCCACGCGCACGGCGTCCCCGGGGGATCGCTGCGGCGTCAACGCGTGTGACGAGCGGGCGCTATCGGCCCCAGCGGATCGTGCAGCCCTTGCCGATCCTGGTCAGGCCACAGCACACGGTGCCTTCGACGCGCTTGCCCTGCGAGCTCGTCGCGGTGAAGTGCCGGGAGCTCTCGCTCTCCTCGCACGCCAGGGCATCGGCGCCTCCGAGCTTCGGATTCCGGAGGCCCGACGCATGGATCACCTCGAGCGCGCGATCATCGCCCACCTCGACGAGGTTGGACGAGACGAACACCGCGATGCCTGCCGCGATCAGCCCACCCAGCACGAGCGCCGCGATCCCCACGTTCCTCCAGCGCGCGTCACGACGCTGCACTGCGGCCAGGTAGGCGTCGGCATCGGAAGTCCCCATGACTGCCCAGGACAGAACCTAGCACGTACCCGCGGCGGGTGAACGCACGGCTCGACGCCGGCCGCCGTCGACGAGGTGGCTACTGGATCTGCCATCCCGCTCCGTCGCCGGCTACGACGCGGGCCATCAGCTCGGCGCGTGGTGAGCTGCGCGGAGCGTCGATCGGCTCCGAGCCGCGGCCTCGCGAGCGTCGACGTCCGCGCACGCCGTCG
>JBGQCL010000486.1:0-8770 GCA_041495365.1 Kofleriaceae bacterium | reverse complement strand
CGCAAGTACGCGCTGGTGCTGCGCCACGGCGAAGACCCGCATCCACAGGGCGATGAACAGCGGCGCCATGTGCGCCGGCGCGATACCGAGGATGGCATGGTCAAGATCGAGGCCGTGCTGCACCCGGAAGAGGCCGAGGTGGTCTGGGCGATGCTCGACCATGCCGCGGCGCAACTGGCTCGTGAGCGACGATCACCACCCGGGCGCGATTCCGCGGAATCGGCTGCCACACCTCGCCCGCATGCAACCCTCACGGGCCCGGTGTCTGCGCCTGCGACGCGGGACAGTTCGGAGGACGTGGCTTGCGTGATCGGGGATGGCCTGCCCCGGCCACCCATCACCTTCCCGACCGACGATTCTGCGGAATCGATCGAAGCAGCGAGCCCTGTCGCACGGTGGGATGCCGGGCTCGATGATCCTGCGGCGTCCGCGGAGCAGTGTTCGGTGGGGCTGGGAGGCGGCGCATCCGGTGCGGTGCACGCGGTCGTGTCGGTCGACGTCGTCGAGGATCCGGACGCGGTCGCGGCGAGCGTCGCATGCTCGCCGCCGTTCTCGGATGCCGGGCCGCGATCGGTCCTCGATCGACTCCTGGATGACGTCGAGGCGCTTCGCGGGGCCGATGCGGTGGACCACGACGCGGTCTCCGATCTGTGCGACGCGGAGTGCGAGCCTGGAGCCGCCGAGGCGGGGCAGCGCTCGCCGGAGGTGACCTGCGGCCGGCGCGAGGCAAGCTCGCTGCGTGATCGAGCCGCTGCGGCCCGGAAGGCCTTCAACCGCGCCGATGCCCTGGTGGCAATGGCCCAGGGCTATCTGCGCGGCGACCGGCCAGAGCGTGCCCCGATCGAGGTCGTGCTCACGATTCCGGCGAGCAGCCTTCGCGCGGGTGCGAAGCTGGATCCGGTCGAGGTCGGGGAGATGGGGGAGTCATTCCTGTCCAGCGAAACTGCGCGCCGGCTGAGCTGCGACGCGGGCGTCGTCGATGTGGTCGACGATGAGCATGGCACGCCGCTGTCGGTCGGGCGCCGGCGCCGCACGATCAGCGGGGCGCTCAAGCGCGCGCTGCACAAGCGCGACGGAATGTGTGGCTATCCCGGGTGCACGAACCGCCTCTTCCTGGAAGGCCACCACATCCAGCACTGGGCAGACGGTGGCGAGACCAGCCTCCAGAATACGGCCTTGCTGTGTTCATTTCACCACCGGTATGTCCACGAGTACCGATATTCGATCGAGCTCGGGCCCGATCAGCGGCCGCGATTCCGCGATCCGCACGGTCGGTGGGTCCCGGCGGTGCCGGAGCTCCCACGCGTGGCGGAGCTGGGGTGGCCCCAGATCCGCGCGGCGAACGCGGCGCTGCAGATCGACGCCGATACGATCGCCGGCCCCTGGGACGGCACGCCGGTGGACTACGGGCGGATCGTGGGGCACCTCTGCGCCGTCGATGGCCTGGCGTGACGATCCAAGGAACCCGCGGCTCGTGCCGCGCCGCGCGTCGTCGGGCATCTCGACCAGCGGTCCCAGGCTCGCCGCCCGTCGGAGCCCGGGACAACGGCGATGACGGTGACGCCTGCGACGATGCCGGTTCGATCGGCGTCCGGTGTCCTCGGTGAACTCGCGGCGCGGCTCGGCGAGATCGCCCATCAGCCTGGTGAAGATGCCGTCGGCCGCTTCCATCTCCTCGACCTTGACCTCGAGCAGGTTGCGCTTGGCGGGATCCATCGAGGCCTCCCACCGCTGCTCGGCGTTCATCTCACGGAGCCCTTGTAGCGCTGGATCTGCAGGCTCTCGCGGCCGAGCTCCCCGATCGCGATCTCGTCCAGCTCCCGATCGCGCGCGCACGAAGCACTCCGACACCGCCCGGCGCAGGTGGCGGTCGCGCCGTGCGATGCTTGCCGCGCATGGGTCGCGGCATCTACAGCGCGCTCGGCCACTGGCCCGAGGCCGAGCTGTTGCGCGTGCTCGAGATGCTGCGCGCGATCGGACGCGAGGTCGAGCGTCGTGTTCCCGAGGACCAGCATGGTGCGGCACTGCCCGACGCCGCCCGCGCGGTGCTCGTGTCGGCGGTCCTCGAGATCCGCGCGTTCGAGGCCCGCGTCGGCATCGCCACGGGCGTCGACGCGGAGATCGTCTCGACGCCGACCGGCGACGCGATCGAGCTGGGCAATCGCGGCCACCGACCGTTCGGGGCGGAGCACGAGGAGGCCGCCGCCGTGGTGGCGCAGGCGCTCGCGGCGGTGATGAGGGCGATGGGCGCCCCGCGCGTCCTCTGGTTCACGATGGACTGACCGTTCCCGTGCCGTGACCGGCAGGACGTCCATCACGGCCCGCGCCCCTCGATGCCACCCCGCGCCGGGTGCGTCGCGAGGCGTGGCTCGAGCGAATCGCGATCCGTTCTCTGCTACGCTGCGCCTCGTGCCCGGCTTACGCGACGATCTCCAGCTCCAGTCGCTGCTCGACCGCCTGCATGCGCAGAGCCTTGCGCAGGAGGGCGACATTCGCGCCCACTTCGCCGAGCAGGGAACCGCGAGCATCGTCGGCACCCGTGCCGAGCTCGAGCAGGGCCGCGGCTTCTGGCGCGACAAGCTGGTCGCGCTCGACGCCGACAAGGCGCAACTCTGCTACGCGCTGTGCCGCGCGATCCATGCGCGGCGCGTCGTCGAGGCGGGCACGTCGTTCGGGATCTCCACGCTGTACCTCGCGGCGGCGGTGCGCGACAACGGCGGCGGCATCGTCCTCGGCGCCGAGCAGGAGCCCGGCAAGGTCGCGGTCGCCCGCGGACATTTCCGCGAGGCGGGCCTCGAGGCCTGCATCGACCTCCGCGACGGCGACATTCTCGAAGCCCTCCGGGGCATCGAAGGGCCGGTGGACTTCCTGCTGCTCGACATCTGGGCGCCGCTCGCGCGCCCCGTGCTGGAGCTGGTCGCGCCGCACCTGAGAGCCGGCGCAATCGTCGCCACCGACAACACCGCCAAGCGGCGCCCGGAGTACGGCGCGCTGCTCGCGTACCTCGGTGATCCGGCCAACGGCTTCATCACCCAGACGCTGCCGTTCGATGGCGGCTTCGAGATCTCGGTGAAGGTGACCTGAGTTTAGCCCACGGCCAGGCGTGTCACGGCCGCGAAGTGGCAGGCGCTGCCCGCGATGATCAGGACGTGAAACACCTCGTGATATCCGAACGTGCGCGGCCAGGGATCGGGCCACCGGAAGAGGTACGTCAGGGCCCCGAGCGTGTAGATGACGCCGCCGCCCATGGCGAGGCCAAACGTCGCGGGGTCGAGGGCCGCGCGCAACCCGCCGAGGTCGGCGATCACGACCCAGCCGGCTGCGACGTACGAGGCCGAGGTCACGAGGCGTGGAGCATGCGGCCACGCGAGGGCACGGATGGCCCCGAGCCCGCAGGCGAGCCATGCCAGCGCGAGCAGCCGCACGCCTGCGTCGCCGCCCAGCCCGAGCAGCGAGAACGGCGTGTAGGTCCCGGCGATGCACAGAAAGATCATCGCGTGGTCGGCGCGGCGCAGGCCGCCGAGCGCGCGGGCGCTCCAGGCACCGCGATGCAGCGTCGCGCTGACGCCGTACATCGCGACCAGTCCGAGCGCGTACACCGCGCACGCGAGCCTCCGGCCGGGCCGCGCGACGGCGACCAGCTCGGCGCCCGCGCCGAGCGCGGCCCAGCACGCGTAGCGATGCGAGACGCCGCGGAGGCGCGGCCGGAGTTCGTTGCCGATCACGCCTCCACCATGGCACCTCGCGGACCGGCGCGACGGCGGGGTTGCGTCATGCCTTGGTCAGTGCTGAACAGCCGGCCGTCGTGCAGATACGGCGGCGAGCCGTCAAGAAGACCGGCTGCCACGTGTACTACTTCCACGAACATGACGGAATCTCATCGAGATCCACTCGATTGGGCGCCCGCAGCGAACGCGGTCCGCGCCTCTGACGACGCACGGCAGCGAGAACGCTCTGGGTCACGCAGCCTGCGGCGTTTCACTGTCGTGGATCGCTCACCTCGGTCGCCTCAAGAACGATGGCGGATCACGAAGCGGCGGACCCCAGGCACCATGTCCTGCGGACCGGCATCGACAACTACCCGGGCCACGAGCTCGAGGGCTGCGTCAACGACATCCGCCGCGGCCTGGCTGACGATGACGAGCCCGTCGCGGTCACGACGGCGGAGCGCGGCTTTCGGCCGGACAAGTCCGCGGGCCTGTTCATCGGCGTGTCCAGCTTCTTCACCCCCTACGGCGAGCCGTCGACCGAGATCCACGGGATCGACTTCGCCGCCGACGATGCGGTGGACCTCGCCGAGCTGTTCTCGCTGCAGCTCAAGCTGATCGACCCGAAGTGCGTGCGGCTCGCGCTCGCGGGGGCTCCTCGCAAGCAGGGCTCGCGCGACGCGCTGCAGAAGCTCCTCGGCCTGGGCGCCCGGCAGTTCGAGGCGCGCCTCGTCATCGTGCTCGATCTGCTGGAGGAGGTGAGGCGCCTGGCGGGCGGCGACGGGCTGCTCGTCACGTCGTTCGCCACGCATGGCTATTCGGTCGCGGGGCGCGACCACCTGCTGTGTCAGGACTCCTTGCTATCGCAGCCGCACGTCACCAGCGTGTGCGTGCAGGACTTCCTCGGAAAGATGCAGGAGGAGGCGTCGACGAGCGCGCGCCGGCGCCTGGTGCTGATCGACGCGTGCCGCGAGTTCCTGAAGAAGAGCCGCGGCCTCCAGACCGAGCCGCTCAGCGACTCGTTCAGCCGCGCGGTGGCCGAGACGCGCGGCACCGCCGTGCTCACAAGCACCGTCGCGGGCGGGTTCAGCTACGACGATCCCGAGGTGCAGAACGGCGTGTTCTCCTCGTCGGTGCGCGCCGGCCTTCTCGGGGAGGCGCCGCCCGACGAGCGCGGCTTCATCACGCCGGAGACGCTCGCGGTCTTCTTGCACCAGCGGGTGGCCGGCTGGGTCGCGAAGAACCGGAAGGGGGACCGCGACCAGAGCACCGGGATCGCCAAGGTGCTCGACGAGGCGTGCGCCCGGATGCCGCTGGCGGTGAACGCGTCGAGGTGGCGGAAGTGGCAGCGCCAGGAGGAGCTCAGGTCGAGGCTCACGGCGTCCCAGATCGCGTCGGGCCTGGCGGCGCTCGAGCAGGAGCTGACGGTCCGCGCACCGGTGCTGCTCGATCGCGTCCGAGCGCTTCGCGATCGGCTAGCGGCTTCGCCCGAGGACGCGGACGCGCTCGCCGGGGTCGACGCGATCGCCAAGGAGATCCTGAAGATCCCGTTCGCTCACTTCGCGCGCGGCGAGCCGCCCGCGCCCTACAAGACGCTCGACGCGTTCCCGGGTGGGCGGCCCTTCCGCGAGGACGAGCAGGCGTTCTTCTTCGGCCGCGACACCGAGGTCGCGGATCTGGTGGAGTTGATCCTCGCCCACCCGATCGTGGTCGTGACCGGGCGTCCGGCGTGCGGCAAGACCTCGCTCATCGAGGCGGGCGTGGTTCCGGCGCTGCGGAAGCGACTCGCGCAGCTCCGGTACCTGCGCGTGACACCGTCGCGCAAGCGTCAGGCGATCGAGGAGGGGGACGTCGAGGACGCGGGCGATGAGGACGCGAGCGATGAGGACGCGGGCGATGAGGACGCGGGCGATGAGGGCGCGGGCGATGAGGGCGGGGACGATGAGGACGCGGAGACCGTCGCCGCCATCGAGAACGCACGGCGCGCCGCCACCGACGGCGCCCTGCTCCTGTTCATCGACCTCTACCTCCCGCCGGCCGGCGTGCTCGATCGGCTCGAGTCGATCGCGACCACCGCCGGCGCGCGCGTGTACATCGTGCTCGAGCTCCCCGAGCGCGCGGCGGCCATGTACCAGGAGAAGGTGGGAGCGCGGCCGGGGCTCCGCGCCGAGCAATATCCCGTGCGTGCGCTCGAGGGGGACAAACTGGAGGCCGCGCTCAAGAACCAGGTCATGGCGGCCCGCGCGCGACTCGATCCGCCCGCGCTCGCGCGGCGCATGGTGCGTGAGGTCCAGGATCAGCGATGTCGCATGGCGCTGGCGCAGATCACCATCGACCACCTGCACGACGTGCGGCACGGCGATCTGCTGGTCGAGAGCGAGTACGACAAGCTCAAGGGCATCGAGGGCGTGCTCGCGGAGACCGCGGAGAAGCTGTACGACGCCGCGAACCACGAGGAGCGGGAGCGGATCCAGGACATCTTCACATCCCTCTTCGTCATCCAGGATAGGGACCCGGCCAGTGACCGGGTGGCGCCGGTCGACCTCTCGTGGCGGGAATCGTGGTTCGACCTGCTCCCGCGGATGGTGGCGCTGCGCCTGATCGTCATCGAGAACAACACCATGCAGCTCACCCACGAGCGCATCATGGAGGCGTGGCCGCGGCTCCGCGCGTGGCGGACCGATCCGGCCGAGCGCGACTTCCTCGTCTTGCGCCAGCGCCTCGTGGCGGCGAGCGCCGAGTGGGAAGCGCGGGGATACCGCGCTGACACCCGGCTCCGCGGCGCGGTGCTCGACGAGTACAACCACCTGCGTGAGGACCGAAGGTTAGGCCGGAGCGAGCTCGGCTTTCTCCAGTACTGCTTCAACCGGCGCGAACGCGAGCGGCACAACGTGGCCGACCAGAGAGTCAGAGATCTGTCGCAGATGGGCTGGGGCGTGGTGTTCCCGGCGGCCGCCGCGGGGAGCGAGGCGGCCGAGCGCCACGAGCGCGTCCACCAGGCGCTCGAGCCACTGTTCAAGCTGCGCCGGGAGCAGACCAGGCAGGTGCAGACCAGGCAGGTGGAGCTGTTCCACGCGTTCGTGGGCGACCGCGGCTACCGCCACGGCGAGAGCGCTGGCGACTTCCTCGCCCGCCACGGCGCGGCGCAGACCTCGATCCAGCCACAGACGATGCCCTACTACCTCCTGCTCGTCGGTGACCCGGAGGAGATCCCGTTCGAGTTCCAGTACCAGCTAGATGTGCTCGGCTGAAATTGTGGGCCGCTGATTGCGTTTCGGCTGGGAGAGGATCATGGTGGCGTGATCTTCCTCGGAGGATCAGTGGGCAAGCAGTCAGTCACCGTCACGGTCACGGCAAGGGAACGGCAAATCGTCGAGCGGCTCGCACGGGCGAAGGCGGCGTCGCAGCGGCTGGTGGAGCGGTGCCGCATCATCCTTTTGTCAGTCGCGGGATGGGCAAACGAGACCCAAGCGGACGACTTGGGCATCGACCGGCAGTGTGTGCGCCGCTGGCGCCATCGGTGGGCCAAGGCGCGACCGGCCTTGGTCGCCGCCGAGCAGCGGGATGCGTCAGACAAGGACCTCGAGAAGCTGATCGTCGGCATCCTCACCGACGATGACCGGTGCGGCGCACCGCCAAAGTTTACGCCCGAGCAGATCGCCAGCATCATCGCGCTGGCCTGTGAGCCGCCTGCGGAAAGCGGGCTTCCCGTATCGCACTGGACCCCGCCGGAGCTGGCCCGCGAAGCCATCAAGCGAGGCATCGTCGAGAGCATCTCGCCCCGTCAGGTCGACCGTTTTTTAGCGAAGCGGACCTGCGACCGCACAAGAGCCAGTATTGGCTGACTTCGCAGGACAAACGCGAGAACCCCGAGCAGTACCAGGCCGACGTCGAGAAGATCTGCGACACGTATCGGGACGCGCCGCAACTTGCAGCTGCGGGCACGCATGTGATGAGCACCGACGAGAAGACTGGCATGCAAGCTCTCGAGCGGCTGCATGAAACCAAGCCTGTCCGGCCCGGCCTCGTCGAACGCGTCGAGTTCGAGTACGTCCGACACGGCACCTTGTCGCTGATCGCAAACTTCGACGTCGCGACCGGCAAGGTGGTCAGCCCGTCGATCGGCCCGACCCGAACGGAAGCGGACTTCGTCGCCCACATTGACCGGACCATCGAGACCGATCCCGAGGCCGGCTGGATCTTCGTCACCGATCAGCTCGACACGCACCGTGCCGCAACGCTGGTCGAGCTCGTTGCTCGTCGGTGCGGCATCCAGGACGAGCTCGGCACCAAGGGCGAGACCGGGATCCTCAAGTCGAAGCAGACGCGTCGCGCATTTCTGGAGGACCCAACCCACAGGATTCGGTTCGTCTACACACCCCGCCACTGCTCGTGGCTGAACCAAGTTGAAATCTGGTTCTCCATCCTGGCGCGGCGCTTGCTTAAACGCGCAAGCTTCACCTCCCTCGAGGATCTGCGCTCCCGCACGGCGAAGTTCATCGACTACTTCAACGACGTCCTCGCCAAGCCATTCCGTTGGACCTACACGGGTAGGCCGCTTCGGGCATGACCGGCCCGAGCACATCCAGGTGAGTCCGCGCGCCCACGTGGGCGCGGTGCCCGTGCCTATTGTCCCACGTGGGACCGTCGGGATGGATCGCGCGCCCACGTGGGCGCCGGGAGCTCGTGATCAGCGCGCGTGCCTCGACGGTCACGCCCACGTGGGCGGGGTGCCCGTCGTCCCACGTGGGACCGTCGGGATGGATCGCGCGCCCACGTGGGCGCCGGGACCTCGTGATCCGCGCGCGTGCCTCGACGGTCACGCCCACGTGGGCGGGGCGCCCGTCGTCCCACGTGGGACCGTCGGGATGGATCGCGCGCCCACGTGGGCGCCGGACCTCGTGATCCGCGCGCGTGCCTCGACGGTCACGCCCACGTGGGCGCGGTGCCTGTCGTCCCACGTAGGACCGTCGGGATGGATCGCGCGCCCACGTGGGCGCCGGACCTCGTGATCCGCGCGCGTGCCTCGACGGTCACGCCCACGTGGGCGCGGTGCCTGTCGT
>JBGQCL010000485.1:0-8804 GCA_041495365.1 Kofleriaceae bacterium | reverse complement strand
GGTGTCGCGGCGGCCGGCGAGTTCGCCGCCGAGGTCGTGACGTTCACTGTCGTGTCGCGCATCGGCAACCAGGTCGCGTTTGGCAAGAACGAGACCGGGTTCGCCGAGGACCTCCTGACCAACGCCGTGATGCTCGGCTCGCTGAAGGCGGCGGCAGCGGCCTACGGGCGCGTGTTCCGGATCCTCGCCAATCCCAAGGTCTACAAGGCGACCTACGCCGTCGGCGGCGCGATCACCGGCATGGTGGCTCTCCAGGCGTTCGCCGAGGCCCACTACGCGCTCAAGAACGGCAAGCTGATGGACGGCGACGAGCGCGTGCGCAGCCTCGTCTCCAGCGGCATCATGCTCGCCGCGCTGTCGCTCGGTGGCTTCCTCGCCAAGCCGCTGAACCAGCGCATCCGCGGCGACGTGCTGCTCAAGGTAGCCGGTCCGCGGCTCGCGGCGATCGAGGGCCAGCTCGCCGGGCTCAAGGGCGAGGTCGGCGCGCTCAAGACCGATCCCAAGGGTGCCGATCGCGCAGCCGAGGTCCTCCAGCGCATCGAGTCGTTGTGGAACGAGGAACTCCGCCAGCTCGGCGAGGCCGCCAAGACCGAGAAGGACAACCCGGCGCAGGCCGCTCAGGAGTTCAAGGCCACGGTCGAGGCGTACCGCGCGCAGGTCGCCAAGCTCGATCTGCAGCTCGCCCAGTCCGGGCTCGACGTCAACCTCGGTGGCGATCGCGCCGGCAACCTGTTCCGCCCCATCCGCCCCGGGTACGTCGCCTATCGTGCCGAGGGTCTGCCGATCCTCAAGGACTTCTACGCCTCGGACGGCGGCACGTTGGAGCTGCTCAAGGACGGCGAGTACGCGGGCAAGTCCAAGACCGGCGACGAGACCTACTACGTCTCCGAGGACAAGGCGCCCGAGGTCTTCAAGGAGCAGCGACCCAAGGCGCCCACAGAGGCCGAAGCCGCCGCGAACCGTGCCCAGGCCGAGGGGGCGCGCAAGGCGCTCAAGGCGCGCGCCGACAAGCTCAAGGAGGTGGTGCTCGCGCGCGTCGTCGACGGTCACCTACCGGTCAAGCTCGACCGCGTCATAGCCGGAACTGGCCTGGCCGCTGCGCTCGATGCAAACACGCTGCCTGGCGCGCAGCGAGGTGCGACGCCGGCGCCGATCACCGATCTGCCGCACACGATCGGAGTCGGTACCGGGCCGGACACATTCTCCAAGCTCGGCGACATGCCGATCGGGCAGGCCGCCACGGAGCTCGATGGGCCTGGCTGGGCGATGCAGCCGAGCCGTTTTACCGCCGATCACGGCAACTACGCCACCGCGGGGACACTCGCGGACGCAACCTCGGTCACGCAGCTCCAGTCCGGCGTGGCGATCCTCGATTGCTCGGTGCTTGAGGTTTCGACCCAGCACGACGCAAGCTGGAAGGCTCCCGACGCCAAGGTCCGGGTCAAGGTCAAGATCGGCGGCGTCGAGGTCTATCTCTACGCGGACGTTACCGACCTTGCGACCGGCCTGGGCAAGCCGCGCGAGATCGAACTGGACAAGGTCAATGCGGATCCGCACACGGCAAATGAGTACAAGCAGGAGCTCGAGAGCTCGGGCCGGCTGATCTACGGCGACAAGCCCGCGCAACAACGCGGCGGGCGCATCCTTGTGTCCGGCGGTAGCGCAACAGCGGCATGGAATGCCAAGACGTCCGCCGACCTCGGCGCAGACGTCGACTGGACCGCGGAGGACCGCACCCCCGGCAAGGAGCCGCAACAAATCGACAGCAAGCGTCGATACGAGCGCGTGCAGAAGATGCTCGACGCCGGTGAACTCACGGCAGACCAGGCTCAGGCCGAGCTGGCGCAAATCCGTGCGTTCGACGCCGCAGCGCTACCGCGCAACGCTCAGGGGGCCGATGCCGCCTTCAACAACCCGAAGATCCATCGCTCGGTTCGCGGCATCCAGTCGATAACACCGACCGAGAAGATCCCGGGCGCTCCTCCCGGGAAGGTCAGAGTGACCTTCACCGACGGCAGCATCGAGACGTACGACCAGGTCGTGGTATCGCACGCTACGAACATCATTGCGGGCCCAGATCCGGGCCCCGCGGGCGCCGCGCGTCTTGGTAAGGGCATCGACATGAGACCCGTCATTTGCGGCGGCCAGATCGTGGCGCTCGAAAGCATCGATCCGCCTGGCGCTGTGCGCGTTGTCGGTGCGGCGATGTGGAGCGGAAGCTGGGTCAATGCGATTCCGGTGGACCTCAAGGTGCCTAGCCCGACCGATCCCACCGTCCAAGTGCCTGCGCAGGATCTCTACTTGAAGGCGCTAGCAAACCAGGCCAGCGGTGGACCGCGCGACTCACCCTTGCCGCCGTTGGTCCATCATGTGGCAGAGCAAATCCCGGCGGCCAATCAATGAAGCTGCAGCTCAGCTCAGAGTTCCTCCATTTGAGGCGGGAAGTTTCGCAGACGCGAAGGCCCATGCAACCAGGGGATCTCACCGAACCTCGACTCAAGCTCTCGCCCAACCGGCGACAAGTAGGCGCCCTCACGCACGATCGCTCCAGTCGCCCAGTCCGTGCCGTATCCCTCGATCGGGTCATCGACCCGATTGCCCCAAAGGTTCACGTATTCAAGAGAGAGGAGTGTCTTCGATGCACACAGGGCTTCGAGCCCTGGCATGCCGACGTCCTGTCTCGAAATGCCCAACACTTTGAGCCCTGACAGATTCGGCGCCACGGCAATTGCAGCCGCACCGGCGTCACCTATGGGTCGTTTGCGAGACGTGTTCTCAAGAGAAAGCATGACCAGCCGCGATAGCCGCCGATCTCGCAACACTTCGCCGAGCAAATCACCCACTTCCAGTAGCACAAGCTGTCGAATCGGGGCTCGCTGAAAAAGCTCATTCGCAACTGAAAGGTAGCGATGCGTATCGACCATCACGTATTCAACAAAGCCGCGACTAAACTTGTAACTATCCACAAGCTCGGCTACGCCGTTCGCCCATTGACTGCCGTAACGCCCGGCAAGCTGCTCGGCTTCCTCGCGATACCGTGCGGCTTCTTCGCGGGTGCCGACTCGTAGCGCCTTGGTGAGCGCGAGCTGCACCCGAATGAAAGCTCCCCACGGATTCCCCTGGCGGTCGAGGTAGGCAGCCATGGCAAGCCGCGGCGCATCGTCGTTTGGTTCGGCCGCCACGGCGGCGTAGAGTCGTTTGCTTTCAGTGTCGAGCACGTGCGCAGTATAGCAGTTTTCCTGCAGCGCGGTTGCGCTGGGGAGCACAAGCGATCGTTGCACGTCCGCCAGCAGCGCTGTAGCAAGTATCGTCGCGGCGCCGCCGACGCTACTTGCGGCCCGCTCGAAAGCATCCCGTAGCCGCGCCGAACGATTGCACCGAGTGGCTGGCGTCGTCCACCATGAAGCAACCGATGCCTGTGACCTTTGCCCAGTGTCGCCCCCATCCGACCATGCGCGGGGTCAGCAGCTACACCGTCCTCGGTTTCATGGGGTACCTCATCGCGAACGTCGTCGGTGCGATGCTTGCTCATCGATGGGGGTTGCAGCTGGGCGAACGCTTGATCGCGTTTTTCGCACCTGCCGTTTCGTTCATCGCGGTCGTCACGGTCTCGAAGGTCCTGCTCGGACGCGAGCGCATCGTCTTCTACCAGACCACGCTCGCCGGGATCGTCGCCGTCGTTGTGCTCGGCCTGTTGACCGGAGCGCGAGTTGCGAGGCTGCTCGATCTCGTCACCCTCGGCATCGGCACGTTCCTGGTGTTCGGCCGCATCGGTTGCCACGCGGTTGCATGCTGCCACGGCACGCTGGGACGCGGTGTCATCTACGGTGCCGAACACGTCGCGGTAGGCTTCTGGCCCCGCTGGAGTGGGCGCCCGCTGTGGCCGGTGCAACTCGTCGAGGCAGCCGGAAGCGGCGCCCTCGTACTTGCCGGGGTTGCTGCGTCCGCTCTCCCCGGCCGCGCCGCGCTCGTCTACACGCTCGGCTATGCTGGGGTGCGCTTCGTGCTTGAGCTCGTGCGGGGCGACGGCGCTCGCCCCTACGCGCTCGGCGTCACCGAGGCCCAGTGGCTGGCCGTCGCAACCGCGATCGCGTGCGCTGCGTGGCGCATCGACGTCTTCACCTCCGCGTTCGCGGCGACGCTGGCTGCGAGCGCCGCCGCTCTCATCGCGTTCCGCCGCCGCCGCGAATTCCTGTTTCCCCCGCATCTCTTGGAGCTTGACCGGGCGTTCCGCGCAACGAGCGACCGGGAAAGCCACGAGACCTCGCTGGGGGTTCGGGTCTCTCGTCACGTCCTGCCGGATGGTCGCACTGACTGGATACTATCCTCCACTCATCGTCGCTGGTCTGAGACCGCCGTGCGTCGTCTCGCGCACCGCTTGTGGCTTTCCTGCGAGATCATTCCAGGTCGGACTGCTGGCGTGTTTCATGTGCTCACCGAGTGACGCAACGCGGTGGTTCGCAGACCAGTGGCCGAGAGGGCGCGCGGACAGGGGCATGACCTGCAAGTCGCCCCCGATTTGGCAAGGGCTGGCTCGGAGTACGAGCCGTACCGACAGGTGGACGCTAAATCTGGCCGGCATCAGCCGTCACCCTCGATTTCGCGTAGCATCACCCACGTGATAGCACCAGCCTCGCTCCCGCCCTCCGATCTACCGACCGAACAGTCCGCGATCCTGTTGCGCGTTCACACTGGATGGTGGCCCCACGTTCCGGCTCTTGGTCGCCCTGTATCGGTAGAATGGGCAGGTCGCAACTACCCCGGCTCCGCAATTTCGCTCTCAATGCTTGCTGGTGAACTAGAAGGAGTTCTGTCGATGCAAAGACAACGCAGAGCCGAGATGGACAAACGGGGAGATTATAAAGGTGAACTGCGAGTCTCCTTCGATGATGGCTCTAGGCTCACCGTGCAACATCCAGTAATCCGCGATATTTCCTACCGAGACAGTCCAACAGAAGCAACAATTCACGTGACATTTTCCGCGTTTCGATGGGAATGGAGTCGAACCCCTCAAGAGGAAACGCTGCTTTGGCTTGTGAATATGCCTGGGCCGCATCTGGACCGAGGATTAGGAACAGCCTCTTTCGATGTGCAATACGTCGAGGGCGATGAACTCGTGAGCGGCCGGTCAAGCTGGCAGGGAAATCTGCAAGGAACAGCCCACGCATTCTTGCTGGATCGCCGCATATCTAAGAGCGTGACCGCATGGTGCATAGCCATTCTAGAACCTGTTGACATTGATTTCTGGCTGCAGAACGATTTTCTTACGCTAAAGCTGGTTCTTGGTCGTCAACTTGAAGCTCCTGAGCTTTATGGACTGGCTGGCGACGGACAAGTCGTTCGTATTGTAGGCAGGGAAACATCAACTCGTCGTGATCTATGGGGCAGGCAACGTGAAGGCATTCCACTAAATACATTTAGTGCAGACTGGGAGACATTCTATTCAAGTCTCTGTACATCCAAGGGTATTCCTATTGAACTTCGTGAGCCCGTGGCCATGTGTGTTGATTCTGTGGGCGATAGCGCACAGGGCGAATATCTAAAATTGCGCACCGCTCTGGTGCTTCTTTGTCGTACAGCACTGCCCGAATACTTGCAATTGATCAATGCCAAGATCCTGTTAACCAAACTACAGGATGCCGCCGAAGAGAGCCGACTTGATCTCGCTGTAAAATGGGCAATTAGACAGGACGCTGCGCTAGTCGAGCATGTGCTTGGTCAGCACGCTCCGGATCTTGTAGTTGCTGCAGATCGCGTTTTGGCATCTGCGTCCGCTGATCACATTGACCTGTCTCATCGCACATTGGAAAGTTTTGTTGAAGATCTGGCAATCTGTCGAACGTTATTTTTTGCTCTTTTAGGAAGTATAATTAAATATCGCGGGCCGATTTGGCATTGGCAACGCACAAATGATGGCGATGTCATGAAGTACCAACTTGGACAACAAGCCGAGTCCAAACCTCCAAAATTCAGGGTGACCGCAACACTCTCTGCAGAAGAGCTTGCCTTTCGAGCGTGGCCCATCTTCGAGGCACCACGTCTGCCAAATCATCCAGTGCTAAGAGCGCTCGATTCATTCGCTGCTGCGCTCGAACAGCGCGCAGGAGGGGCGGTGCGCGCGTCGCTGCAGGCACAGCCTGGGGATGAGGAGGGAAATCGCTACAACTTCAAGATACTGCTAGTTCGCTCACCGAATATTCAAGCGACAGTATTTTCCGTCATCGAACGAGATGAGGCGATGTTTATTGAAGGCTGGCGTGAGAATGATGACTCGATTAAGATCAACGATGCCAGAGTGTTGAATGATTTTATGAACAGCGTCGCGAATAGTTCTACTATGCGTCGCCTCGTAACTACGTACATGACACTGGACTCAGAGCTTAGTCGCGGTGAAAGATGAACACATCCAAATTGCTGCAATGGAATTTGCGCGGCACCTCCAAGAAGCACACTTTGCAACCGATCGAGCAGTCTCGATCTCGAATACTCAATGATCTCATTCAAGTCCACAGACCATCGTTGGTATTCATTCAAGAACCGTTTCAGAGCATTTGCAGTTTGCTTCGATCATGTGGCTACGAACTTCAGCTGGGCAGCACGGCCAATCTTCTAACTGCATTCAGAGTCGACGCCTGGGTATCATCAGCGCCGGTCCCCGTACTAGACAACAAGAACTACATGCTTACGTTGTTGGACTCTGTATCCAGTTCGGTTAGGTTGGCTGCGTGGAATGTTCACTTGATGTCTCGCCTTCGCCGGCAAGATGAATCAATAGGCAAGATGTTATACGAAGGACTGTACATTGGCAACATCCGTCCATGGCGAGATAAGGCAGAATATGTTGAGCGATTAGAAATATTGTCAGGGGATTTTAATCTTTCACCTTATGTTAAGGAATTCTGGAGTATTCGCGCAAACCGGAGCCTGCATTGGCTTCGACGACGGCGGAGAGTATCCACACTCGAACGACAGCTTTTCAATACGTCGTGGTGCTTGCTTAGGGGGGCGCGGGGGCCAGCAGGAACCTACTACTATGAAAGCGAGCACGACGAGCCGTGGTATGTTTACGACCAGACACTCTTGTCTCCAGAGTTGGGAGTGGATGTGGAGCCAGAAATCGTTCTTGAGATCAAGGGGCGCAAGCTGCATCGAGGGTCGCACTTCACGCTCGACGTGGATGTCGGCTCTGATCACTATCCAGTTATTGTTCCCTTCATGGTGTGAGGCATGCACGCACCTCGATGCCTCCGAGGCGAAGCTGGCTGGCCGACCGAGCACGGAGCGACGCAGGCTATGATTGATCGCTTGGCGTCGGCTTCTTCTCCGGTACTCGGTAAGTCCTCGCGGTGCCACGTCCTGCCCCTGACTGCTGGAGGTGGTGAGTGCCCGGTTCCCATGACGGATCCCGAGCTTCGCCGCAGGCTTGACTCCATTCCCCGAGAGCGGGGCCGCCGCATCCCCGTCGAGTTGCGCACGCAGGTGGCGCGTCGAGGTGGCGGAGATTGCGCCAGCGAAGCGGACCGCACGCTGGTGTCGACCGGAAGCGTGCAGCCGTCGGCATCCGCTCTCACCCCACGATCGGGATGGCCGAGATCGATGAGCTCGGCCGCTCGACCGCGCGCAACGACAGCCAAGCCAAGCGCGCGGATCGCTGATACCGTAGGAGCCAACCGGATCCTCACCGCCCTACCCGAGGCGCAGACGCGTATCCATCCCTCGGCGAGGCTGGAGGCGACAAACTGCGACCTCTGCTTCAACGGTCGCAAGCCTCTGGGCGTGACATCGCTTCGGACACCGTGCGAGAATGGAACCGCTTCGGGAGTGGTACGTGTCGGATGATGAGATCCAGCTAGATCGGCGGTTCCTCAAGCTCAAGAGCGGCGACGAAGACGACGTTGCGCGGGACCTGCCACTTTTTCTTCGGGGAGACGTTGTTCCCTGGGAACGCGTTCTCGATGAGCGCTGCGCGGTCATCCTGGGCGAAGCCGGGACGGGCAAGACGACCGAGTTTCGCCTCAAGCGCAGGTTGCTGGCGGAGTCAGGCCGATCTGCCTTCTTCCTAGCGGTCGAGGAACTCGCTACCAGGCAAGTCACGGCACTCCTTGATTCCGATGCGGAAAAGCGATTCTCTGACTGGAAAGCCGCGGAGGGGATCGCCTACTTCTTCCTGGATGCGGTTGACGAGGCTAGGCTGCGTAATGCGAGAAGCCTGCCATCGGCACTGCGAAATCTTGAGCGAGACCTGAAGGGGAACCTCGCGCGCAGCAGGATCCTGGTCTCATGTCGGGTGAGCGACTGGCGCGCCCAGAGCGATCGCAGGGAGATCCGGTCCATCCTCCTCAAAGATGTCGAGCAGGAGGTCAGCGTATTCGCGCTCGCACCGCTCGTGGAGGAGCAGGTCGCACTGCTTGCGAAGCACCATCGGGTGGGAGATGTCGAAGCGTTCATCCGCGAGGCCCGGCGGGCCGGCGCATATTCCTACCTTGAGCGACCGGCTGACGTAGCCTGGCTGCTGGCCTACTGGCGGGAGCAAGGAGCCGTCGGGACGTATACCGAGTTGATCGCAGCCAACGTCGAGCGAAAACTGCGCGAGTCCAATCCCGACCGGAGGCCATCAATGACCGCAGCCAGGGCGAAGCTCGCGGCTACAGCCCTGGCCGGCCTCGCGACGCTGCAGCGCAAGGCTGTCGCCGCCGGCGAGCGAGGGTACCAGTCTCACCGGGATCACCGGGTACCAGGGACCCACCCGGTGGCGCCGGGACAGTTCTTCGCCTGCGCCCACTGACGCTCGACGGGGCACCCAG
>JBGQCL010000484.1:0-8813 GCA_041495365.1 Kofleriaceae bacterium | reverse complement strand
GCCGCGACGAGGTCGACGCGGCCGTGCGCCACCGCGACCTCGACCAGCCGATCGGCACGGGCGGTTGCGGTGAACGCGGTGCCCCGGACCTCGAGCTCGGCGTCGCCGACGATCACGCGGAACCGCTCGCCGGGGTGCAGCGGCTCGACCTCGACGTCGATCGCGCCGTCGCTGAGCCGGACGCTCTCGTCGGGGCCGGCCGAGCGGGCGGTCCACTGCGCCCCGGGGTGGGGACGCACGGTGCCGTGGGCGTGGTGGGCGACCCCGGACGCGGGGCTGCGCGTGAACGCCAGGTAGCCCGCGACGGCGGCGGCTGCGGCGGCCGCGATCGCAGGGACCCGCCACGCGCGGCGCGCCGGGCGATGCGCCAGGCCCGCGGCGGCCGCGAGCACCGCGGTGCGCACCTCCTCGCGGCGCGCCGGCAGCGGCAGCGCGACCGGCAGCTCGCGCGCGAGGTCGATCATCGCGCGGGTGCTGTCCCACGCCGCGCGGCAGCTCGCGCAGGTCTCGAGGTGCCCCGCGATCTCGGGGCCGCCACCGGCGGCGAGCGCGCGCGCCAGCTCCGGGTCGCCGGGACACGTCATCGCCGGTCCGCCTCGTCGTTCGCCTTGTCGCTCGCCTTGTGGTTCGCCGTCTCGATCGCCTGCCGCATCGCCTTGCGCGCGGTGTGCAGCCGGCGCCACAGCGTGCCCTCCGGGATGGCGAGCACGCGCGCGACCTCGACGCCGGGCAGCTGCTCGAGGTCGCACAGGATGAACGCGATCTGCTGGTCGCGCGGCAGCCGGGACAGCGCCTCGGCGATCCGCGCCAGCAGCTTGCGGCGCTCGAGCTGTGCGTCGGACGGCTCGGAGGCGGCGTCGACCCGCTCAAAGAACCGCGCCTGGTGGACGCGGCGGCGGCGCTCGGCGCGCAGCGTGTGGCGCGCGATGTTGGCCGCGATCCCGAGGATCCAGGTCTTGACCGAGGACGTGCCGCGGAACGACGGTGCGGCGCGCTGGACCTCGAGGAACGTCGCCTGGACCAGGTCGTCGCGCGCGAGGTCGTCGGTCATCGCCAGCCGGGACGCGAAGCGATACACCGCCTGGTGGAAGCGGTCGAACAGCGCGCCGAGCGCGGGCGCGTCGCCGGTGCCGCACGCCGCGAGCAGCGCCTCGTCGGACATCTCGGTGATGTCGCCGCTGATCCGGCGCAGCGGGACGAGCTTGGCGGTCATAGCGCTCCGTAGCGTACGCCGATCGCGAACCGGAACAGGGCGCGCGGTTCGTCGGGGTAGAGGATGGCGGCATCGGGGCTCGGCGCGCTGCCGTGGGTCTCCATCCCGGTCGCCTGGGTCAGCTCGGCGCTGGTCGCCAGGTCGATCGCGATGTGCGGGGTCAGCGGGATCGCGAGCGCGACGTGGACCTCGGCGCGCGGGCCGCTGATCTCGATGCCGGTCTTCTCGCCGTCGCCGATGTGGTGGGTCAGCATCATGCCGTAGCCGGCGGCGAACCCCGGGGTCAGCCGGACCCGGCCGGCCGCGATCGGGACGTCGATCCCGGCGTAGAGCGCTCCACCCTTGCGCGCGAAGCGGTCCCAGCCGTCCGGCCTGGCGATCACCTTGCCGCCGTGGACGCGCGCCGCGGCGCAGATCGGGCCGAGCATCACGCACGCCCCGAGCTGGACGCCTTGCCACACGGTGCGATCGCTGGCCAGCGAGGTCTCCTCGGCGAGGAACAGCTGGATGCCCTGGGCGGCCGGCGCCAGCGCGACGACCGGGGCCGGCGCGGCGACCCGGGCATCGACCGCCGGGACCGCGCGGGTCTCGAGCAGCGGGGCGGCGACATCGGTGCGAGCCCACGACTCGATCACGGTCGCGGCGGTCGCGGGCTCGCCGACTGCGCGCTCGATCACGGCCTCCGGCACAAGCTCCGGCCCAGCCCCTGGCCCAACCCCCGACCCGGCCCCCGGCCCGTCGTCCGGCGTGCGCGGCAGGATGCCGACCACGAGCAGCGCGCCTCGCCGCTCGATCCGGGCGCGCACCGCCGGGCAGCTGGGGGTCTCGCCGGCGATCCCGCGCGCGTCGAGCTGGGCACGAACGGCGCGCACCGCGTCGGCGTCCCCGGTCAGCGCGACCGCGGGAGGGCACGTACCGGCGCGCGCCTGCCGGACCCCGGCGCCCGGGAGGAGGGCCGGGACGGTGGCGAGGGTCAGCGCTGCGAGGACGAGCACGCGAGCCACGGTACGAGCTGAGTTGCCGCGGATATCCGGATCCTTCGCTGAAACGGCCTGGCTGACAAGGTGCGAAGGATTTCACCGCCAGCGGGCACAACCACACGACATGTGGCGTACCGCCGTGCTGCTCGCCCTGTGTGTCGCACCCCCGGACCGCGCCCTGGCCGACGACGGCACGCTGCTCGGCGACGAACCCTGGAACTACCGCTCGTCGGGCCGCGTCGCGGTGGACGGCGGCCTGGTGGTCGGGTTCCCCGCCGCGCTGCCGACCGGGTTGTCGGCCGGCGCCGGGGCCGGGGTCACGGTCGGCGACACCCTGACCTGGGGGGCGCGCGCGTCGTGGGTGACGGCGACCGAGTCGTCGCTGCCGTGGACCGTGACCCACAGCGACCTGCGGCTGCGGGTCACCGGCGGCGTGCAGGCCGCGCCGGGCGGGGGACCATCGGGCTCCGGCTCGGGCTCGGCGGGACGCTGGTGCACGAGACCCGGCTCCGCAACCAGGGGATGCGGGCCGGGCTGACCGGCAGCGAGCTCGAGACCTCGGCGTTCGCGCTGCTGCCGGCGGCCGACCTCGACGCCGTGCTCGCGCTGCACATCGCCGGGCCGTGGCTGCTGATGACCAGCGGCGGGCCATCGCTCGATGTCCACGACGGCAAGCTCCACGCGGGGTGGAGCGCGGAGCTGGGGGTCGCATGGCAGCCCTGATCCGGGCCGCGATGGCCGCCGTGATCGGGGCGTCGATCGCGGCCGTGGCCGGCTGCGGCAACGTGTCGGGGTTCGGCGGCAGCGCGCCGCCGCTCGCGACCGTGCACGTCCAGGTCACCGGGGACTTCGAGAGCGTCCGGGTTCCGGGGTCCGCCGCGCCGGAGCTGCGGGCCGCGCTGCTGTGGGGCGCGCAGTGGCTGACCGAGCCGCTGTGCGTGCTGCCGCCCGGCGACACGTCGGTCGCGGCGCTGATCGCGGCGGGCTGCCGCGACACCTTCGGCTTCGTCCCCGACCGGGTCGCGGCCAACGCGCCGCTGGCGGCCGACGGCACGGCGGAGCTCGACCTGTTCGACCTGCCCGCGGCCGACGTGATGGTCGGCGGGGTCACCGCGCGCGTCGCTTACGCCGGCGTGATGGTCTACGACGATCGCGACGGCGACGGCACGCTGACGCTCGGCCGCCCCGCCCGGGCGCTCGGTCGCGACCCGGGGCGGCCCGACGACAACGGCGTGCAGACCGCCGACCGGGTCTACGCGGCGTCGTTTGCCTCGATGACCCAGCCCGACACCCGGCTGGCGTACCGCGAGGGCGGGTTCGACCGGACCGCGGCGTTCTACCCGCGCGCCGGGTGCGGCGATCCGCTGTCCAGCTTCTCGCTCGTCTCGGCCGGCGGGTTCAGCGCGATGGCCGCGATCGCCGCCGAGCTCGACGGCCAGCTGCCCCCGGAGGACCCGTCGACCTGCCGCGAGCAGCCGGTCGCCACGCCGGTGACCCTGGCGTACCGGCCGCCGGCGCAGCTGCGCGAGCTGGCGTGTGAGGAGCGCACGCTGGACAGCAGCATTCGCTACCGCGAGCCGCCGGCCGACGCGCTCGACCTCACCAACCGCACCGAGGCATGCGCCAAGGTCCCCGACTTCGGCACCGGCCAGGCCAGCGGGATGATCCAGTACGTCGTGTCGGGTCGGTCCGACGAGTCGTGCATGGGCCTCACCCACTACGTGCTGCGCGGCTGCCGCAACGATCCGCTGTGCGCGCAACCGCAATGGGACATCACGAAGACGCCGCCGTCGTGGTGGCCGTGCCCTGCGCAGGCCCCGTGAGCATGGCGCGCAAGCGGACCACCGCGACCGCGCTGCTCGCCGGGCTGGCGATCGCCGCGCCGGCGCGGGCGGACGACCCGCCGGCCGCGCCGCCGCCGGGTCCAGCCGTGCCGCCGAGCGAGCCAGCATCCGCCCCCTCTGCGCCGCCGAGCGCGTCGCCGTCGCCGGCGCCGGCTCCTGCCACGCCGCCGGGCGCGCCATCGCCCGGTCCGGCGGCGCCGACCTCCGCGTCCACGACCGCCGTCGCTCCCGCCGCCTCCGCCGCGAAGCCGGCCGACGACGACGGCGAGCCGCGGCTGTCGCTGCCGACCCAGGCCGACCGCGATGCCTGGCGCACCAGCGGCTTCCGGCTCGGCCTGGGCCTGGTCTACGGCCGCCTGGTCGGCCTGCGCGGCGCGCCGAGCGGCCGGCTGATCGGCCCCACGGTCCGGGTCGGGCTGCGGCTCGACCCGAGCTGGTCGATCCTGGCGTCGTTCCAGTACGCGGCGGCGTCGCAGCCCGGCGGGCTGTCCGGGCTGCGGTTCGCCGGCACGCTCGATCCGACCTGGCACGTCACGCCGAGCATCAGCCTCGCCGTCGGCCTGGGGTTCGGCGGCATCGTCGAGGGCCGCACCGGCCGGATGGACGCCGATCCGCTGCCCAGCACGCTCGACACCTCGTACACGTTCCCCGACGCCCGCCACCCGGTCGCGAGCTGCAGCGGGGTCGGCGTCGCCGGCCTGGCCCGGGCCGAGTGGGCCTACGTGCTCGGGCCGCGCGCCCAGACCAGCGTCGCGCTCGAGGTCGTGAGGCAGTGGACCGGCTGCGTCGACGACACCCATCGCGTCGAGCCCGACACCGGCATCGCGATCGTGCGCCGCCAGTGGTGGCCGCACACCGGCGTCACGCTCGCCTGGGGGATCGCGTGGCGATGATCCGCGCCCGGATCGCCCGCGCCACGATCGCGCCTTGCCTCGCGCTCGGCCTCGCGCTCGCACCGGCGCGCGGCGCCGCGCAGACCGCGCCGGCCGGCGCCGGGCAACCCGCGGCTCCAGGACCCGGCCAGCCGCCGAACCCGACGCCTGTACCGGCCGACGCGGGGCAGCCCGCCGGGCAGCCCGCCGGCCCGACGTTCGAGCCGCCGCATGCCAGGGGCTCGAACGATGTTCCGTATCCGGACAATGCGCCACCGCACACCGATCCGATCGCCGTCACCGTCAAGCTCACGGTCGACGCGACCGGCAGCGTGACCAAGGTCGAGCAAGTCACGCCGCCGCAGCCGGTGTTCGACGACGCCGTGATCGCCGCGGTCAAGGCGTTCCAGTTCGAGCCGGCGACCTACGGCGGCAAGCCGGTGCCGGTCGAGATCACGTTCACCCACACGTTCCTGCCGCCGCCACCCCCGCCGCCGCCGGCGACCGCCGCCGGTCCGCCGACGACCTCGGTGCTGCGCGGCCGGCTGGTCGAGCTCGGCACCCGCGCGCCGGTCCAGGGCGCCACCGTCACCGTCCGGGTCGGCGATCGGAGCTACGTCGCCGACGCCGACCAGAAGGGTCACTTCACGCTGCCGCTGCCCGAGGGCCAGGCCAGCATCACGGTCACCGCGCCCGGCCACAACCGCTTCGTGCAGCAGGAGGCGCTGTCCGCCCGGCAGGAGCTCGCGGTGACCTACCTGGTCGAGCGCGACCGCTATGACCCGTACGAGATCGTCGTGGTCGGCGAGCAGCGCCGCGAGGAAGTATCGCGGATCTCGCTGCGCGGCGCCGAGATCAAGCAGGTCCCCGGCACGTTCGGCGATCCGTTCCGCGTGGTCCAGGCGCTGCCCGGCGTCGCGTCGGTGGTGTCGCTGCTGCCGTTCCCGATCGTGCGCGGGGCGACCCCGAGCTCGACCGGGTTCCTGCTCGACGGCACCCGCGTGCCGCTGCTCTACCACCTGCTGTCGGGGCCGAGCGTGATCCACCCCGACTTCATCGACGAGATCCAGTTCTTCCCCGGCGGCGCGCCCGTGCTGTACGGCGGCTACACCGGCGGCATCATCGACGGCAAGACCGCGCGGGCCCGCAGCGACGAGCACCTGCTCGACTTCGACGCGAACCTGTTGCAGCTCGGCGGCCTGGTCCGCGAGCCGATCCCGCAGCTCGGCGCGACCGCCACGGTCTCCGGCCGCTACGGCTACCCCGGCCTCGTGCTCAGCCTCGCGACCAACCAGGTGTCGCTGTCGTACTGGGACTACCAGCTGCGGCTCGACGGCGGCAACGCGCGCAACGGCTGGACGATCTTCGCGTTCGGCGCCAACGACGAGCTCGACACGCCGGCGCCGACCGCCGATCCCAACGATCCGAACCCGCCGCTCGCGCCGTCGCTGATCCTCGGCTTCCACCGGCTCGATCTCCGGCTCCACCGCACGCTCGACAGCGCGGTCACCAGCTTCCGCGCGGTGCTCGGCTACGACAAGACATTCTCGATGGGCACCGACTTCAGCGTGCTGGTCGCCGAGCCGTCGTGGCACCTGACGTGGAAGCCCGACGACGCGCTCAGCATCACGACCGGCGTCGAGGGCTCGGTCCACAAGGTCTCGCAGGGCGCCGGCACGGTGGTCACCGACCAGAACCCGCTGTCGGCGATCACGTCGCAGCTCGGCACGTTCACCACCGGCGGCGCGATGCTCGAGGCGCTGGTCCGGCCGACCCGCGACTGGCTGATCCGCCCCGGCGTCCGCGCCGACGTCTACTCCGACGAAACGTCGACCAAGGCGGCGGTCGATCCGCGGCTCACCGTGCGCTACCGGCTCGCCGACCGCGAGCTCGCCGACGTCGCGCCCGGCAGCGACGACAGCGCGGTGTGGCTCAAGGGCGCCGCCGGGGTCTACCACCAGCCGCCGCGGTTCGTGCTGCCGCTGCCGGGGCTGGACCTGATGCCGATCAAGTACGGCCTGCTGCGCTCGTACCAGACCAGCCTCGGCGTCGAGGTCCCGCTCGCCGACAAGTTCCAGCTCACCACCGAGGGCTACTTAAACTACATGGACCCGACGATCTTCGATCTGTCGGTCAACGACGCGAGCGCGGTCCAGGGCGCCAACTCGAGCCTGATCCCGACCCAGATCGTGCTCGGCGGCCAGCGCGGCCAGATGCTGGTCGACCGGCTGACCCAGCCGCAGCTCGGCCGGGCGTACGGCGTCGAGGTCCTGCTGCGCCGCCAGGCCAGGTCCGGGATCTTCGGCTGGGTATCGTACACGCTGTCGCGCTCCGAGCGCATGCGCGACGGCCAGTGGGTGGCGTACGACTTCGACCGCACCCACCTCATCAACCTGGTCGTCGGCCTGCCGCTGCGCCGCAACTGGGACATCGGCCTGCGCCTGCAGTACCAGAGCGGCAAGCCCGAGACCATCACCGCCGGGTTCAACGCGGCGCGCGGCACCGGCTACCTGCGGTTCGACGCCCGGGTCGACAAGCGCGCGGTGTGGCGGAGCTGGCTGCTCGACTTCTACGTCGACATCACCAACATCGCGCTGTTGCCGGAGGAGGTCCAGGTCGGGACCGTGATCCGCTACGTGCTGCCGACCGTCGGCGTGCGCGGCCGGTTCTAGCGATGCCGGCACCCCCAGGACGAGACCCAGGCCAAGGCCCGGAACGACCCCCAGGAGACGAGATGACCAACGACACGATCGATGCCCAGCTCCTCGACCTCATGCTGCGCGCCGGCTCGCGCTGGGTGCTGTGGCTGCTGCTGGCGCTCAGCCTCGCCGCGGTGGCGGTCATGTTCGACCGGATCTGGTTCTTCGTGCAGGAGCGGCCGCCGCGCGACCGGCTCGCCGCGGCGCTGCGCGCGCTGCACGGCGGCAGCGCCGCGGCCGCGCTGGCCAAGCTCGGCGGGGCGCGCTCGATGGAGGCCGGGGTGGTGCGCGCCTGCCTGTCGCACGCGGGCGACGGCCCGGCCGCGGTCGAGGACCACAAGGCCGCCGCGCTCGAGACCGAGCGGCTGCGCTACGAGAAGCGGCTCGCGTTCCTCGGCACGCTCGGCAACAACGCGCCGTTCATCGGGCTGTTCGGCACCGTGCTCGGTATCATCCGCGCGTTCCACGACCTCGCCGGCGCGTCGATCCAGGGCACCCAGGCGGTGATGTCGGGGATCGCCGAGGCGCTGGTCGCGACCGGCGTCGGCCTGCTGGTCGCGCTACCCTCGGTGGCGATGTACAACGCGCTGATCCGCCACGTCGAGACCGCCGCCGCGGGCGCCGAGGCGGCATCGCGCGAGGTCATCGCCTACCTCAAGGCGCCGGGCCGCGGCGAGGCCGCCGCCCAGGAGGCGAGCTGATGGCCGGCGGAGCGATGCGCCGGCGCGGCATGATCACCGACATCAACGTCACCCCGCTGGTCGACATCATGCTGGTGCTGCTGATCATCTTCATGCTCACGGCGCACCTGATCGCGCGCCAGGCGCTGGAGATCGAGCTGCCGCACGCCTCGCAGAGCACGGCGCCGCCGCCGACCACGCTCGCGATCGCGCTCAAGGCCGACGGCGCGATCTTCCTCAACGACAAGCCGGTCACCCCGGACGCGCTGCGCGCCGCGATCAAGGACGCGGTCGCCCGGGATCCGAAGAGCCAGGCGATCATCGCCGGCGACAAGCGGGTGTCGCACGGCCGCGTGGTCTGGGTGCTCGATACCGTCAGGTCGCTCGGCATCACCCAGTTCGCGATCCAGATCGACCCGCGCGAGATCGTCGCGCCCGGGGACGGTGCATGACCGAAGCCCCCCGTGGGATCGAGCGAGGCGAGATGGGGGGTGGGGACCCTGCCGGCTTTGCCGGCGGGGCGGG
>JBGQCL010000483.1:0-8836 GCA_041495365.1 Kofleriaceae bacterium | reverse complement strand
GGCCCCGCGGGGGGGGGGCATGGGCCCCCGGGGGGGTCGCGGGGGCGGCTCCCCGGGCGGGGGGGGGGGGGGGCGCGGGCGGGCGGCGTGCGTGGGTGCGGGGGATCTGTTCCCGGGGGGGATCCGGGGGCAGAGCCCCCGGAGGGAGGGAGGGAGGGAGCGTGCGTGCGTGGGTGCGTGGGTGCGTGGGTGCGTGGGATCTGTTCCCGGGGGGATCCGGGGGCAGAGCCCCCGGAGGGAGCGTGCGTGCGTGGGATCTGTTCCCGGGGGGATCCGGGGGCAGAGCCCCCGGATGTTACTTACCCGCGGTCTTGCCCGCCTTGCGAAGGATGGTCTCCTCGATGTACTTGATGCCCTTGCCCTTGTAGGGCTCGGGCGGCCGGAAGCTGCGGATCTTGGCGGTCGCGGCCCCCAGCTGCTGCCGGTCGATCCCCGAGAGGATCAGCATGTTCTTGTCGACCTTGGCCGTGATGCCCTCCGGCAGCTGGTAGTCGATCGGGTGCGAGAAGCCCAGCGACAGCACGATCTTGGTGCCCTTGATCTCGGCCTTGTACCCGACGCCGTTGATCTCGAGCTGGCGCGTGAAACCCTGGGTCACGCCGGTCAGCATGTTGCCGACCAGGGTGCGCATCAGGCCGTGCGCCGCGCGCTGCGGGCCGAGGTTGCCCTTGCGCTCGAACAAGATCACGTCGCGCTTGTCCTCGTCCTTGGTCTGACGGACCTCGATGTCCTTGTGACGCTTGAGCGTCAGGATGCCCTTCGGGCCCTTGGTCGTCACGGTGTCGTTCGTGATCGACACCGTGACGCCCTTGGGGATCTCCAGCGGTTTACGACCGATGCGCGACATGGTTCACCAGACCTCGCAGAGGACTTCGCCGCCGACGCCCTTGGTCCGCGCTTCCTTGTCGGTCATCACGCCCTGCGACGTGGACAGGATCGCGATGCCGAGGCCGTTGCGGACCCGGGGCACCTGCTTGGCGGGGACGTAGGCGCGCTGGCCCGGCCGCGATACCCGGCGCATGCCGGTGATCGCGCTGCCGGACCCGGTCCGGCCGTCGTAGCGCAGCGTGAGCTTGAGCACGCCTTGCTTGTTGTCATCGACCGAGATCACGCCCTGGACGAAGCCCTCGTCGCGCAGGATCTCGGCGAGCCGGAGCTTGATGTTGGAGCGCGGGCACTCGATCAGCTGCTTGCGGGCCCGGATTCCGTTGCGGATCCGCGCGAGGAAGTCAGCGATGGGATCGGTCATCGACATGCTCTTCGTCCTCTCACCAGCTCGACTTGATGACGCCCGGGATGTCGCCGCGCAGGGCGAGCTCGCGGAAGCAGAGCCGGCACATCTCGAACTTGCGGATATACGCCCGCGACCGGCCACAGCGCTTGCAGCGGCTCTTGATGCGGACCTTGAACTTGTGCTTCTTTGGAAGCTTATCGACCAGCTTGCTCATGGTGTCCTCGGCGATCTTGTTCAGGCCGTCGCTCCGGCGGCCGCACCCGCCGCCGGGACGGCCGCGCGGAACGGCATACCGAGGTGGCCGAGCAACGCGCGGCCCTCGGCGTCGTTCCCCGCGGTGGTGACGATCGAGATGTTCATGCCCTTGATCGAGTCGATCTTGTCGTACTCGATCTCGGGGAAGATGATCTGCTCGCGCACGCCCATCGTGAAGTTGCCGCGGCCGTCGAACCCGCGCGGCGACACGCCGCGGAAGTCGCGGACGCGCGGCAGCGCGATGTTGCACAGCCGGTCGAGGAACTCCCACATCCGCTCGCGGCGCAGCGTGACCATCACACCGATCTTCTGGCCCTTGCGGAGCTTGAACACGGCGATGTCCTTCTTCGCGCGCGACACGACCGGGGACTGGCCGGTGATCGTCTTGAGCTCCTCGATCGCGTTGTCGATCATCTTGGGCTCGTCCTTGGCCTTGCCGAGCCCCATGTTGACCGTGATCTTGACCACCCGCGGCACCTGCATGACGGTGGAGTAGCTGAACTCCTTCATCATCAGCTGCCGCACCGCGCTGTCGTACTGCGCCTTGAGCTTGGGCGGCTTGTCGCGCTTGTACTTGGGCGCCGGGCCGCTCGGCTCGGTCGGCTTTTTCTTGTCGCCCTTGGGCTTGGGGGCGCGCTCCGGCTTGTCGGCCTTCTCGGCTCTCTCCTTCTTGGGGGGAGCGTCGCCGGGAGCCGCTGATGTCTCGTCGTCCTTCGCCATCGTCGTGTCCGTGGGTATTCCGGGTTATTCCGAGCGGTGAATGGGCACCTGGGGTGTCCGAGCTCAGGTCATCCCGGCGTTGGGGAACTTGGTGCCCGACTTCACGCCGACGCGGACCTTGGTGTCGCCTTCCGCGGCGATCTTGGTCCGCGTGCCGCGGCCGAGCTTGTCGTCGAACAGCGCCACATTCGAGATGTGGATCGAGCCTTCCTTGTCGATGATCCCGCCCTGCGGCGCCTTCTGGGTCGGCTTCTGGTGGCGCTTGATCATCGCGACCTTCTCGACGATCACTCGATCGCCGACGATGCGCAGGATCTTGCCGCGCTTGCCCTTGTAAGCCCCGCTGGTGACGACCACCAGGTCGCCTTTGCGAACGTGCGGCATGACTACAGCACCTCCGGCGCCAGCGAGATGATCTTCATGAACCGCTTGGCGCGCAGCTCGCGAGCGACCGGCCCGAAGATGCGGGTACCGATCGGCTCGTTCTCCTTGTTGATGAGGACGGCCGAGTTGCCGTCGAACCTGATGTAGCTGCCATCGGCCCGCGCCAGCTCGCGCCTGGTGCGGACGATCACGGCGCGCGCGACCTCGCCCTTCTTGACCTTGGCGCCGGGGATCGCTTCGCGGATCGACACGATGATGACATCGCCGATCGTCGCGTAGCGCCGGCGGGTGCCGCCGAGCACCTTGATGCAGAACACCTTCTTGGCGCCGCTGTTGTCGGCGACGTCGAGCACGGAGGTCATCTGGATCATGGCGTGCTCCTCACTTCTCCTCGGCTGCGTGGTCCGCCTGCGCCGCGGCGTGGCCGCCGTCGGCCTCGACCGCGCGCTGCACCGTGCTGAGCAGCCGCCAGCGCTTGGTCTTCGACATCGGACGCGACTCGACGATCTCGACGACGTCGCCGACCTTGGCGGTGTTGTGCTCGTCGTGCACGTGGTACTTCACGCGCCGGGTCAGGAACTTGTGGAACCGGCGGTCGCGGACGCGGCGGATCACCGTGACGGTCGCCGTCTTGTCCATGTTGCTCGACGTGACGGTGCCGACGATGACGCGGCGCGAGCCGCGCTGATCGGCCTTGGCACCATCGGCCTTGGGAGTGACGGGCGCCGCGGACGCGGCGCCATGGCCAGGGGATAGCGTCGAATCGGTCATGACTTCGCCTGTTGGGTCTTGGAGGATTTCGCCGGCAGGCGGGCCTGGACCTTCTGACCCTGGGTCTCGAGGCCGAGCCCGCGGGCGCGCAGGATCGTCAAGATCTGCGCGATCTCGCGGCGCTTGCTCATCAGCGCGGCGGTCGACGTGACCTGGTTGGTGTGCTGGGCGAGGTGGAGCCGGAACAGCTCGTCGCGCGTGCGCGCCAGGGCCTGGCTGAGCTCGTGGTCGGGCTGGTCGCGGAGCTGCTCCAGCGTGGTGGCGACCTTGCTCATATCGCCAGCTCCCGGGCGATCAGCTGGGTCTTGACCGTCAGCTTGTGGTGGGCGCGGTGGAACGCCTCCTTGGCGATCTCGAGCGACACGCCCTCGACCTCGAAGATCACCCGGCCGGGGCGGACCACGGCGACCCAGCCCTCGACGCCGCCCTTGCCGGTGCCCATGCGGGTCTCGGCCGGCTTCTTGGTGAACGGGTGGTCGGGGAAGACGCGGACGTAGATCTTGCCCAGCTTCTTGACCGAGCGCGAGATCGCGACGCGGGCCGCCTCGATCTGGCGCGCGGTGAGCCAGCCCGGCGAGGTGACCTGGAGCCCGTAGTCGCCGAACGACACCTCGTTGCCGCCCTTGGCGCGGCCCTTGAGGTTGCCCTTGTGCGACTTGCGAAACTTCGAACGTTTTGGGGAGAGCATCGACATCGTTCAGGTCTCCGTGGGTCTCCGTGGGTCTCCGGAATCTCCAGAATCAGCGCTGGGGCCCCTGGGGCGTGGGCTTCCTGGCGGCGGGGAGGACCTCGCCATGGAACACCCAGGCCTTGACGCCGATGCTGCCGTACGTGGTGTGGGCCTCGGTGAAGCCGTACTCGATGTCCGCGCGCAGGGTGTGGAGCGGGACGCGGCCCTCCTTGTACCACTCGCGGCGGCACATCTCGGCCCCGCCGAGCCGGCCGCTCGAGGCAACCTTGATGCCCTTGGCACCGAACTTCATCGCGGTCTGGGTCGCCTTCTTCATCGCGCGGCGGAACGCGATCCGGCGCTCGAGCTGGGTCGCGATGTTCTCGGCGACCAGCTGCGCGTTGGTCTCGGCCTTGCGGACCTCGATGATGTTGAGGAACACCTCGTTCTCGGTCAGCGCCTGGACCTCCTTCTTGAGGGTCTCGACGCCCGCGCCGCGCTTGCCGATCACGATGCCGGGCCGCGCGGTGTGGATGTTGATCTTCGCCTTGTTCGCCGCGCGCTCGATCTCGATGTAGCTCACGCCGGCGTGGTTGAGCTTCTTCTTGATGAAGTCCTTGAGCTTGAGGTCTTCATGCAGCCACTTGGCGTAGTTCTTCTCCTCGTACCACCGAGACGACCAGGTCTTGATGATGCCGAGGCGGAAGCCGGTCGGATGTGTCTTCTGGCCCATGGGGACTAGTCCTCATCCGTGACCACCACCGTGAGGTGGCTGGTGCGGTGGTTGATGCGGTTGGCGCGGCCCATCGACCGCGGCATCCAGCGCTTGCCGATCGTACCGCCGTCGACGGCGATCGTGTGGATGCGAAGCTGATCGATCGAGGCGTCGCCGCCCGAGCGTTCCTCGGCGTTGGCCGCGGCCGACTTGAGCGCCTTGGAGATGATCCCGGCGGCCCGCTTGGGCATGAGGTCGAGCAGGCCGACCGCGTCCTCGACCTTCCGGTTGCGGACGAGGTTGGCCACGACCCGCATCTTGCGGGGCGACATCGTGATGCCGCGAACGAGTGCGCGTGCCTGCATGACTATTTCTTTCGCTCGCCGCTGTGGCCGTGGAAAGTCCGGGTGAGCGAGAACTCACCGAGCTTGTGACCCACCATCTGCTCGGTGATGAACACCGGGATGAACTTGCGGCCGTTGTGGATGGCGAACGTGAGCCCGACCATCTGGGGCACCACCGTCGAGCGGCGCGAGTAGGTCGTGATCACGCGGCGCGCCGGGTTGCTCTCCTTGGCCGCGGTCGCCATCTTCTTCGCGAGGTAGTGCTCGACGAAGGAGCCCTTCTTGATTGAACGAGGCATCGTGGATGTCCTGGGTGTCCCTGGGTGACCTGGCTACTTCGCCCGGCGGCGAATGATGAACTGCTCGGTCCGCTTGTTGTGGCGGGTCTTGAGGCCCTTGGTCTTCTGGCCCCACGGCGTGCACGGGTGGCGGCCGCCCGACGACCGGCCCTCGCCGCCACCCATCGGGTGGTCGACCGGGTTCATCGACACGCCGCGGTTGTGCGGGCGGATGCCCTTCCACCGCATGCGGCCGGCCTTGCCCCACTGGATGTTGGCATGCTCGGTGTTGCCGATCTGCCCGACGGTCGCCCGGCAGTCGATGTGGACCCGGCGCATCTCGCCCGACGGCATGCGCAAGGTCGCCCAGTCGCCTTCCTTCGCCATCAGGGTGACCTTGGTCCCCGCCGACCGGCCGATCTGCGCGCCGCGGCCGATCTTGAGCTCGACCGCATGGATCTCGGTTCCGATCGGGATGAAGCGCAACGGCAACGAGTTGCCGGGCTTGATGTCGGCCGAGTTGGCCGACAGCACCTGATCACCGACGTGGAGGTGCTGCGGCGCGAGGATGTAGGCCTTCTCGCCGTCGGCGTACTGCAGGAGCGCCAGCCGCGCCGAGCGGTTGGGGTCGTACTCGATCGAGATCACCTTGGCCGGCACGCCGGTCTTGATGCGCTTGAAGTCGACCACGCGGTAGCGCTGCTTGTGGCCGCCGCCGCGAAACCGCGACGTGACCCGGCCATGGTTGTTGCGGCCGGCGGTCGCCGACTTGTGGGCAAGCAGGCTCTTCTCGGGCTCGTGGGTGGTGATGCTGCCGAAGTCCTGGGTCGACATCCCGCGCCGGCCCGGCGAGGTCGGCTTGTACTTCTTGATCGACATCCTAGACTCCCTCGAAGAACTCGATGTTGTCGCCGGGCTTGAGCGTGACGAGCGCCTTCTTCCACGACGGACGGCGGCCGGCGAACCGGCCGACCCGCTTCTGCTTGCCGCGCACGACCAGCGTGCGGACCGAGGTCACGGTGACCTTGAACAGACTCTGGACCGCGCCGCGGATCTCGATCTTGTTGGCGTCGCGCGCGACCTCGAACACGACCTGCTGGGCGTAGGTGTCGCCCTCGGCCTGGCGCTCGGCGGCGCCGCCGGTCTCGCGCAGCCGCGACGACTTCTCGGTGAGCAGCGGGCGCTTGATGATGGATTGCGCGTCGCGCATGGTTACTCGGCTCCTGCGGTGCCTAGAGGGGATGTCGCGCTGCCCTTGAGCGCGGCGGTGATCGACGCGACCGCGGCCTGGGTCACGACCAGCGTCTGGTGGCGCAGGATATCGTAGACGTTGAGCCCCTCGGGGGCGATCCACTGCGACGACTTCAGGTTGCGCGCACCGTGCACGAGGTTGACATTGCTCCCCGCGTCGACGATCAGCACCTTGCGGTCGGGCTGCGCAGCGCCGAGCGCCTCGAGCGCGCTCGCGACGGACCGGGTCGAGCCCTTGGGCCCGCCGATCGCAAAGCTGTCGAGCACGACCAGCTGGTTCTCCGCCGCGCGCAGCGACAGCGCGGCGCGCAGCGCGGCCTTCTTGGCCTTGCGCGGCATCGCGTAGTCGTAGCTGCGCGGCTTGGGCCCGAACACCGAGGCGCCGCCGACCCAGTGCGGCGCCTGGCGACTGCCCTGGCGGGCCTGGCCGGTGCCCTTCTGCTTCCAGACCTTCTTCGACGAACCGCGGACCTCGCCGAGCCGCTTGGTCGAGGCCGTCCCGGCGCGGCGCTTGGCGAGCTGCCACTTGACGACCTCCCACAGGAGGTGCTCGTGGACCTCGGCGCCGAACACGGTGTCGTCGAGGTCGATCGACCCGACGCTGTTCCCGCTGATGTTCTTGACGTCTAGCTTCGGCATGATTCCTGGGTCTCGGTCTGGGGTCTTGGATGGGTCTGGGTCTGGGTCTGGGTCTGGGTCCGGGTCCGGGTCCCGGGGGAACCCGGGGGCGGAGCCCCCGGGGGGAGCGTGGTGCATGGGATCTGTTCCCCGGGGGACCCGGGGGCAGAGCCCCCGGGTGCTAGGTCTTGATCTCGACGTCGACGCCCGCCGACAGGTCGAGCTTCATCAGCGCGTCGAGGGTCTGCTGGGTCGGCTCGAGGATGTCGAGCAGCCGCTTGTGGGTGCGGATCTCGAACTGCTCGCGCGACTTCTTGTCGGTGTGCGGCGACCGCAGCACGCAGTACTTGTTGATCTTGGTCGGCAGCGGGATCGGGCCTGCGATCTTGGCGCCGGTGCGCTTGGCGGTCTCGACGATCTCGCCGGCCGACTGATCGAGCAGCTTGTGGTCGTAGGCCTTGAGCCGGATGCGGATGCGTGGGGTCGTCATGGCGTCGTGTTCCTTGCAGCTTCTGGCTTACTTCTTCGCAGGCGCCGCGGCGGCGGCCTTCCCAGGCGCCGCGGCGGCCTTCCCAGGCGCCGCGGCGGCGGCCTTCGCGGCCGGCGGGGCGTCGGCCAGGATCTTGGTCACCACGCCGGCCCCGACCGTCTTGCCGCCCTCGCGGATCGCGAACCGCAGCCCTTCCTCGCACGCGATCGGCGACACCAGCGTCACGTCGACCTTGATGTTGTCCCCCGGCATCACCATCTCCGTTCCCGCCGGCAGCGTCACCGTCCCCGTCACGTCCGTCGTCCGGAAGTAGAACTGCGGCCGGTACCCGTTGAAGAACGGCGTGTGCCGCCCGCCCTCTTCCTTCTTCAGCACGTACACCTCCGCGGTGAACGTCGTGTGCGGGTTGATCGACCCCTTCTTGCACAGCACCATCCCGCGCTCCACTTCCTCCCGCTTGGTCCCGCGCAGCAGCACCCCCACGTTGTCCCCCGCCTGCCCCTGGTCCAGCAGCTTGCGGAACATCTCCACCCCCGTGCACGTCGTCGTCCGGGTCTCCCCCAGCCCCACGATCTCCAGCTCGTCTCCCACCTTGACGATCCCACGCTCGATCCGCCCCGTCACCACCGTCCCGCGCCCCGTGATCGTGAACACGTCCTCCACCGGCATCAGGTACGGCTTGTCCAGCTCGCGCACCGGCTCGGGGATGAACGTGTCGCACGCCTCCATCAGCTTCTGGATCGACTGCGACCCGTACTCCGACGTGTCGCCCTCCAACGCCTTGAGCGCTGACCCGCGGATGATCGGCGTCGTGTCCCCCGGATACCCATACTTGTTCAACAGCTCGCGCAGCTCCATCTCCACCAGGTCCAGCAGCTCCTCGTCCCCCTTGCCGATCATGTCGCACTTGTTCAGGTACACCACGATCGCCGGCACGTTGACCTGCTTGCCCAGCAGCACGTGCTCCCGGGTCTGCGGCATCGCCCCGTCCGGCGCCGACACCACCAGGATCGCGCCGTCCATCTGCGCCGCCCCGGTGATCATGTTCTTGATGTAGTCCGCGTGGCCAGGGCAGTCCACGTGCGCGTAGTGCCGCTTGTCGCTCT
>JBGQCL010000482.1:0-8853 GCA_041495365.1 Kofleriaceae bacterium | reverse complement strand
GGTCTGGATCTGGTAGCCGGTCGCGAACGCCGCCTCCCAGTTGAGCACGACGCGGGTGATGGTCGCGGTCGCGCCGAGGTCGACCTGGATCCACTCGCTGCTGGTGAACGCGCTGGCCCACCGCGTGCCGGTGTTGCCGTCGACCGCGTTGGCGGCGACGAACGCGCCTTCGACCGACGACGCGGTCGCCGGCCGGCCCTGCGACAGCAGCGTGCCGCCGCCGCCGCCGCCGCCGGTGACGGTGAGCGTGGCGGCGGTGCTGACCACCGTGCCGCCCGCGCTGGTGACGGCGACGGTGAACCGCGCACCGCTGTCGGCCGCCGTCGTCGCCGGCGTGGTGTAGCTGGCCGCGGTCGCCGCGGCGATGGCGGCGCCGTTCTTCGACCACTGGTAGGTCAGCCCGGACCCGCTCGCCACGACGCTGAACGTGGCGGTCTGGCCCACCGCCACCGTGACCGACGCCGGCTGGGTGGTGATCGCAGGCGCGGCTGCCGCCGATCCGGAGGTGCACACCACGCCGCCCGGGAAGTTGCTGGCGACCTGCGCGGTCGACTGCCCGGTGGAGCCGACGACGAACGCGCGCGTCGCGTCGGCCGGGTCGGCGGTGGAGGTCCAGGTGATCCACGGCAGCGGGAACGCGCACGCGGCGTTGCTGTCGCCGGCGATGGCGAGCGCCTCGGCCTGGGTCGGCAGCCGCATGCCCGCCGATGCGCAGGTCGACTGCGCGATCGGCTGGGTGAACTGCGCGCCCTGGTCCGTGAACGTCGTCTCCGCGCGCTGCCAGGTCAGGCCGCTCCGGTTGTCCTTGACCAGCGCGGTCGACAGCACCGTGTAGCGCTCGCTCGCGCCGCCGCACTGGGCGACGTTGTAGGCCGCCAGCTCGAACAGCGAGTAGCCGAACGAGGTGGCGCGGACCTGGCCGAACATGCGGACGAACCGGCCCTGGGCCGTCGGGAAGATCACGGTCTCGACGCCGCCGTGTCCCGTGGTGTTGCTGGCGGCGACGCTCCAGGTCTGGCCGTCGTTCGAGACCTGGATCTGGTACTGCGCGGCGAACGCGGCCTCCCAGGACAGCACGACGGTGTTGAACGGCTTCACGGCGCCGAGGTCGACCTGGAGCCACGACGGATCGACGCCGCCGGCGGAGGCCCACCGCGTGGTGAGGTCCCCGTCGGTCGCGTTGCTCGCCTCGAGGCCGCCGCCCTGGGTGGAGCTGGCGGTGGCCGGCTGATGGAGCGCCAGGTTGGGGCCCGGCGGGGCGATGGTGAGCGTCGCCGCCGCGCTGGTGACGCTGCCCGCGCCGTTGGTCACGACGACCGTGTACGCGCCGGCGTCCGCGCTCTGGGCCTGCGGGATGGTGAACACGGAGGCCGTCGCACCGAGGATGTTCGCGCCGTTGAACCGCCACTGGTACGCTACACGTGATTGCGCCAGCTGTGCTGCGGCTCGTAGTCCAGCATACGCTTCGCCTTGTCGATCGATAACAGCGTGCCGTGGGCCGTCATCGCCGGACGGGTCTCGACGCCGGGGAATACCTCTGCCATCAGCGATGCATTCGTGCGAGTCATCACTGTGTCGTCATTGGCAATGATGAAGGCCTCGAAGCCCGACAGGCGAGCCTCGAGCGCCTTGCGCACGGCCTGGGCGCCATCGCGCGCGTCGATGTAGCTCCACAGGTTCCACTTCCGCTTCCTGGCATCGGCGTCGAAGCTCGGGAATGCCTTGTAGTCCTCGACATCCATGACATTCGAGAACCGCAATGCGATGATCTTCAGCGCCGGATCCCACCGCGCATATTGCTGCGCGATCGTCTCGTCCACCAGCTTTCCGAGCGAATACGCAGACTCCGGGCGCGGTCGAACCTCTTCGTCCACCGGCGCATACGGCGGCGGATGGTCGAACGGCAGGCCGAGCACCGTCTCGCTCGAGGCAAACACCACCGACTTGATGCCGAGCACGCGGGCGGCCTCGAACACATTGTAGGTGGCCGGGACGTTGCTGGCGAACGTCCGCGCATTGCCGAACAGCCCCGGCGCCGGGATCGCGGCGAGGTGCACGACCGCGTCGAACGGCCCGCTGTGCTCGTCGACACCGGCGAGCGCCGCGATCACCTCGCCAAAGTCCCGCAGGTCGACGCGCACGGTCGGCGCGATCGGCTCCCGCGGCATCGCCTGGTCGAGGTTCAATACCCTGTAGCCATGGGCGACGAGGTCTGCGAGCACCGCGCGCCCGAGCTTTCCACTGCCACCGGTCACGATCACGCGGGTCGCTCGGTTCGAACCGGGCTTCATCGCCGCCTCACTTCGACTCGACATTGAGGAATGCCTTCGTGACATCGGGGACCTGATCGATCTCACCGAGATCCTTGAGCTGCTCGGCAAACGCCTTCCAGCGATCCTCGCTCATGTAGCCCAGGTACCTGACCTTGTCATCGCCCACGACGTACGGCTTCTGCAGGTCGGCGTACTGATTCATCGCCTCCACGGTCATCGTGGCTCCCTGCGCCTTCAAGTACGCGTTGGTCGGCCTGGCATCGTCGAGGTAGGCCTTCCAGCCGGCGCGCGTGCCGCGGACGAAGCTCTCGACCACCGCGCGGTTGGCGTCGAGGTACTTCTTGCTGGTGATCACCACGGCGAGATATGGATTGAACCCGGCCTCGGCGGTGGAGAACACGTTCACCTCGACCCCCTTCTCCTTGGCGCTGAGCGGCTCGGAGAACGCGAAGCACTGCTGCGCCATCGTCGGATCGCTCAGGAACAGCGACAGGTTGCCGCCGTGCTGCACCACCTCGACCTTGCCAAAGCCGTACTTCTTCTCGAGGAACTTCACGTACGGCAGGCCCGATTCCATCGCGACCCGCTTGATCTTGCCCGAGGTGAAGATGTCGCCCAGCGAGGTCACGCCGCTGGCCTTGTGCACCATCAGCGCCTGCGGGCTCGTCTGGTAGACCGCATAGAGCGCCACCAGGTCGGCGTCCTTGAGCCGCGCGCGCAAGATCTCGCCTGCCTCGGCGACCGCGAACGGAACGTCGCCGGTCGCCACCATCTTCCACGTCTGCACGCCGGCTCCGCCCGCCTTGATCGCGACGTTGACCCCTTCGCGCTCGTAGAGCCGATCCTTGGCGGCGGTGTAGAACCCGCCGAACTCGGGCTCCGGAGTCCAGTTGAGCTGGAGCGTGACCGCCGCCGTCGCAGCCCCGGCGCCCGCCGGCTTGTCGGCCGAGCCCGCCTTGTCGGCCGAGCCCGCCTTGTCGGCCGAGCCCGCTGACTTGTCGGCGCCCTTCCCACACGCGCTGACGGAGAACGCCAGCGCCGCAGCGCAGGCGATCGCCAACGTGGCGGGTAGGCAGGCGATCGCATGCGACATTCGGCTCCTGGTCATGTGCGCTCTCCGGATGGGTCGGTGGTGGCAGTCGAGCTCGACGGGCGTGGGCGGTCGAGCTCGGTGATCTCGGTGATCTCGGTGATCTCGGTGATCTCGGTGATCTCGGTGATCTCGGTCATTCTCGGTCGCTCTCAGTCTGGCCGCTCGGAGACGTGCCATTTGTACATGAGGAGATAGGCCGCTGCATTCACCGCGCCCACCATTGCGATCCCGAGCAAGGACGCGAGCGCGACTGCCGCAAGCAGCATCGGCAGCTCTCCTTGCTTGGCCGCCACCACGACCACGATCCCCAGGCCGCGCTCCGCCCCCAGCTCACCGGCGACGAACTCGCCCACCACCGCGCCGATCACCGCCAGGCCCGCGGCGATGCGAAGCCCCGCCATGATGCCGGGAACCGCTCCGGGCAGCTTGAGCTTGAACAGGACCGCCAGCGGCCGCGCGCCATATAGCCAGAACAGCTCCACCTGTGGGCTCGGGATCGAGCGGATGCCGATCAGCGTGCTGGTGATGACCGGAAACAGGCTGACGATGAACGCACACACCGCCACGGCCTGCACTCCCGCGTGGAGCCAGATCATCAGCATCGGCGCGATCGCGACCAGCGGTACGGTCTGCAGCACCACCGTGAACGGGTACAGCGCGCGCTCGAGCCAGCGGTTCGACGACAGCGCCACCCCGGCGGCCACGCCGACGACCGCGGCGAGCGCGAACCCCCACATCACGGCGATCGCCGTCTTCCACGTGGCCATCGCCAGCTCGCCCGCCCGCGCCGCCGCGTCGCGCACGATATCGCTCGGCGCACAGAACAGAAACTTCGGCGGATTCGTCCACCGCACCCCCAGCTCCCACACCGCGAGGATCGCGAGCGCGGCGCACAGCGGAGGCACCAGCCGCGCCGCCAGATCGCGCAGTCGCGCCGTCATGGCCCGGCCTCGCCGCTGCCCTCGGTGCTCCGTTCATCGCCGGTCTCGGCGATCAGCAGATCCTGGTACAGCCGCTCGACCACCTGGTTGTACGCAGCCGTCGTGCGCAGCGCCTCCGTGCGCTCCACCGGGAGCTCGATCGCCCGGTTGGCCACCACGTGGGCAGGGCGCCGCGACAACATCACCGCGCGCTGGGCCAGAAACGCTGCTTCGCGCAGCGAATGCGTCACGAACAGCGCGGTGAACCGCCGGTCGAGCCACAGCTCGTGAATGAGGCCATCCAGCCGCTGCCGCGTGATCTCGTCGAGCGCCGCAAACGGCTCATCGAGCAGCAGCAGCCTCGGCTGGGTGACCAGCGAGCGGGCCAGCGAGCCGCGCAGCTGCATCCCGCCCGACAGCTGCGCCGGATAGCGCTCGCGCGCGTCGCTCAGCCCCACCCGCTCGAGCATGTCCAGCGCGCGGTCCCGGCGCTCGCCCGGCGCCACCCCGCGCAGCTCGAGCGGTAACAGCACGTTCTTGAGCAGCGTGCGCCACGGCAGCAGGTGCGCCTCCTGAAACACGAACGCCACGTCCTCGCGGTGCTCGCGGCGGCGAAGCGGCCGGCCATCGACCACCACCGAGCCGCCGTCCGGCGCATCGAGCCCCGCCACCAGCCGGAGCAGCGTGCTCTTGCCGCAACCCGATGGCCCGAGCAGCGCGACCAGCTCGCTCGCCGGTACATCGAGGTCGATGCCAGCGAGCACCTCGACCGGCGCCGCCATCGGGTTGGCGAACCGCCGCACCAGCCCCGTGATCCGGACCGGCATCCCCGGCGCATCCGGTTCGCGCGAACCGGGCGGCGTGTCCGCAACCGAGGCAATCACGCGGCGGATGCTAGCAGGCAGGACCACGGTCAGGTCCGTCGGTCGCGGATTCCCCGGGGCCTGGTTCAGCATGTCGCCAACGAATCCGCGGTGATAGGTCCCGTGCCTGCGCCGGGTCCCAGCAACGGCGCCTTGCAGGGCCGGCCGCACGCAGGGCGCGGATCTCAGCGCGGGCGAGCGGGGTCGGGGTAGCCCGGACCGCTACAGGTTCGTGAACGTGAACTGCTCCCAGGTGCTGGCGGCGGCGCGGTTGGCAACCAGCACATCGCCGATGTTGAGGTCGGCGGACACGAACCGGTTGTTGACCACCGCCTGCAGCGCGACCGTGCCGTTACTCTGCGCGACGCGATGGAACTTCTCGGAGGTGCCGATCGCGCTGCGACTGGCGATCAGCCAGCTTCCGTTACCGGAATCGACCGTGACGTAGAGGCCATTCACGACGGCCTGCAGCGAGATCGTGCCATCGCCGTTGTCGATCAGCCGGAACTGCTCCCAGGTGCTGGCGGTGGCGCGGTTGGCGACCAGCGGGCTCGCCCCCGCGTTGTCGGCCGAGACGAACGTGCTGTTGGCCGAGGCACGGACGGTGATCGTCGTGGCCGGCGGCGGCGCGGTGCCCGCCTGGTAGACGCGCACGTAGTCGACCAGCACGTCGTTGACCGCCGGGGTCGAGCTATCCGGGCCGGGGAACCAGTTGCCCCCGACGGCCTGGTTCAGCAGCAGGAAGAACGGATGGTTGAACGCCCAGGTCGTGCCGGCCGGGGTGTTGGCCGGCGTGATCGTCCGGGTGATGTTGGTCGTGGTGTCGCGATAGAACTGGATCTGGTTCGGCGACCAGATCACGCCGTACACGTGATAGCCCGGATCATCGACGCGCGTCGCGCTGGGAAACCCGGTCTGGACGCCGATGCCGCCGGCGCCCGAGTAGCCCGGCCCGTGGATCGTCGACGACGTGGCGCTCGGGCCATAGTTGTCGACCCACTCCATGATGTCGACCTCCCCGCAGCTCGGCCAGCCCGCGCTGCCGATGTTGGTCCTGAGCATCCAGAACGCCGGCCACAGCCCGTTGGCGGCGACCAGCCGCATGCGGGCCTCGATCCGCCCGTACTGGACCGAGAACTTGCCGCTGGTGAGCATGCGGGTCGAGGTCCAGGTCCCCGCCGCGTCTCGCCGCGCCCGGATCACCAGGCTGCCGCTGCCGTTCATGAACACGTTGGGATTGGCGGCGCTGCACGGCGCGGTATTCGATCCAGCCACGCAGTAGAATTCCGACTCGCCGTTACCCCAACCATTGTTGTTACCTACGTCATAGTTCCATCGGGTGGTGTCCGGGAACGTCCCGGCGGCGCCGTTGAACTCGTCGCTCCAGATCAGATTCCAGGTCTGCGCGCGCGCTGGCAGCGCGGCCGACAGGACGGCGGCAACTGCGAGAAGCTGTACTCGTCGCACCGGGTGCATGGAGCCTCCTTCGAGGACCCAGCGATCGTGAGTGCCGCCGGGGTCAGGAGTATGCCGTCCGGGCCGCTGCCGTGAATGACGGTTCTTACGGTGCGTTGACGTTTCTTACGGCGAATCCCGGGCCGCTCCTACTTCTTCTTCGCGCCCGCGGGGCGCGCCACCGCAGGGGTCGCGAACCGGATCAGCTCCGCGGCCTGCTTGTCGAACCAGGCGCCGGCTGCCGGGTCCGCGGCGCCGCGCTCGGGGTCCGTGCCGCCGCCCATCCCGCGGTCGCACTGGCCGTCGGACTCGCCGGGGACCTTGATCCACAGGTACGCGTCGACGAGCGGGTTGCCGGTGCGGGGGGTCGGCCGGACGCCGAGGCCGCGGTCGGGCGGGTTGCACCAGGTCTGCGCGTCCTTGTAGGTCGTGCCCGGCCTGGGCGCCCACGAGCCCCGGCCGTTGCGGCTGGTGTCGATGACGAAGTGGGTGAGCGGGCCCGCCGTCTTGCCGACGTGGTCGGCGTACCACTTCCGGCTCTTCGCCCAGGTGGCGTGGTCGTTCGGGCTCGCCGGGTAATACTGGCTGGCGCAGCGGTCGAAGTGCCCGGTGCCGTCGCCGTGGGTCCCGTACTGGATGCATTGCGAGATCCAGGTCCCGTAGTCCAGGAGCTTGTCACCGGGCTCGTAATTGGAGGCATTGATGAAGAAGCCGCTGGCGCGCTGGACGCCGGCCTTGACCAGCCGGCTGGCGATGTCGCCGACGCTCAGCCAGGCGCTGTGCGTGCCGTCGAGGTAGACCGCGGAGCCCGGGTGGGCGCGCAGCTTGTCCACGGCGTAGCCGAGCAGCTCGTAGCGCTCCTTCGCCGCGGTGGCCTTGTCGGCGTCGGGCGGTTTGCACCACTCCTCCTTGCCGGCAAGGTCGGTGTGGAACGGGATGATCCCCAGGCCATCGGGCTCGAGGATGACCACGACCTTCCGGTCGCCGATGCCCGCGGCGAACGCGTCGATCCATGCCTGGTACTCGGCCTTGCTGGTGGCGCCGCCGGCGGAGTACTGGCTGCAGTCGCGGTGCGGGAGGTTGTAGGCGACGACGGTGGGCACGGCGTTCTTGGCCGCGGCCGCGTCGACGAGCTTCTTCACGGCGGCCTGCACCTCCGCGGGCGTGCCCCTGGTGAACCAGGTCGCCGACGGAAAGCTGCCGAGGACGAGCGCGTCGGCCTGCGCCTGCCCGTCGAGCTTGGCGGCCGCCTGCTGCGTGGTGCTCGCGGGATCGACGTAGAGCGTGGTGGCCGGGCCGAGGACGGCGTTCTCGGCGGCGGCCGGGTCGACCGAGGTGACGAGAGCCAGACCAGCCAGGGTGGCCACGACGACGGCAGCGGGCAAGCGCATGCGGATCTCCTTCCAATGCCCCGCATGACGACCTACCAGCGGGACCGACGCCAGTCTCGGGCGGCCCTCGGGGCCGTGTCAAGCCCACGTCTGGCGGGACGAATGGAGGGGGGCCCCGGAGCGGAAGAGGCGGCTTGCCGGCCTCGCCATTCCCTGATGCTTTCGCAACACGTCTGCACATACCCCGTCCGTGCTCGTCACGTGCCGTAGTCGCGTCACTCGATCGTAGCTGTGTCGCCCGACTATCGATCTCCATGTCCTGATGAAGAACGTCACCGACTGGGTCGACGAGGACGCGCGCGGCAAGCGGACGGAGATCGACAGTACCCATCATGTTGCTCGCAGCGGCGTGCGCCGCCGGCGGCGCGACGGTGACGCTCGCGCTCGATCCGGGTTCGCCGCAGTGCCTGGTGTCGATGCCGCCGACCGTGACGATCGACGCCGGCAAGACGTCCGCCACGTTCCCGATCGTCATCATCGGCCAGGGCTTCGACGAGAACGTCACGCTCGTCGCGAGCTACGCGTCGAGTGTCGTGCGCGGCACGCTGCACGTGCTGCCGACGCCGCCCCCGGTGATCGGCGGGCGGCACGCCTGTGCGGTGAAGCTCGCGAAGGCGGGCAACGACCTGACGTACGTCCACGATCCCGATCTGCCGCACGGCTTCATTCAGATGACGAGTCACTCCAGGCGCTGCCTCGAGGGGACGATCCGCTGCCTCAAGGCGTTCGCCGCGAGCCCGTAGCGATCGGCGGCCCGACGCGGTCACCCCGAGGCCCTGCCGCTACGCGTCGCCGGTGCGAAGGAAGCGCTGCACCGTCTTCTCGCTCAGCTTGAACGACGGGCTCGTGCGACCGCGG
>JBGQCL010000481.1:0-8871 GCA_041495365.1 Kofleriaceae bacterium | reverse complement strand
TCGCCGAGCGCCTCGCGGTACACGTCAGCGTTCTGTTCGATGATCGATGTGTAGGGGATGGCCACAACGACCCGTTGCAGATCGTGCTTGGCCGCGTGGGCGAGCGCGAAGGTCATCGCCGCCAGCGTCTTGCCACCCCCGGTCGGGACGGTGAGGCTGAAGGCGCCGGGCGGGGTGACGGCGGCCTTCAGACATGCCTGCCGGACATCGGCGCGCACTTTGTTGACGGGGCTTGCCGGCGCGGCTCGCTCCTTGTCCGCCATGTACGCCGCAAGCCGCGGACCGAGCTCGCGCAGCGAGGGCCAGCCTCGCCGCCGCTCGGCGCGCGTCGCGTCGTAGAACGTCTCGGTGTCGAGGAAGTCGGCGTCACACAGCGCCGAGAACACCATCCGCGTCCACAGCTCCAGGCGGCGCTTCCCGACCGAGTCCGTCGCGCGCGGGAGCCACCTGGGTCGATCCGCGGTGCCGCGCGTGATCTCGGCGGGGGCGCCGTTCGCGAGAGCGTGATTGAGCAGGCGCGCGCGATCCTTCAGGCGGCGCTGTAGCCGAGATGCGTCATCCAGGCCCGCGTGATGTCCCGCGATCGCGAACGCAACCACGGCGCGCACATCCGGGTCGATCGCCGCCTGCTGCATCGCGTGCACCGCGCCGGCTGTCGAGTGGTCGCGGGGAACGTTGTCCTCCACCTCGATGTGCGCTTCGAAGCCGTTCTCTTCGCGGATCATCCGCTGGAACGCTGCGCTGTACTTTCCGAGGTCATGCCACCGCCCGGCGATCCCAGCGACCGCCCCGCTGTCGAAGGCCGTGGCGAACCGCTCGGCCAGGGCGCCGACCCCAACCAGATGTTCGAGCAGGTCGTGGGCCCTCCCGTCCTCGGTCAGGTGCGCCAGCGCTGCCTCATCCACGCCTCGAATCGCTGCCACGGCGCCACCCTCGCACCTAAGTCTGACGAACACGCCGCGGCAGTTGTCCATCTTGTTTATATCTTTGGAGAATACGACTTCGATGATCGCGCGGAGATGGCGCCACCGTCGATACTTGGAGGCGATCACGGCTTTCAGCGGCGGCCGCTTCGCTCGCCAATGGCCGGCTACCCGTCGCCGGGCGCGCCCTGACTGTTCAGCGCGCGGCCGGCTGCTCGCGGACCGTCTCGCGATCCGGACCTCCAACTCGGGCGGCTCGATATCGGCGAGCAAGCCCCAGGCGAACCGGGTGCGCAGCCGATCGGCGATGCCCGAGATCTCGTGCGGCTTGCGGTCCGCCGTGAGCACGATCTGGTTATGGTTCTCGTGCAGCGCGTTGAACGTGTGAAAGAGCCCGCTCGCCGCCGAGTTGGTGAGCCGGGTGCGGTTCGAGCTCCTCGGCCGCGCGTGCAGGCCGTCCAGGGCGCCCGGCGAGCGGGTGACGCTGCCACCGCGAGCATGCGCTCGGCGAGCCGGGCCGAGCTGGTCGCCGAGGTCCTGCCAAGCGCCAGCGCGGCCTCAAGCTCATCCTCGTGGGCGACGTCCGGCCGGCGAGCCGCGATCGAGCGCCGCCGCCTCGCCACTGCCACCGCCAGGGCGCCGGCCGAGCTGGTGGCTACTCGTCCAGCAGCTCCTCGATCCGGCGCAGCGCTCGGCGCAGGGCCTTCGCATCGCCGCCGGTCCGGCGCATCTCGAGCGCGGCTTCGAGCTCGGCAGCGACGGGATCCGCTACGGCCTGCAGCGGTTCCGCTGCATCCCGCTGCGCTCCACTGCGCTCGATGTGCCATCGACTAACCTAACCTAAGTCCTCGAGATTGCGTCATTGGAGCATCGTCGAGCGCATCTGCTTTGGAACTGGGAGCTCGCGAGCGGGCGCGCGGTGGCCAAGTTAAAAGGCCACGCTTTGGATGTGACCGCATGCGCGGTGACGCCGGACGGCCGGCACGTAGTCTCGGGGGCGTACTACGGCACGCTCGAGGTCTGGAAACTCGCGAGCGGGCGCGCGGTGGCCACGCTTCAAGGCAAGACCGTGGGCCTGACCGCGCTCGCGGTGACGCCGGATGGTCGGCATGTGGTCTCGGCGTCGGAGGACCACACGCTCAAAGTCTGGGAACTGGCGACGAGGCACCTGGTGGCCACGCTCCAAGGCCACACAAAAGCAGTGACGGCGTGCGCTGTGACGCCGGACGGCCGGCACGTAGTCTCAGCGTCGAATGACCACACGCTCAAGATCTGGGACCTCGCGAGGGGGACCGCGGTGGCTACGCTCGAAGGCCACAGCTTAGGGGTGACCGCCTGCGGGGTGACGCCGGATAGCCGGCACGTGGTCTCGGCGTCGGCTGACAAGACGCTCAAGGTCTGGGACCTCGCGACCTACACCTGCCGCATCACCCACCGCGGCGATGCCGGCTACGCCGCCATCGCCGCTGGGGCGACTGCCGTCATTGCCGGCGACGTGGTTGGTGGCGTCTGGTTCCTCGACTTGCCTCCATCGATGACGTCTCCATTAGGGTCGGCACCTCCACCGCCAGCACGCCGCGAGCGTTGGTGGAGCCGCCTTCTGGTACGACGCCTGTAGGCTGGGTCGCAACGAGCCGAAAGTGCAGGCAGCACCACGAAGCGGACCACTGCGCAGCACCGACCGACACCTCTCGCTAGCCCGAAGCCCACGCCTGGTGCTTGAGGGCAATTTGTTCTGAGCGCGGCTGTCTGTCCTGCGTCGGCCCGGGATGTCACCAATGCGCGCCATGGCCATGTAGGCGTGTTCGGATCAGCACGCAGGGCAGCCCGCTCCGACGGTGCCGCCTGGCGGTCTCCGAGGCACGCGAGAAGTTGCGGCGAAATCGAGTGGGCATTCCCAGTAGCAATCCTCGACCAAGTGCCGCGAGGGCAAGACCAAGTCCCGCTGGTGTCGCCTGGATTACCAAGACAGCGCGCCAGGCAGGTGGGCGATGCGATATCGAGGAGTTGTGAAATAGATATGGAAATCGACGGACCGGCATGCGCGAAGGGCCTCCTCGTCGGAAGTAGATAGTAGGAGGTCTCGATGTCCGAGCTAGCGTTCAATCTCTCGGGTGAGCGGTTCGAGCTGCCCGCCAAGGCCGCGGGTTGGCGGGTCCGGAGGCTGAAACCCAAGGGCGCGCCGGAGGTTGTCTACGGTCGGAGCGGGATCCCGCTCATCCTGCCGATCGACGCTGACATCGATGACCTGCGTCACGAGGCTCGCATGGAAGGTCGCTACCGGCTCGATCCGGTGGACGAGCACGGTCGGGCGATCGAGACGAGCGCCGCCGGCTACGTCTGCGTACAGCCGATCGAGACGGCCGAGTCGTCGCCCGCAGCAGGTCGAGGGCCGTCAGAGAACCCGGTCATCGAGGCCATGCGGATGAACACCGAGCTCGCCCGGACGATCATCGACAAGTTCCCTTTGATGATCGAATCCGCGGCGGTGCTGCTGCGCGCGGCGGACGGCGCGGGACTGCCCGCCCGCTCGCCGCGCGCCCTGCCGGAACCCGAGGGCGAGGACGAAGACCAGGACGAGGACGATGAAGACGACGCCACGGATACGACGGAGGTCGCCCCGAAGCCTTCGGGATGGATCAACATCATCGAGTCGATCCTCCCGTTCATTGCGCCGGCGATCATCAATGCGGTGACCAGCGGCAAGCTCAAGATCCCGGGCGGCTTGGGCGCCTTGCTCGACTGCCGGCGCGCCAGCCCCAAGGCCAGCGCGGCAGCCGTGCACGGCGCGAGCACGCCCAACGTCGCGCCGGTGCCGGGTCCTCGCGATCCGGCACCGGCCCGGCGCCCGGCCTCGCCAGCACGCCGCCCCGAATCGCGCGGTCCGGTGCCGACACCGAGCGACATCCCGCACCGCCGGGTCGTCTCGTCGAACGCCAGCGGCGCCGCGTCCGCGTCCGCGCCCGCTGCCAATGCGCCGACCGGCAACCCCGTGACGTCGTCGTCGGCGCCGGTCGAGGCACCTCCGGAGCGCGCGGTGGGCGCGCAGCCTGCCGAGAGCTCCACGGAGGGGGCGGTGCTCGATGGCGAACCGACCTCGCCCGAGCTGGCCGCAGACACCGACGAGCTGCCCACGCTCGATCCGGCGTCCCTGGCGCACTTCGCAGCGATCCAGGGTGCGCTGACGTTCCGGGAAAGCATGCTCGCACGCGCGATGGCCGCCGAGCTGACGCCCGCCGAGATGCGCACGTGGCTCTCCGATCTCGGGGACATGTCGGTCCCCGACGCGGTCGCCAAGATCCGCGCCGTGTTGAACGCAGAAGGCAGCGACAGCACGCCGGGAGGTGCGTCGTGATCGGCGTCCCATTCGACAACAACGACCTGACGTGCCTGGGGACAATCACGGAGGTGGTCGCTGAACTCGTAGCCCGTCGCGATCCGCTGCTCATGGAGCTCGCCGCGAAGCACCCGACCACCGAGGCGCTCGCCGCATGGATCCGCTCACTGCCGCAGCGCGACGACGAGGGCATCCCCAGCGACGGCCCCAAGATCGACGCATGCCAGCCGAGGCAGCGGCTGCGGATCCCCGCGCCCGACCCGAACTGCGTCGAGCGAGCCGCGTTGTACCTTGGCGTCGCCGAGCTGCTCGATCCGTGGCCGGTTCGCCAGCTGGCGACGCTCGATCTCGACTGGGGACGCCACACGTTCCCGATCGAGTCCGGCGCGCCGGTCGTGCTCGATCCGCGGGTGACGTCCGAGGCACTTGCGCAGGGACTGGCACAGCGCAACCAGGCTCCACCGCCCGGTGCACCGAACCCGTCGCCGCCGGCATCGACAGAGCGCTGGCCGGTCGCCATCGAGGTCACCGAGGCGCTCGAGTACACCGCGCAGCTCGCCGAGGCCGGCGCCCGGCAGGTGCGCAACGGTCCCAGCCGAGCCCGGCTCGCGCGCAACGCAATCCGCAGCTTCGTCGAGAGCGGCACGCCGCCGAACGATGACCGCACGGTCGACGCGATGGGCTGGTTCTTCGCGACGGCCGAGCAGGTCGCGCGCGCATACGGCGCCCGGGCGCTGGCGATCGTTCGCACGTCCGCGCAGGCGATCTCGGATCTGATCGATGACGTGCTCGCGCGGCAGCAGCGCAACCTGTCGTTCGAGCTCGGCGGGACCACGTACAAGGTCCCGGACTGGGTCTCCGGTGTCGGGAGCGTGGTCGGTCGCGTGGGGCTCGACATCGGCTCCTTGTACCTGGCGCCCAAGCTCGCCGCGATGGGCATCACCGGTCAGATGCTCCAGCTCGTCGAAGAGGAGCTCAACCGCGACGGCCTGACGCTGGGGCCGCTCGCGAAGCCCGGGACGTCGATGGCCTCGGCGCTGGGCTCGCTCAGCAAGCGCGAGACGTAACCGCCACCGATCGCACCCGTCTCTTGTCCCTCCGGTGCCGCGTCGCGCGCGGCGCCGAGTCCACCACCAGTCGATGTCGGCGCACGCATGGTGCGTTGCGCCGAGCCAGGAACCTCCGCGCGTCGCGCGGGCATGGGCGAGGTCTGCCTCGCCAAGGAGATCACATGCAGTATCGCAATCCCAAGCAGTCGTCCTCGCAGCTCTCGCACTTCGATCGGGCGTTCTCCCGCGCCATGAAGCGTGTGGGCATCCAGCCGCAGGCGGATCCGGACCCGGATCCCGAGCCGGGCGCCGCCGGCGAAGATGCGCTGTTCCTCGCCGAAGCTTCCGACGAGGAGAACACGGAGCCGCTGCTCGTCAACGGGGCGCAACTGCTCGGCGCCGTCCGCGAGCCGGTCGAGTGGCTGCTGAACCTCGCACGGCGGCTCGCCGGCGACGATCCGGTGGACTCCGCCGCGGTCGCGCGGGTCCACGCGGCGTTCTGCGCGCGGCTCCGGGGCCAGCCGGCGCACCTTCGGCCCAGCGATCTGTTCATCGTGCTCGGCATGCTGCTCAGCGCGCTCGACCCGCGCGTGGCGGCCCGCGCCGTGGCCGACACGGTCGGTGATGGCGTTGCCGCGGTTCTCGGTACCGAGTCGCCGGTCGAGGGGGACGTCACCGAGACGGCCGGGCCGTCCGCTCGGCAGCCCCGGCGCTCGCGCTTGCTGCGCTGGGGCCGCCCGCGGAACACGCACCAGGATTCCTGACCTCTGGGAGGCATGCCATGGCGACCAAGAAGACCCGAACTCCCAAGAAGACCCGGCCCAGGTCGAAGCATCATGGGCTGCGCAACGCTGCCTCGGTGTCGGCCATGCCCCGCGCCCGGGGCGCAACCAAGGCCGACAAGGAGCCAACCGACTGGCACCACCGGGCATGGCAGGTGGCCAAGCTCAGCGGCGGCATGCTGGCGGGCGCGCTCACGTGCGCCTACGTCGCGCGCCAGGACTGGCTGCCGCCGAAGACGATCACCGCCGCCACGACCGCCGTCGGTGGCGCACTCGCGATCGGCGGCGAGTCCGACACGCTGCGCTGGGTCGGCGCCGGTGCCGCGGCGGCGGCGGGCGGTCAGCTCTTGCTGCTGGCCGTGGACGACCAGCTGCAGAGCCGGCCGCCCGAGCAGGTGGTCAGCAAGGACAAGCCGCCCGCGAAGAAGCCCGCGAACGCCGACGGCCTGCCGCCGGGCGCCCTGGAGGCCGCGTACGAGCGCGCCCGCCGGCGCCTCGCGATGACCCAGGCCGAGGACATCGCCGCGTAGCAACGCGTCCGACGGAAGACATCCACGCATTCACCCACTCACAAGAGGTCAACGAACATGTGCATCGACACGAATACCGCCAAGCGCTGGAATCCCTATCACGTGCTCGGCTTCAGCGGCCTGGGGCTGGTGCTGCTCGCGACGGCCGTGCTCGCACTCTTCGGCGCCTGCACCGGCGGCACCCCGCCGCAGCCGCCGTCCAGCGGCACGATCGCGCTGGCGTGGTCGATCTTCGACTCGACGAGCCAGCCGGCCACGTGCGATCAGGTGAGCGCGCGCAGCATTGCCCTGCGCCTGCGCCCGCACGCGGGCGGCAACGCGACTGCGACGGCGATGCCCTGCGCGCCCGGCGCGGGGGCCGCGCAGGTTGCGCCGGGAATCTACGACATCGCGATCGAACTCCACGCCGCGGACTGCACGCGCCTGGCGAGCGCACCGGACCAGACGGGGATCTCGATCACCGCCGGCCAGACGACCCAGCTGACTCCGGTGCGGTTCGCGGCGACCATGACGTTCCGTCTGGTGGCGTCGATCGCGACCTCCGCGACGACGAACTGCAAGGCGACGACGAGCGGCGGCGCGGAGATCACGGCCACGACGGTCACGCTCGAACGGTTCGATTCCGGACGCCAGGGCTGCGCCGCCGTCACGTTCTCGCGAGCGCAGGGGACAACGCAAGAAGGCACCTACAAGGTCGACTGCAGCTCCCCGGCGGTCACGACGTGCATCGAGAACAACGAGACGCTCACCGCCAGCGTTCCGCCCGGCACCTACCTGATCCATGTCCGCGGTAAGCGCGGGACGCTCGACTGCTGGCAAGGCAACGACAAGCTCATCGTGGCGGCGTCGCCCCAGCCGACCCTGCACACCGTCGCGCTGATGCATCTCGATCAGCCGCCCTGCTGAGCGCCCGCCGCACTTCGTCGATCCGCCGCACGCCCTGCGGTGGGTCGCGGCGAGGCCATCGCCAGAGATCGGGGATCGGGGTCGCGCGAGCGACGTGAGGACCGATCCAGAAGGAGAATGCAATGGAAGAAGATATCTATTACGTCGATACTCGCAACGCGACGCCGGCGCGAGACCATCGCACGATCGTGAGCTCGGCGAACGCGCCGTCCCTGGCGCGCATGGTGACGCCGACCACCTCGCAGCGGGTCTGGTACCTGCCGCCCGGGCCCGGATCGACGGCGCCGACCCCGACGTGGACTCCACCGACCTACCCGACGTACCCGACCCCGCCGAGCTACCCGGCGCCGAACACGGGATTCGCTCCGAACCCGTACTACGGCTACGGGCAGGGTCCCGCGTACCTCCAGCCGCCCATCTACGGCCAGCCGCCGTCCATGGGCATGCTGGGGGCGCTGTTCGGCGGGATCAACATCGGGCAGGTGATCGATCTGGTCGGTCAGGGGTTCGCGGCGCTCAAGGGGCTGCCGGCGGCGCCGTCCGCGACGGGGGAGGTCTCCACCGACGTGGCGAACATGACGCTGTACCAGCGGGCGCTCGCCGAGCACGGCAAGCTCGACGAGCAGATCCGGACCGGTGTCCACATCGTCGCGAAGCTGCTCGGAGCGTAGTCGGCCATGGCAACGCCGCTCTACAACACCAGCTGTGCGGGTGGCCGCGAACGCCACCCACGCCGCTGGGGCGTGATCGGCGGCACCCGGTCGTGGCTCGGCGGCAGTACGCCGCCCTACCTCGGCTCGGGGCAGCCTGAACTCGACAGCGACAGCTCGCTCGGAAGCGGAACGCCGGCCTACCTGGCGGCGCCTCCGCCGACGAACGTGACCCAGGACGTCGCCACGGCACCGCAGCCCAAGTCGGTTGCGATCGTGGTCCCGCGCACCTAGTCACGAGTCGCGCACGGATAGATGGGCCGTTTGTGAGACGGCCGGACTGACAACGCAGAAGGCACGGACCGAGAACGACAACCAATCACCGGATCGCGACGAGCGCCGCTCGCGCGACCCCGGTCCCCGATCTCTTCTCCATCCTCGGAGATTCTTTCTTGGAGCTCGCAATGACGACCGATGATGACAGCAGCAACACCGGCCTCGTGCTCGCGCTCGTCGGCGCCGGAGCGGCACTGGCCTGGTGGGTCTGGCGCAGCCGCGGTTCGCGCAAACCCGGTAGCGGAACGGGTGACCTCTCGAAGCCAACCCCCCAGGTCGTAATCCGGGTCTGCGGCGGCGACCGCGTCGGCGTGAATGGCGTGGAGATGAACCTCGCGGCAGCGGTAGAGCGCGCGCG
>JBGQCL010000480.1:0-8894 GCA_041495365.1 Kofleriaceae bacterium | reverse complement strand
TCGAGCATCGCGTGCATCTCGGCCTGGCTGAGCGGATGAGCGTTCCCCTGGCGCGCCGCGCCGGGGGCCGGGGCCGCCGTGGCGATCACCTGGAGGCCCTGCGCGGCTCCCGACAGCACCGACGCCGGCGGGACGTCGTGCGCGGGCTGCTGCCTGGCTCCGCCCGGCGCGTGCTGGACCGCGCCGGTCTCGAGTCCCCCGGCGTCGCCGGCCTCGGGGTCCTGCGCATGGTCGCCGTGCGCCGCCGCGGCGGGCCGCTCCAGCTCGGTCTGGGCGACCGCGGTCGCGACCGGATCGACGTGCGATGGCTCCGGCGCCGCGCCGTGCAGCGACAGCTGGTCGATGTCGGTGCCGCCGGCCACCGCGATCTCTCCGGCGCCACCGTACTGTGCGTCGATCTCGGCGAGCGAGTGCGCGGCGTGGCCACCGGGCACGCGCCCGCCGGCGGACTCGCCGTGGTCGGCGAGTGGTCCCCCGGCATCGCGCAGCTGCTTGTCGTCGTCTTCCTCGTAGCGGTAGGCGATGGCCATGGTGTCCTCGGTGGTTACAGCTCCGATGTCGCGGCCAGCACGTGGCCCATCGACAGGTACTCTCCGCGCGCGGCCTGCATGACCGTCGCCTGGTCGATCTTGTTTCTGGCCTCGGCCGCCGCCAGGAACGCCGCCGCGAGCGCCGCGTTGCGGATGTTGGCGCCCGTCATCTGCGGAAACATCCGCGACAGCTTGCGCGCGTCGATGTCGCGGCCGAGCGGCGCGCTGTCGGCGGCGAGCAGCTGGGTCCACAGCTGCTCGCGCTCGTCCTCGTCGGGGTGCTGGAACACCACGTGGGCCGCGAGCCGGCGCTTGAGCGCCTTGTCGATGGCGGCGTCGAGGTTGGTCGTCAGGATGACGATACCGTTGAATCGCTCGATCCGCTGGAGCAGGAAGTTGACCTCGAGGTTGGCGTAGCGGTCGGTCGCACCGCGCATCTCGGTCGAGCGCTGCCCGAACAGCGCGTCGGCTTCATCGAACAGCAGCAGCACGTGGCCGGCCTCGGCCGCGTCGAACACCTTGGCCAGCTGCTTCTCGGTCTCGCCGATCCACTTCGAGACCACCTTGCTGAGGTCGACCTGGTAGAGCTCGAGCTCGAGCTCGTTGGCGATCAGGCCGGCCACCATGGTCTTGCCGGTGCCGGGCGGCCCGGAGAACAGCGCCGCGACCCCGACCCCGCGCGGCATCTTCGAGCGATAGCCCCACTGCTCGTACACCATGTGGGCGTGGCGGACCCGGCCGACCAGCCCGACGACCCGGGTCATCACGTCGTCGGCCAGCACCAGCTCGTTCCAGGTCTGCTTGATCACCACGCGCTCGGCGACCCCGCCCAGCCGCTCGGCGACGTTCTGCCGGATCCCGGCCTGGAGCTCCGGCGCCGACAGCCGCGATCCGGGCGGCTGCCCGGCGAGCACCTGCGCGCTCGCGATCGCACGGCGGATCGCGCCCGCGCCCAGCGGGAAGCGATGCGCGAGCAGATCGAGCTCCGCGCCGCTGCCCGTGCCCGCGAGCGCGCGCCACAGCTCGCCGCGGGTCGCGACGTCGGGGATCGGCCACTCGATGCGCACCGCGGGCAGCTGCGCGCCGATGTCGGCGCCGCGCCAGCTCGACACCAGCACGACCGGCCCGTCGCAGTGGTTCAGGTGCTGCGCCAGCAGCCGCATCCGCGGATCCTTGCCGCCCTCGGCCGACATCAGCTCCTCGACCCCCGCGATCACCGGGATCGCCCCGCGCAGCGCGGCCTCGCGGCGCAGCGCGACCAGCGCGTCGTTCAGCCCCTCCGGCGACGTCGACAGGTTCGCCAGGTCGAGCGCGAGCACCGGCTCGTCCGACGCCAGCGCCACCGCGGTGCGGCGGCCGGTGAGCGGGGCGCCCTCGACGCACAGGATCAGCGGCTGGCGATTGCCGAGCACCGACCGGATGTGGGCGACCGCGCGCCGCTGCGCCTCGTCGAGCACCACGCCGTCGGCCGGCGGCACCACCGCCGACAGCACCGCCACACCCGCCGGCTGTCCGGCGAGGTAGTGGATCAGCTCGGGCGCCGGCATCCACGGCAGCGCCGACGGCACCCACTCACCGCGCGCCGGCACCAGCAGCCCGTGGCGCGCCGTCGCGTGGCCGGGCAGCAGCGACAGCCCGAGCGCGCGCGACGCGTCGGCCTCCAGGTTGGCGATCCGGCCGTACAGCGAGACCGACAGCCCGCGCGACGCCGTGTCGTCGAGCCCGCGCGCGTGGACCAGCACGCGCGGGTTGACCGCCAGCGCGACCGCCGTCCACAGGAACCCGATCTCGTGCTCGCCGCAGCCCAGCCGGCGCGCCAGGGCGAGCATCGGCCGGTCCTCCGCGCTCGGCCGCAGCTCGGCGATGTGGTGGTCGAGCGCGCCGAGCTCCTCGACGATCGGCACGAGGGCGGGGTGGTCGAGCTCGCGCTGCACGCGCTGGGTCTGCAGCATCGCCCGCATGGTGCGGAGCAGCGCGGCATGGAGCTGCAGCTCGTACTCGACGCGGGCAGGGCTGTACCCCGCCGGCGGGCGGGCACCCCCCGGATCGTACGAACGCTCGAACATGGCCGCTGGACTCGCCATCCTAGCCGAAGCTCCCCCGGAGCCCGGCGTTCTTTTCTACGCCGCCGCCGGGGCCGACGTTCCCTGGACGGACGACCTAAGTTATCTGAGGAACAGTCGTTTCGGCGCCGGGCATGTCTCCGAAACTCTCCGACCGGTGTCTCCGCCGGAGACACCCCGGCGATGCGACCGACAATCATCGCGGCCACTTCGCGCGCCGGGAGTGTCTCCTCGAGTACTTCAAGCCGATGAGGACCGGCTTGTGGTCCTCGCTCACCGATGCCGGTTGCGGCCCGCTGTGAAGGTGGCCGAGCCGTCCGGCCGCCGGAGGCGCGTTATCGCGTGTAATCCCGCGTCATGGACGGACAGCCCGCGCGGGCCTAGCTTGTCTCGGCCGGCGGCGGGCTCGTCAGGAGGACGGGCACGGATGGCCGGGCGCGGCCGCCATGCGCGCGGGAGCGCCGTGGTGGCGGCGACATGCACTTCGCAAACAGGAGGGTGTTATGGCAGGTCTCACGTCAGCGGTTTCTTGGTTCGATGGCAGCACGCACATCCGCGTCTACACGTGCAAGGGCAACGAGCTCACCGAGCAGGGCTGGGACGGCAGCGGCCCGTGGTACAAGGGCGCGCTGTCGACCTCCGGCTCGACGGTCGGCGCGACCGGCTGGGTGGTCGGTGGGCAGATCCACCTCCGCGTCTACGCCGCGTCGGGCAACCAGATCGTCGAGCACTGCTGGGACAAGGACCGCTGGTACACCGGCGCGTTCTCGGCGCACGGCACGGGCGCGTCGGCGACCTCGTGGCTCGACCACCACGGCGCGCTCCACATCCGCGTCTACGTCCGCGCCGAGAACGGCTCGGTCACCGAGCAGTGCTGGGACGGCAACGGCCCGTGGCACGCCGGCGCCTATCACGGCAACGCGTAGCGCAGCGGTGCGGCTCGCCGCCGTGAGGCACCCGCGGGCGCCCGCGGCGGCTGAACCGTTCGCGCATCACCGCTGGTGGCCGGTGGACTCGTCGCCGTCGTCGTCGTGGCCGTTGCCGTTCTTGGCCTCGGTCTTGTCGAGGCCGAGCCGGCGGATCATCTTGTAGATCGACATCCGCTCGATGCCGGCGGCGCGGGCCGCGGCGGAGATGTTGTTGTCGTGGGCCTCGAGCAGGGCCTCGAGGTAGCGGCGGTCGAACTCGTCGACCAGCCGCTGCTTGGCGACCTTGAACGGAACCTCGATGTCGACGTCGCCGAACTGGCCCTCCTTGCGCGGCGGGGCCTCGAAGCCGAGCGTCGGGTGGTTGGGGAGCAGGACGGCGCGCTCGACGGCGTTGCGCAGCTCGCGGACGTTGCCCGGCCAGGCGTGGCGCTGGGCGCGGGCGTTGAAGTCGTCGGGCAGCCGCGGGTCGCCGTGGGTGGCGACCAGCTGGCGCAGGAAGTGCTCGACGAGCAGCGGGATGTCCTCGCGGCGCTCGCGCAGGGCGGGGACGGAGAGCTTGGCGACGCTGAGCCGGTAGAACAGGTCGGACCGGAACGTGCCGCGGTTGACCTCGGTGGCGAGGTCGCGGTTGGTGGCGGCGATGATGCGGACGTCGGACGCGATGACCTTGGTCGAGCCGATCCGGCGGACCTTGCGGGTCTCGACCGCGCGCAGCAGCTTGGACTGGACGTCGAGCGGCAGCTCGCCGATCTCGTCGAGGAACAGCGTGCCGCCGTGCGCGGCCTCGAACACGCCGACGGTGGCGCGGCCGGCGCCGGTGAACGCGCCCTGCTCGTGGCCGAAGATCTGGTCCTCGAACAGCTGCTCGGGGATCGCCGAGCAGTCGAGCACGACGAACGGGCCGTCGCGGCGCGGCGAGCACTGGTGGATCGCGTCGGCGACGCCCTCCTTGCCGGCGCCGGTCTCGCCCTGGATCAGGACGGTGGCATCGGACTGGGCGAACCGGTTGATCAGGTCGAACATGTGGCGCATCGCGGCGCTGCCGCCGATCAGGCCGTGCAGGCGCGAGTCGTGCCACAGCGGGACCTGGACGGCGTCGTCCAGCGGGTCGAACACGATCGCGCTCTTGCCGATCTGGATCGTGGCGCCCGGGGGGATGAAGCCGTCGACCACGCGCACGCCCTTGACGTGGGTGCCGTTGGTCGAGCCGAGGTCGCGGATCCGGTAGCCGTCGGCCTGCAGGCGGAGCTCGCAGTGCAGGCCGGAGACCTTGGGGTCGTTGACCGTGAGATCGGCGCCGGTGCGGCCGATCATGATGCTCGGCTGGGCGAGCTCGATGCGCTTGCCCGCATCGGGGCCGGCGACGACCTCGAGGCGGCAACGGCGCACGTTGACCGTGCGCGGCAGGCCCGCGAACGAGGTGACCCAGGTGGGGGTTTCGAGATGGCTCCCGTCGACCACTTCGACTGCTGTTTGTATCACGCTCATCGCTTGGCTCCTCGTGCATCGGCGATCCGAACGCGGGCGGTCGCTGCCACCTGGAGCTCGCCCGGGGCGAGCCTGGCGTCATCGATATCCGCTTCGACCACGGTGAAATTGATCGGCGGCTCTTGCGCTGCCAGGATCTTGGTGACCTGAGCCCAGATCGGCCGCGGGTTGCCCTCCACGGTGAGCTGGACGCGCCCCGCGCGCTTGACCGCCTCGATATGCTCGCGGGGGACCGCGAACTTGAGGATGAAGTCGCTGGGGTCGAACACCCAGGCCAGCGGGGTGCCGTACTGGACGGCCTGGCCCTCGTGGACCCGGATGTTGGTGACGACGCCGTTGATCGGCGCCACGATCTTGGCATTGTCCAGGTTCTTCTGGGCCTGGTCGACCTCGGCCCGGGCGCTGAGCGCCTTGGCGCCGGCGGCGCCGGCCTGGGCGCCGACCTGACCGAGCTCGGCCTGGGCGGTGCGCAGCGCCATGCTCGACGACACGCCGAGCCGCTGCAGCCGGGTCTCGGCGGTCACCTTCTGGCGCAGCGCGCCGAGCTGGGCGCCGAACGATCCGCCCTCCATCTGCGCCGCCTTCAGGTTGGCCTGGGCCTGGGCGAGCTTGTTCTGCAGCTCGCCGGTGTCGAGCTCGGCGATCGGCGCGCCGAGCTTGACGTGATCGCCGTGTTGGATGTGGAACGCCTTGATCGGCGCCTGGACCTTGGAGGTGATCATCTGGGAGTTCCGGGTGGTGACGACGCCGACGAACTCGACCGGGGGCGGCGGCTCCTTGGCGACGCGGGTGGTGGTCGCCTCGGTGGGGTCAGGCTCGGTGGGCAGCGGAGCGGGTGCTCCGCACGCTGCCACGAGGAGCGTTGCCGGCAGGAATCGCGTCATAGGCATTGGGGGGGAGCTCCGTGGTGGGGTTCTGGGAAGCGGCGACCAGGCGCGCGTACAGCCCGCCGTTCGCCAGTAGCTGGTGGTGGTTGCCCTGCTCGACCATCCGGCCCTTGTCCATCACGACGATCAGGTCGGCGTTGCGCACGGTCGACAGCCGGTGGGCGACCGTGATCCGGGTGCAGCGCTGGCGCTCGAGGTTCTCGATCACGCGCTTCTCGGTCGAGTTGTCGAGCGCGCTGGTCGCCTCGTCGAGCAGCATCAGGCCGGGGTTGCGGATCACCGCGCGGGCGATCGCGACGCGCTGGCGCTGGCCGCCGGACAGCGAGCCGCCGCCGTCGGAGATCACGGTGTCGTAGCCCATCGGCATCTCGGTGATGTCGTCGTGCAGGCACGCCACCTTGCACGCGGCGGTGATCCGGTCGAGCTGGGCGCCCGGCGCGGTCAGCGCCACGTTCTCGCGCAGCGAGCCGCCGAAGATGAACGGGTGCTGGGGCACGATGCCGATCTGCTGGCGGACCGCGCGGACGTCCATGTCGTGGAGCGGCCGGCCGTCGTACACCACCTCGCCGGTGACCGGCCTGTACAGCCCGGCCAGGATGTTGAGCAGCGTGCTCTTGCCCGAGCCGCTCGGGCCGACCAGCGCGACGCTCATGCCGGGGGTGATGTCGAGCGACACGTCCTGGACCACGAGCGGCGCCTGGTCGCCGTACTTGAACGACAGGTTGCGCACCGCGACGTGGCCGCGCAGCCGGGGCGGGGCGGCGACCGCGTCGCGGTCCTGCTCGACCGGGGTCTGCAGCACGTCGTCGATCCGGTCCATGTGGCTCTTGAGCATCTGGAGGTCGAGCGCGCTCGACACCAGCGCCGACAGCGGGGTGAACAGGCTGGTCGCCAGCGAGTTCATCGCCAGCATCATGCCGAGCGTCATCTTGCCGGACATGACGTTGACCGTGCCGACCGTGAGGATCAGCAGCGGGCCGAGCGAGGCGACCGCGCCGCGGATGCCATCGACGTACGCGGTGGCGCGCGCCCGCCGCATCGTGACGTTGAGCTGGTCGGTGTACAGGTTCGACCACTTCTCGACGCCGAGCCGCTCGGCGCCGGCGCACTTGAGGGTCTCCATGCCGCCGAGCATCTGGATCATGAAGCTGTGGGTCTTGGCCTGCTTGTCGAGGTCGGCGGCTTGCAGCCGCAGGTAGGTCGGCCGCGCGCACAGGAACACCAGGGCCTCGGCGGCCGCCATCGTGATCGTGATCGCGCCGAGCGTCGGGCTGACGTAGAAGATCACGATCGCGTAGAGCAGCACGAACACGCCGTCGAGCACCGCCGATATCGACTTGCCGGTCACGGTCTCGCGCACGATGCCGTTGGAGTCGACCCGCATCATCAGGTCGCCGGTCGAGCGGCGCTGGAAGAACTGGAACGGCAGCGACACCATGTGGTCGAGGAAGCCGAGCGTCATCCGGGTGTCGAGCGCGATCCGCAGGTGGAGCAAGAGGTGCATGCGGACGACGTCGGCGATCAGGTTGAACGCGGTCATCCCGCCGATCGCCGCGAGGATGACGTAGAGCAGGTCGTAGTCGGCGCGCGGCACGACCTGCTCGATGATCATGCCGGTGATCAGCGGCAGCGCGAGCGCGATCAGGCGGAGCGCGAGCGAGATGGTGATGATCCGGGAGAACAGGCCCTTCTCGGACATCAGCTCCTGGACGTAGCGGGTCAGCCGGCCCTTCTCGCGCTTGGTCCTGGTGAACCGGTCGGTCGGGATCAGCTCGATCGCGACGCCGGTGAACGCCTTGCCGAACTGCTCGACCGGCACGTCGCGCGGGCCGGTCGCCGGATCGACGATCCGGATCGCGCCGTTGACGATCCGGTCGAACACGACGAAGTGGTTGAACTCCCAGTGCAGGATCGTGCCGGTCTTGACCAGCTTGATCTGCGAGGTGTCGACCTTGATGCCGCGGCCGGTCAGGCCGTAGCGCTCGGCGGTGTCGAGGATCGCCTTGGCCGACACGCCGTCGCGGCCGATCCCCATCGCGTCGCGGACCTCGGCGAGCTTGGTCTCGCGGCCGTAGTAGGCCATGACCATGCACAGCGAGGCGGCGCCGCAGTCGGTCCATTCGAGCTGTTGCACGAACGGAACGGCGCGCTGGCCGGTGGGGAAGCCGAGCTTCTTGAGCGCGGGGAAGCCGTCGACGATGTTCTTGTTGGTTGCCATGGGTGGTGAGTCCCTGTGGGCGATGGCGGGCGGGCGGGCGGGCAATCTCGGGCGGGGCGGGAACCGGAGGCGGCCAGTGGGCGCGGGCCGGATCCGGCGGGGGCGTCACTCGGGCAGGTACTTCTGGAGTCCGGGCAGCAGCGTGGCGAGGAACGGCTTGGACTGGATCTTGACCTCGACCTTGGCGTGCATGCCGTGGTGGTAGTGGTAGGAGTTGTGCTCGGCCTTGAACAGCCGCGACGGCAGCCGGGCGCGCACGGTGATCCAGGTCGTGGTCTGCGCGGTGGCCTGGAGCTCGCGGGCGATCGAGTCGGCGAGCATCTCGCCGCCGAGCTTGGCGGCCTCGGTGCCGCTGACCGCGTCGGACTGGACGTGGGTGATCGTGCCGATCACCCGGGCCTTGCGGTAACCATCGAGCTCGAGCTGCAGGCCCATCTTCTCGCGGATCCGCGGGCTGTCCTTGCTCGGCAGGAACGCCAGCACCTCGATCTCGCTGTTCTCGTCGGTGATCTGCAGGACGTAGCCGCCGGGCTGGACCGCGACGCCCTCCTTGACGTGGAGGTTGGTGATCACGCCGTCGCGCGGCGCGCGGATCGTGCGGGCCTCGACGCGGGCGAGCGCCTGGTCGCGCTGGGTCGCCGCCGACTTCATCTGCTTGCGGGCCTGCTCGTCGGTCGGGTCGAACAGGAACTGGATCTGCTGGTCGCGCCACTCGGTCTCGGCCGCGGTGAACTGCGCCATCTCGTCGGGGGTGTTCAGCCGGACCAGCGGGTCGCCCT
>JBGQCL010000479.1:0-8909 GCA_041495365.1 Kofleriaceae bacterium | reverse complement strand
GGCGCGGGGGGCGGCGCCTGCGTGGTCGGGGAGGGTTCGGCAGGTGGTTCTCCCGCGACCGCCGGCGACGGTGTCACAGGCGTCGGCGGCTTGGCGGTACCGCCGCAGGCCAGGACGAATAGCCACAGCGGAGCGATCTTGCCGGCGTAGGTCAGATGCATGCGTCGACGCTCCCTGCGCCCAACGGTAGCGCGACGCGGGCTTCATCGCGAGCGCCAAGACCGGGCGCTCGTTGCCTGGCGCTCGGTCAAGAACTCCGCCGACCCTGAACCTTGCGGATCATCGCTCGCGGCGCCTGTCGACGCGTCGCCGGGCAGACCGGCAGGGCCTGCACCGAGCCCACGGTGCAGCCGCCGCCGGCGTCGGGAGGCTCCCCGAGTCGCCAAACGCTCTGGCACCGAATCTCCTATCACTTCCGAGGAAACGCCGAAGGGTCAACCCTCCGACTCACGCTGGGATGTCTCCTGGCCGAAGAGCTCGGCATTGAGCTTCGTCGGGTCGGGAGCGGCAAGCGAATGACCTTTCATGCGGGGGAGACGAGCTTATCGAACTGGATGGCGAAAAACGCGTTGGTCGCGTGGGTGCCGCATCGCGCACCCTGGACGGTCGAGAGCCAACTGATCGCGACGACGTCGTTGCCTTTGAACCTGGACCAAAACCAAGATCATGCGCACCATGGCCGACTGTCGGAGATCCGGCGCTTAGCCAAAGCGCGCGCCCCGTCAGCTCCCGATTTGCGCTTGAGGCAATAGCAGAAGGATCTCGCATGTGCAACGAGCATTCGCCACGATTGGTGACGGGCTTGTCGTGCTCAAAGCGTGTTTCACCGAGCCGATGGCCCAGGCACTGCTGACTACTTGGCGAGCTTCATGATCGCGCCGTCGGTCGCGTCGTCGATCCAGTAGATGTTCGCGCCGTCGATCGCCATCGCCGACGGACCTCGCTGATCCCAGGCGATCACGATCGGCGCCCCGCCGCCGACCGGTACCTTCGTGACGGTGCCATTCGTTTCGTCGGTCCAGTAGACATTCGCGGCGTCGGCGACCGCAGCGTAGGGCCCCGGGCCGCTGTCGAGCGCCAGCGAGGGGCCGTCGGACGGCAGCTCGAACACGCTGGCGACGCCGTTCTCGATCTCAGCGTTGGCCCAGTACACCGTCGCATCGCGGATAAACAGCGCCACCGCATCCTGATCGGAGGCGATCGTCGCGATCTGCCCGCCGTCGACGAGCGACAGCGACCGGATCACGCCCAAGCCAATGCTCGACCAGTATAGCATGTGGCCGTCTACAGCGATCGCCACCACAGCACCCTGCCCATCGGCGAGCTGGGTAGGCGCACCGCCGCTCACCGGCACGCTCATGATGGTGCCCGAGGCGCTGTTCGTCCAATAGATGGTCCCTTCGGCGACGGCGAGATGCACTGGCCGCCGCTGCTGATCGACCAGCACGGTCGGCGCGCCGCCGGCGATCGGGACCGACATGATCTGGCCGGGCGAGACTGCGTTGACCCAGTAGACCGTGGCCGCGTCGACCGCGACGCCCCACGGCGAGCTTTGGCCCGATGCCAGGACCGTCGCGCTGCCGCCCGCGATCGGTGCTTTCATCACGTTGCCGTCCGCGGTTGTCCAGTAGATGTTCGCCGCGTCTATCGCCAGCCCGATCGGCGCCTTCTGGCCGGTGGCCAGCGCCACGGGCTGACACCTCGACGCCACGCATGCTCCACCGCCGCAGGAGTGACCGCAGGCCCCGCAGTTGGCACCGTCGCTGGTGGTGTCGACATCGCCTCCGCATGCGCCGGCATCAGGTGTAGAGCCGCCGCCATCGTGTTCGCCAGTCATTCCCATCATGGCATCCGGTGGCCTACCCGCTGTGCCGTCCAGCGAGGCTGTGGACGATACTCTTCCGCATCCACCACCTCCGACGGAGAGCGCGGCGGCGAGCGCGTAGATCCGGCGCAGGCCCGGTGCTTGTGCGTGTGGGCGACGCGTGGTGCCTATGACATATCGCTTGGTGGCCATGACGTATCGCGGGTCGGTGCTCACGGCGTCCGGAGCACGGCACCCTTGTTGAAGCTCACCCGCACAGTAGCGACCTCCTTCAGGCCGGTTAGCACGCCGAACTCGTAGTATGGGAACGCGGGCGCCTTGGCGAACGGCGTCTTGGCGCGCGGATCCCAGGTCAGGATCCCGGCGCTCAGCCTCTCGCCTGGCTTGAGCGCGGTCCGAGCGAGCAGCTCCGCGGTGGGCTTGCTGAGCGGCGTGAACTGGCCGGGCGTGGCGAGCACGTGCACGCTCTCGAAGCTCGCGTCGTCCGCCGCGAGCAGCACGACGGCCTTCACGATGTTCGCCGAACCGGCGGTCGCGAAGATCGGTACCACGAAGTAATCCCAGCGTTCCCCAGCTGGTGACACGGCGTTAACCTCGAGCGCCCTCCCGGCGACGCCGCCGCTGATCGCGTTCCAGGTGCTGGCGTCGTTGTTGATGCCCGCGGCAGTGAGCGACTGCCAGACCATCGACTGCGCGACCTTCTCGGTCACCGTGCCGATTGCGACCCCGGGGGATCGTGGGAAGCTCGAAGGGACCGCGCTATGGATGTGGTCCGCCGGCGGCTCCCACATCAGCACGTACTGATTGTACCAAGCATCGTTCACGCACGGGTCACAACTGGGATTGATGTTGGCGACTACCAGGTAGTAGTTCATTGCCCAGATTCTGCCGCTATAGGAGACCTCTCCACCCTGGTAGCTGTTGCCACTGCCGTCCGGCTGGTCCACCGGACCACCGTCGTGGAGCTTCACCTGTCCGATCGTCCAGGTGCCCGCGTTGTTGGTCGCGGTGACCTGGACGATGGCCACCCAGTGATCCGCCTGGCCGTACATCGGGACGATCGCCGGCGAGCCGTGATCGCGCAGCGCCGAAATCGTGTCGTTCAGCGCACCCGCCTGGTTCGTCGCCGGCCACTTAAACTGGACCCAGTTCTTGCCGGTCAGGTTGGCCAGCGCCGCCGCCATGCCCGTCGGCGTGCAGTGCGAGCTCGGATTCCCCGTGACGCCCGGCCACATCGAGGTGGGATTCGTTGTCGCGGTCTGGGTGGCGCACCGGCTCGTGATCGCGTTCTCCCAGTCCACGAGCAGCGGCTGTAGACTGTGCCCGAAGGCACCCATCATCGCGCTGGCCGCGAACGAACCCGCAGTCGTCGCGCCTCCGGCGCTGTGGTACTGCGGCACTACGAGATTGTTAAGATTGTAAGAGTTCGCGTTGAAGACCTGTGTCTGTGCCCGCGCGGATAGCGCCAACCCGAAGACGCCAATAGCAATGGATACACTCAATGATTTTCTTGAGATTTTCATTCTAGCTCGCTTTCTGATGCTTGAGCTTCCATATTTCACCGCCGACCTACTTGGCGAGTCTCAGCACAGCGCCATTGGCCACAGCGTTGGTCCAGTAGATGTTCTTGTCGTCGATCGCGATCTCCGACGCGCTGGCCTGGTTCGCGGCGACCACGGTTAGCACGCTGCCGTCGAGCGCGATGCGCACGACCTTGTTGCCGCTGTCATCCGTCCAGTACACGTTGCGATCGTCGACGGCGACGGAGTGAAGGCTCTGATTGGCGATTAACGTCACCGGCGTCCCTCCCACGGCCGGGATCCGGACCACGCTGCCACTCCCGGTGCTCCCCCAGTACAGCATGGCGTTCCGCAGCCGGAGGCTCAGCACAGTGGCCTGGCTGGTGGCGAGATCCGAGACGGCGCCGACATTGACGAGCGACAGCGACCGGACGGTGCTCTGGCCAAGGCTCGCCCAGTACAGCGTGTCGGGGCCGACGGTCAGTCCGCCGAGCACGCCCTGCGCGGTGGCCATCGAAATCGCCGCACCGCCGGCAAGTGCTATCTTCATGACCGCGTTGCTCGTCGTCCAGTAAACAACTCCGTTGTTGATGGCGACCTGATTCGGCGACGCCTGATTCATGACTAGCACCTGGGGGGCCTCGCCACCGCTGATCGACACCGACATGATCTGTCCCGGATTCACCTTGTTCGCCCAGTAAACTCGGGTCGTATCCAAGGCGATGCCTGCCGGGTTGGTCTGTCCAGACGCGAGTGTCACCGCGTTGCCACCCGCGATCGGCGCCTTGAGTACCTTGCCGTCCGAGGTGGTCCAGTAGACGTTGGTGGCGTCGATCGCGAGCCCCTGTGGGATATTCTGCCCAATTGCCAGGGCGACAGGTTGGCACTGCGACGCCTGACACGCACCACCATTGCACGAGTGGCTGCATGCGCCGCAGTTGTTGGGATCGCTCGTCAGATCGATCGTGCTCGTGCACATGCCAGCGTCTAGGTTCGGCCCGTCGGTGGCCGATACAGCCGCGTCGATCATCGCTATGCTCTGGACCTTGCCGCAGCCCCAACATGACAACCAGAGCGCGGCGACCAGTGGGGCTGTACATCCGCCTCGTCTCTCCATCAAGAACGATACAATCTGCGTTGCCACGCCACGCCATATAGCGCGTTGGCAGGCCACAATCTCGCCGCATTAAGTGGCACCCACTTGACGTGCGAGCAGTGTCCGTGCGAGCGGCGCCACAACAGCCGCGACACAGCATGAGGTATTGCAATCGGGGAATCAGAGCGCGCGACTGTGGCACAATGCATACACGCGCTATGATCTCGCAAGGTTACGGCGCAGCGGTAGGCTGCAACGCTTGCCACCGATTCTCCAGACCGCCGCAGCACTTTCCCATGCCGCACGCTGGCTAGCGTCTATCACGGGCACGATCGAGAGATCAACCGAATACTTCGGTGGCAAGGAGCAAGGACGAACAAGCAGCCTTTCGCCAATGGTGGGCTGGAGACCGACTAGCGGGAGTTATTAGTTAGCTGGTACCGAGGTCGGCTAATACTCTGACCCCTCTCCTGTGTACCCTGAGCCAGGGCAGCAGTTTTTCGTGGTGAGATTGACGACACTTTGCCGACGGTTAGGGTCCTCGGATACCGCCTTTAGCCGTTCTGAAACCGACTAGCGGGAGTTAATTAGTTGGCTGGCACCGAGGTCGGCTAATACTCTGCCCCCTCTCCCTGTGTACCCTGAGCCAGGGCAGCAGTTTTTCGTGGTGAGATTGACGACACTTTGCCGACGGTTAGGGTCCTCGGATACCGCCTTTAACCGTTCTGAAGCCACCATGGAGGAAGTAAGCCATCGCTGGCATGGATGGCCTACAACCACAACCGTAGCAGAGTGCTGCACCTGATCGCTTACGGATGGGGCGGACTCGGGACCGGCGGCGCTCGCGCTCGGAGCCTGTCCTTCGTCACAACTCATGCGCGTGGTACGCCGGGCTCGGGAGCCGCTATACGACGGCCGGATCGGCGCAGAAACCTGCATGGAGCGTCGAGCGGGTCCAGGTCGATCACCGGCAACGCTACCATGCCGAGCCGTGGGTCCACGACCTGCAGCGTAGTTCCAGCGACGATCTCGCAGCTTGTCCCACGTCCCGCGTGCAGCACAACGCGGCTGCACTCCAACCGCCGGCCGAGTGCAGATGGAGGCGTGCTCCGCTGGGCCCGCTGCGCGGTCGTCCTGGTCCTCCCCGCCTGCTTTCACCCCTTCTACGACCGTCCGACGTGCGGCTCGCACGGCGAGTGCCCCAGCGGGTTCACCTGTAGCGCGGCGCGTCTCTGCGAGAATGGCTCGACTGAGGGCGATGCCGCGACCCCAGGCAACCCAAAGGAGGGGGAAATGCGCCAAGGATGTCGTCGACCTTGAGGGATGGGCGATCGCGATGATCGAACGCACGCTGAAATCGCTCACGCCAGCCAAGCCGGTGGCTCCCAGCGCGAAGCCGACGGCGACAACGCCGCCACCCTTCGTGAGCAGCGAGATGCTGTCGTTGCGCGTGCGCGTCGAGCCCCGTTGCGAGACCTGTCGCGCAACGCTTGCCGGCCTGATGATGATGACCGAGGTGGAGATCTCGCGCATCCTGGCCGGCCTGGACCAACCGGCCGATGGTTTCCTGGGGAAGTTGGCGCCGGGCTGGATATCCTCGGCGCCGATTGTCCGTGTACGAAGAAGAAGTGAGCGGGCCCTAGCCGGCCCTAGCCGGCCCTAGCCGACCCCGCCGCGCGCTGCGGCACGTCACGAGCGCTTGGTCCTCGAGCTCGGCCGTGAGCTGCGAGGCGCGAAGCCGCGGCAGTTCAGATCAGAAGCGACGTTCCGTGGCGGGGACGCGCTCGATGATGCGCAGCGCGATGTCGAGCAGCCGCTGCTGCGTGGCTTCGGCGACCAAGACACGATCGTGGTGGTCGGGCTCGAACATCCAAGTTCGCTGATCGGAGGCGAGATAGAGGCATGCCTCGACCTCGGCAGTCTGGCCACGCGGATAGTGCAGCTTCGAGATCCCGCCCTTCCACTGCGCAGTCGCCAAGTCAGTCGATAGCCCGACACGAAGCAGGCCGGCGAGGCCGGGCTGGCGAAGTACCGCCTCGGTCTTCGCCGCGTCGACCTGGGTCCAGGCTTGCTCGAAGATCTGCGCGGTGATGGCCGCCCGGGGCAGCGCACTCTCGGTGTAGGGCAGGCCAAAGAACGTCGCCAGTCGAACGAGCAGGGCGCGGCTATCGTTGAGCTGGGCGACACATTGCACGTGATCGCTGACCACCTCGTGGCACAGCACGCCGGTGCCGGAGAAGTGCAAAAGCAGCGTCTCCATCGCGCACCCGATCGGGGCGCGCGTGCAGCGCAGCATCCACTCCGAGCTGCCGAAGATCTTGCCGATCGCCAGTAGCGGCGGCGCCAGCTGGATAACCGGCGTCATCGATACGACGAGCTCGCGCGCGTAAAGAGATTGCCCCGAGGTTTGGATCAGGATCAAGGCATCTTCGAGCCGCTTCACCTCGAACTGCATCGCTACCAGCTTGACCGCCTGGTCATAGCCATAGAGCTGTGCGACCGCGAAGGCGATCTCTCCGACGGTAAGGCGTAGGGGAGTGTCTACCATTTCCATGGTGGTTTGGGGACTGGGACGGGGACGGGACCGATGTGGACGGTGTTGGTCGGTACTTCCAGTATCGGAGCCAACGGAGCCAACGGAGCGAATGGCGGCAGCAATGTCAGTAGCTCCGGATGCTTGCTGACCGTGTGCACGATTGGGTCATAGGTTTTCTTTGCCAGGAAACCGGCCCCCTTGCTCGCTGCCACGCCTGCGACAAGACAGGCCGCCGAACCGAGACTCAGCGACCCTACCTCGCAGACACTTCCAACTGCAGCCGCCGCACTGGCCTCTGCTGCCAGCGTGAATGCATCGCGGAGTGCATCATGTGTATCGCCTTTGATAAGCTCGGGAGCTATTTCGAAGCCAGCGTCAGCCGCGAGCGAGCCGAGCTTGAATGCCATGGCCACGTTCTCGGCGTCACCGCCATACTTTGCAACGTCTCCCAGCAGATCCAGCCCATGCGTCAGTAGGTCGATCGCTAGCCTTTTGACCAGCGGATTGGGCTCGTCGGCCGAACCATCGTGGACATTATCACTGGCTTCCTTCATCTTCCCTGGTCCGCCGCAATGCAGCGTGAGATCTCCCTTGCGCACGAGTTGTTGTCCATTGACGAAGACCTGCGCACTAGCCCTCATGACGATCCACTTGTTGGGACCGCAGCAGGCCGTGTGTATTCCAAGGTCGCATACACGCAGCGCTGGCAAGCCATTGACCATGACGTTGAACGACCCAGTGATGGCGGGTCCCTCGACCTCCGGATGCGGACACGCGGGGCAACCGTGCATACAGACCAGCGCTTTGCTCTTGTCACCCAGCCTGCAAACACCAGCCACGAAGTATGAATATCATATCAAGAGCGCCGGCCATGCAGCAATGAGCCTCCTAACTCGTGAGGCGTATGTAAGGCAGCGTGTGCAAATCCGTGCCAGTTCTAGTACGCTAGAAATATTCTGTCTACTCCGACCCGTAATCGCGGTTTCGGGAATCCGGAGTATGGAGTCGTAGAGCCTCGCCACGGTTCATGTGCTCGACTGCGTCGAGTTGTCACGCTGGATCCGGTATGGGCGGATGCCCGAGGGCGACGTGCGCGGGCTGTGCCGCGGCCTCGCGCGCGACGTCACCCCGCGCGAGGTTCTCGAGCTCGGCCGTGAGCGCGCGGCCGTGAGCGCGCGAGCGTCGCCCCCAGCTCGACCGTCCGGCGTTCTCGCCACCGCGCGGCGCGCCGATGGACGTTCGGCCGCGCGCTGGCCCCATCTCGGGAACGCGCGGCGCCGTGGCTATCCTCGAGACCGGCCGGCCGGCTGCAGCCCGCAGAATGCGTGCTCCGTCACGAGGTCAACGTGCTGCGACGCAGCAGCAAGCGACCGAAGCTGCACTTGATCGATCGGCTGAAGCTGCTGGTCGGTGCGCGGTGGTTGCCGTCGTGGCAGCAGGCGATCGTCCTTGTGCAGCCCGAGACCGTTCTGCGCTGGCATTCGCGCTGGGTTCCGCCGGTTCTGGCACAACACCGCGCGGGCCTTACCGGGTGACGAGCGCCGCGTCCAGTCCCTGCGGCACGCGCGTGGTCACCGCGAGCGGAGGCACCGCGCAGGTGTGGGACGTTCGGCCCGACACCGGAACGCTCGCCGACTGGGTCCGTATCGCCGAGCGTAGCCCGTTCGCCCTCACTGAGCAGTACGTGCTCGTGCGTCGCTGGGCGCCGCGCGCAAGCGGACGCCTCCGAACTGACGAACCAAGCCGATGCGGCGGTGGACCTCCGCGGGACCGTGGTGGCCTCCATTGTCACCGCGAGCATCACGCCGTCCCAGTTGACAGATCTGCCCATTCTGCGATCCAGACCCCCCGTGCAAAAAAACAGTGCAATCGTTCCCTGGACGGTCGGTCGACGGGAGCGCGCGCGGGACCGGGTTTCCGGGCTCCGCGGGC
>JBGQCL010000478.1:0-8925 GCA_041495365.1 Kofleriaceae bacterium | reverse complement strand
CGCCGCGCGCTCACCGCCGCAACCGCGGCCGCGCGCGCGCGCGCGCGCACCGTCGCACACCCCGGGGACGCCCAGGCGCAGCCCGCCGACCCCGCGCTCGATCCCGGCACGCCGGCGCCGCCGGAGCAGGCACCCGCCCCGGCTCCCGCCGGGCGCCCGATGTTCTCGGCGGGCGTCCTGCTCGACGTGGCGACGCCGCTCAACCGGCGCCCGAACCAGGTCGCGACCCTCGGCGGGACCTCGCTGTCGATCGGTTTTCAGCCCGGCCGGTTCGGCGTCTGGCTCGACTTCGATGCGCTGTCCAGCGCGGAGGCGTCGCACGATACCCTGCTCGCAGCGGTGGGCCTCACGCTGCGACCGACGTCGCGCCTCATGCTGGGCGCGCGATCCGGTGTCGGCGTGACGCTCGTCAACTTCAAGGATCCGGCGTTCCGCGACGTCGCCGGCGGGACCTTCCGGCTCGAGGCGATCGCGGAGTACGCGTTCCTGCGCCACTGGGCGCTGTGGGTGCGCCCGCTGACGATCGACATGCTGTCCGCGCCGGAGCTCGGCGGGCCGATCACCACCTATCAGTTCCGGATCGGCGTCGCGTATCGCTTCGGACCCAGCAGTGCGCCCCGGCCGGCGAGCCCGCCGCCGTTCGCGCCACCCCCACCGCCGCCGCTGCCGCCGCCGCTTCCCGAGATCGGAGCCGCTCCATGACCGTCGGCACCTGGCGCACCACGGCCCTGGTCCTCGCCGCGATCTGCAGCTACCAGCGCTACCAGAGCTGCACGCGCGCGGCCGCGCCGATCGAGCCCGCGACCTCCGAGGCGCGGCCGGCGCGCGCGACCACGGCGACCCCGACCCCGCCGCCGACCCTGCCCGCCGCGCCGTCGCTCGACCCGGCCGCCGCGGGGGGCGGCAAGAGCTTCCACGGCTTCAAGGTGCCGGCGTGGGCCCTGCGCCTCGCGCCGCAGCGCGGCGAGACCCCGCGCGCGTACCGCGATCGGATCCTGCCGCTCGCCCAGGCGGCGATCGCGCCGCAGCGCGCACGGGTCGCCCGCATGCGCGACGACTTCGCCCGGCTCGATCCGCACCAGCGCGCCGAGCTCGACGGGGCGGTCGCGGACGCCGCCGCGGCGATCCAGGCCCGCATCATGACCGCGTTCACCAGCGGCGAGCTGGGCCCTGCGACCTTCAAGCCGATGACCGGCGTCGCGATCGCGCGCGACGTGCTCGCCATCGTCGACCGGGGCAACACGCGCTTCCTCGGCTCGCTGACCACCGACCAGCGGACCGAGCTCGCATCGCACCGCTTCGACTTCGCCGACTACCTGCTGTTCACCTCGCACTGGGAGGACGCTCCATAGTCCGGCGATGGCACCACGGCGCCACTCACCTCGGCGAGAAGTAGCTCCGCAACCGATTGGGCGTCCCCAGCGCGTTCGTGTGCTCCGGCTGCGTCACGTTGTTCCCCAGCGCGAAGCTGAAGTCATTGCCAAACCCCGCCGCCGCGTCGTGACAGCCGGCGCAGCCGCCCATCCGCAGCTTGCCGAAGCCGAGACGCGCGGTCTGGAACGGCAGCAGCTGTGTGTTGTAGTACGGCGAGCCATCCGCCGCCACGTTGGACGGTACGCCCTTCACCATGTGCCCGGTGAAGTTGCCCAGCGAGTAGTCGGTCTCGATCACCGCGTTGGCAGAGAAGTAGGATGTCGTGGTGCTGAACGTTCCACCGTTGCGCGCGTCGGAATCGACCGGCACACCCTGCGCGCCGACCAGCTTGTAGTACGAAAGCGGCGACGCCCCTCCGCCATGGGAGGCGAGATAGGCGGAGATGACCGTGTGCGCCTCCACATTCGCGTCGATGAAGATCTTCTCCGGCGCCGACCACCGGGTGTTGACACAGATGTTGCCGCCCGATGGCACCGTCCCGTACTTGGGGTTCTCGCGGAAGTAGAGCTGCGGGCCGGGAGCCGTGCAGTAGGGACCGCTGGCGATGACGGTCGGGTTGGGCACGTCCGGATCGGACGACAGCACCGGCGTCGTGGGCGATCCCACCTGGACGATCCGGTTGCCGTTGATATCCTCGGTTGGCTGGCCGTTCGTGTCGAGGATGTTGTCGGCCTGCTCGAACGTGGTCCAGATCACCCATGGCGCGGACAGCGCAAAGCTGATGACGTGCATGCCGACGAGGCCCCAGGTCGCCTCGCGATAGCAGGATGTCGTGCCGTCCGGCTGCTCGTAATAGCGCACGGTGCTGGTCAGGAACCGGCCCGACGCGGCCTCGCCGGGCGACAGCGGCCGCCACGCAGACTTGACCTCGATGCCCGCGAGGTTCGGATCGAAGTTCGGTGGCACCGGCGCATAGTTCACGTACGGCACCGCGGGATCCTGGTTCTGACCCGACGCGAGCGCGTTCTGGTAGCTGGTCCGCGCGGCCGCGAGGGGCCCGCCGGGATACCAGTACTGCGCGGACATCGCGTAGGCGTAGATCGGCTGGCTCATCTTCACCGCATAGCGGATGAGCTGCGGCTTGCTGTTGTAGCCCTGTGGGTCGACCAGGGGCGCCGCCCCGGCGAACGTCTGGTTGCTGTCGACCTGCGTCGTCTCGTCGAGCACGATCAACGCCGGGGTGGCGACCGGCGGCTGTCCGGTGCACGGCTGCAGCAGGCCGGTGGCGTAGTAGTACGCCGGCGGGTCGCCGTAGCCGTAGCCCGGTCCGTTCACCGGCTTGCCCGATCCATCGAGCTGGACGCCATGCGGCGCGACCGTCGCGCTGGCGTTGCCGGGGAACACCTCCACCTTCGAGCGCATCGTGATCCACACCGGGGTTCCGGACTGGCCGAAGGTCTTCGCCGTGTCGGGGACGCCGCGGGTGCTGGCCGCCGTCGAGCCCGGCCAGTGCAGCGCGATGAACGCACTCCAGCCATAGGAGGCGGCCGAGCTGAGCGGCAGCGAGCCCGTTGCGCCGTCGATCTTGACATCGGGCAGGCCGGGGTTGACGACGATCGGCGGTGGCTTGAACGGACCGTCGCCAACCTTCTGAGGCGGGGGAGTGGCGCTGACCGTGCCACCGCAACCGCCCGCCGCGACCGCGAGCACAGCCCACAGAGCCCACATCATTGTGCGTGTCATGACCTCGCAGCCTAGCGATGGCCGCCGGCGCCTTCGATGACCGCCGATTACCGTGGATTACGGCAGGCGGGGTCAACCGGATCTACAGGTGAGACATCCCCCAGCGCACCAGCGCGCGGAGCACCGGCTCGCCGAACCAGGGCTGCACGTTCAGGCCCGCCATGATCGCCACCGTCGCCGCCGGCACGAGCGCCCCCAGCCGGGTGAGCGGCCTCGGCACCGTCAGCGGGCGGCGGCGGAGGATCGCGACCAGCACCGGCAGCGCGAGCAGGATCTGCGCGACCGCCGGGACGATGAACACCACACGGACGAAGTCGATCCGGAACACATCGAGCAGCATCAGGATCACGAGCGCCAGGTTGACGCCGAGGTTGAGCAGAAAGCCCCAGGTGTACAGGCGGTACAGACCGACGAGCGACACCGCGATCGCGACGGCGAACCCGGCGAACCCCGCCGCGAACGCCAGCGCGCTCCGATCGCCGGACGCGAACGCCAGCAGCGCCCACGCGCTCAGCGTCGCGACGTCGGCGAAGCCGAGCACCAGCGCCAGCGTGAGCGGGCCGCGGTGGTGGTTGGGCCGGAACGCCGCCGCCGAGCGGTCGAGCGCATCGCGCCCGGGCGCGAGCAGCGCCACGCACATCGCGAGCGCGGCCAGGGTGAAGGTCCACGTCGGCCGGTCGAGGCTGTCGATCAGCGTGGTCATCGCCAGGGTGGTCCACACCAGGCCCCGGCCGGCGAGCCCGGCCCACAGCGGGCGCAGCGCGAGCAGCGCGCCGGCGACCAGCAGGATCGCGGCGATCCCGAGGTACAGGCGGCCGTCGCTGTGAGCGGTGCGGTGAGCCTGCAGGAGCATCGAGCTGGCGCCGATGACGCAGCATGTGATCGCGATGAGGGAGCGGACTCGCATCTTGGACGGATACAACGCACCGCGCGCGCGTTCGATTTCCGCCGTCCACCGGCCTCGTATCCTGCGGATCTGCAAGGCATGATGCCGCGGCTCTCGCCGATGCCAGGCGGCTCCGTGCCGCCTTGGACCGCTACTCGAGCAGTTTCTCGACGGCTGGCGCGTGGCCGGTGTGCTCGGCACCGACTGGGAGATTCCGGCCGCGTTCGCCGACGTGTTCGCCCGGCACCTGGTCGATCATTTCCTGCGCGCGCGCGAGCCTCTCGAAGCGCCGGCTGGTCCGGATCGACGTCGACCCCAACTACGCGTCGCACGTTCGGCTGGTGACGGCCGAGGACCCGTGAGCAACTTCGAAGCCTGCTCACGTCGGCCTTTCGATGATCAACCTCTGCGACCCGAAGAGGCTTGCTCAGCTACTCTTGGAGGTCCGCGGCGAGGTGGCGGCTCGACCCACGTGGCTGGTCTCGTTCAGCAGACTTTGCCGTTTGCACCGATCTGTCAAGATGATAAGCTGCCGGTGATGCAAGAGGCTTCGGCACTGAGCCAAAATCTCCGACGCCTGCGAGATGCAAGAAAACTGAGCCAGGCAGAACTGGCGGAACGCGCGAAGCTAAGCCGCGTCGCGTACGGCAACATTGAGTCAGGTGTCGCGACCCCGAAGGTTGACACGTTGCTGCGCATCGCGGCCGCGCTCGACGTCAAGCTGCAGGACCTGCTCACGCCGGTTCGGTCGCTGAAGGCGGTGCGGTTCCGCGCTGCCAAGAAGATGACGAGCCGCGAGCAGGTCTTGGTCGACGTCTCGCGCTGGCTCGAAGACTACAGCGAACTGGAGACGATGCTCCAAGATCGCGTCCCCTACCGCCTCGAGAAACTCACGAAGACCTATTCGGCGAAGACCGGAGCGAAGCGCGGACGCGATGCGGCGGCGGCCGCACGCGCTGCACTCGACCTGAAGTCCGGCGAGGGGATCCGCGACATCTGTGGGCTCCTGCAGGAGCGGGCCGGAATCAAGGTCTATCCGATGCCGCTGGCATCCGAAGGCTTCTTCGGCCTCTCGGTAGGAGCTGAAGACGGCGGACCCGCGGTCGTCGTGAACGTCTGGGATCGGATTTCGGTCGAGCGCTGGATCTTCACGGCGGCCCATGAGCTCGGCCACATCCTTCTCCACCTTGCCGCCTACGATGTGACGAGGCGCGACGAGGACGCCGAGCAGGAGAAAGAGGCGGATCAGTTTGCGAGTCACTTCCTGATGCCGGACGACGTCTTCATGAGCGAGTGGAAGGAGGCTCGTGGGCTACCGCTGTTCGAGCGGGTGCTGAAGATCAAGCGAATCTTCCGGGTCAGCTATCGAACGGTTCTCTATCGCCTATCTGAACATGGATACGGCTCGGACCTCTGGATGCAGTTTCAGGTCGCGCACAAGCGACGGTTTGGCCACGGCCTGAAGAAGGCCGACGAGCCCCAGGGACTTCCCCCCACCGACTTTCAAGCCGCGATCGTCGAGCCGCGCGCTGCCGATGAGCCCAGGCGGCTGAGCGCGGACGACTTCGTGGAAGACCGGCTGTGCTCGCTGGTACGCGCGGCGGTCGACAAGCAGATGATCTCGGTGGGGCGCGCCGCGGAGATCCTCGGCGTCGATCTGCGGACGATGCGCGAGCACGTGGCTTCCTGGGTCGATTGACGTGTCATGGCGAGCTCGCGTCGCACCCTGCTCCTGATGGACGCGAACGTCCTGATCGACTTCTGTGACTCCGACCCCACCATCATCCCGCTGATCTCGAAGCACATCGGGCGCGTCCACGTTCCACTGCCGATCCTCGTCGAGGAAGTCGAACAGTTCAACGACCTCGACTGGACTGAACTGGAGATCGTCGGCGTCGAGCCATCACTCGAGGTCGTGACACGGGCGGCCCAGCGCCGCGCCGGGCTGTCATTTCACGATCACCTGTGCTTGCTCCTTGCGCGTGACAACGGATGGACATGTGTCACCAATGATGGCCGCCTGCGGCGCGAGTGCGCTGCCGAGGGCATCGCGACGCTGTGGGGGCTGGAAGTCGTTGCGTTGCTGGTCGAGGACTCCGTTCTCTCGGTCTCGGCTGCCGAAGACATCGGTAAAGCGATCCAGGCGGCGAACCCGAAGTTCATCACGATGCAGATCCTCCACCGCTTCCTGATGCGGGTCGGCGCCGCCGGACCACGCACCAAGCGCTGATCGAGCGGGGATCGGCCGACAAAACCCCAGGGATCACCGCCGCCTGGGCCGGTGTCGGGCGACGGCTCGGATAGCAGGTTGCCGATCCGTGCCATTCTGCTAAGCCTGGTGTCATGAGCTACGACGGTTCATCTCGGGTGACGCTGCGCAGGTCCCCGCAGTTCAGCGCATGATCTTGCGAGGACGTCATGAGCAACATACAGCACGATCAGGAGGCACCCGAGCCCGAGCACGGCCCCAACGTGGTCATCACCGTGAACGGCAACCAGGTCCCGATCCACCGCGGACATCAGACGGTCGCCCATATCAAGCAGGTCGGCGGTGTGGCGGCGGCCGAGGAGCTGGAGCAGATCATCGATGGCGTGTTCACGCCGTTGCCAGACGGTGGTGGGGTGACGCTCAAGAGCGGCGAGGTCTTCGTCTCGCATGTCCGCGCCAGCGCCGGTTCGTGAGGTGACCGTGTTCCCGAAGGACCAGATCGAGGAGCTCAAGCACTGCTGCCAGGCAGTGTCGGCGTGTCAGGAGACCGGGATCAATTACCTGTTTCTCGAACACCTCGCTCTCCCTCCGGAATGCTCGCCCACCAAGATCGACGCGCTGCTGTGCCCAACGCCCCGTGACGGATATCCATCACGTTTGTTCTTTGAAGCGCAGGTTCAGTCGCCATTCGCGAGGAACTGGAACTTCAACGGCCGGATCTGTGAACGCAACTGGCATGCGTACTCGTGGAAGACGGACGATCCGCGGCCGATGAGACTAGCACAACTTGTTCGCCTTCATCTCGATGGGCTTCGAAGGTCGTGATGAAAACCATTGTGCGCATTCCGCGGCGCCTGCTCGTTGAAGTAGGAGAGGATCTCGATCGTCCCCATGTGTTCGCGCGAGAGCGGCTTGGCTTCGTGCTCGCGCGGTGGGCTGAGGCCGCTGGCGAGCTCGTGGTCCTTCCGTTCGAGTACATCTCGATCGCAGATGAGAACTATCTCGACGATGCGAGCGTCGGCGCCAAGATGAACAGCACCGCGATTCGTGCCGCACTCCAAGCGACATTGAACAGCAGGGCCGCCTGCCTGCACGTGCACGCTCACCACCCCACCATGCCGTTCTTCGGCAATCTGGACTTGGTGGAGCAGGAGAAGCTCATGCCGAGCTTTCGAGCAACTGTCCCCAACGCGCCGCATGGCGCGCTGCTCCTCTACGGGACCGGTGCGCTTGCCCGCCTCTGGTCAGGCGACGATGGTCGGCCGAGCTACGCCGAGCGGGTAACAGTCGTGGGATTCCCCATGCGCTTCTCGTGGAGTCGCTCGTGAGCGACCGATTTTCCCGGCAGTCGTTCCTCGGCTCCGACTCGCAGACCGTGATCGCGAACGCTGTTATCGGCGTCGTTGGGCTTGGCGGAGGCGGCTCCCACATCGTCCAGCAGCTGGCGCATCTCGGGTTCCGAAAGTTCGCCCTCTACGACGGCGACGTCGTCGAAGAGTCGAACTTGAACCGGCTGATCGGTGCCACGTCTGCAGACGCTGCGGCCGGCACCTCGAAGCTCGAGGTTGCGATGCGGATGATCCGCGGGCTGGCCCCTACGGCCCAGATCGACGAGCATCCAATGCGATGGCAAGACGAACCCGGTCCGCTCCGCAGCTGTGACTTGGTCTTCGGGTGCATTGACTCGTTCGCCGAGCGGGACCAACTCGAAGCGACCTGCCGCCGGCATGTGATCCCACTTGTCGACATCGGGCTGGACGTCGCGATCGTTGGGGACGACCCGCCGCTGATGGGCGGGCAGGTGATCCTCTCGATGCCTGGCGAGCCCTGTATGCGCTGCCTGGGCTTCCTTACCGAGGACCTGTTGGCGAAGGAGGCATCGAACTACGGCGATGCCGGGCCTCGTCCGCAGGTGGTGTTCGGCAACGGTCTCCTGGCATCGGCCGCCGTTGCGATTGCCGTCGACCTCTTGACCGATTGGACCCGGCAGCTTCGGCGCCTCATGTACCTGGAATATCGAGGGAACGAACAGATTCTTCGGCCACACCCGCGAGTCAAGGACAAGAGAATCACTCCCGGCTGTCCGCACTACCCGCTGTCTGCCGTCGGCGCGCCAGTGCTCACGTCTCTCTAAGCAAGGAGTCCGCTATGGTGTTCATCACGCACGTCCACATGAGTCCATCCGGCCAGCGCCACGAGCACATCGTCGAGATAAAGTGGCGCAACCCCGACGACGGGAGCACTGGTGCGAGCGCGGCCCCGGAGGTGGTGTCATGGATCGAGAACAAGAACGGCAACGCGAAGGTCACCGATGGCCGCCGTACCGTGGAGGTCGGTGTGGTCGACGTCAAGCCGAAGCACCTCCGCACCTACACTGATGGCGTCTGGACTGACAATCTGTTGGCCTTGCCGCGGTACTGATGACCAATCCCGCGCTATGCCTTGCCGAACTTCGTTTGCGTTCGCAGACTCCTGCCGCGACCAACTAGGTATCCGCTGGCATGTACAGGTCGAAGCCTATCCGCGTAAGAAATCCCCTCACGACGTTCATCTACCTTGACGAACGCGAGCAAGAACTCGCGCGGCACATCAGCGCCGGCTTTCTCAATGGGTGCGGATCCTTTGCATCGGCGGAAAGTTGATCGATTTCGCGAAGTTGGTTTCGGAGTCGCTATCCGGATCGACCGCGAGCGGGTAGCGTCAGCGGCCTGAT
>JBGQCL010000477.1:0-8936 GCA_041495365.1 Kofleriaceae bacterium | reverse complement strand
CCGGCCGGTGGTGATCAAGCTGGTCCACCCCGAGGTGGGCGCCAGCGAGGGCGGGGAGGACTTCGAGGCGCGGCTGCGCCGCGAGGCCCAGGCGATGGCGCAGGTGTCGCATGCCAACGTGGTGCAGATCTTCGACATCGGCCGGCTCGGCGACCGGGTGTTTCTGGCGATGGAGTTCGTCGACGGCCAGACGCTCGACCACTGGTTGCGCGAGCGGCGGCGCACCGTCGATGAGGTGATCGGGGTGTTCCGGCAGGCCGGGGCCGGGCTGGCGGCGGCGCACCGCGCCGGGCTGGTGCATCGCGACTTCAAGCCGAGCAACGTGCTGGTCGGCCGCGACGGCGTCGTGAAGGTGACGGACTTCGGGCTCGCACGGTCGGTGGCCGCCTCGGATGCCGGCGGCGCGGGTGCGACGCGGCAGCTGTGGATCGCCCCGCGGGCCGCAGCTGCCGCGTCGGGGGTGCACGCCGTGCTCACCCAGGCGAACGCAGTGCTCGGGACCCCCGCGTACATGGCGCCCGAGCAGGCCGCCGGCGGGGCGATCGACGCGCGCACCGATCAGTACGCGCTGGCGGTCACGCTGCTCGACGCGCTGATCGGCCAGCCGGCGTCGCGGCGCCGGATCGCGCCGGACGATCCCGCGGCGATCGAGGTCGCGCTGGACAACGCGCACGTCGCGGCTCCGGTGCGGGCGGCGATCGTGCGCGCCCTGGCCAAGGATCCGGCGGCGCGGTTCCCGGCGGTCGATGATCTGCTGCGCGTGCTGGCGCCGGCGGCGCCGCCGCGGCGATCGCGGGGCGCCGCGCTCGGCGTGGTGGGAGCCGTGCTGTGCGGCGCCGCGGTGGCGGCGTGGCTCGCGCTCGGGCGGCGCGAGCCGGCGCCTGCCTGCACATCCGATGCGCCGGAGCGGTGGGCGGCGGCGCGCGATCGCGTGGTCGGCGTGCTGTCGGCGGGGCCGCGGCCGTTCGCCGGGTGGGACGCGGCGCGGGTCGCCGACGCGATCGATGGGGCGGTCGAGGCGCTCGCCGCCGCGGACACCGCGCGCTGCCGCGGCGCGCCGGTCGCGGGCCCCGAGGGCACGGCCGGCTGCATCACCCGGCGCACGGCCGCGCTCGCGGCGGCGATCGCCGCGCCGGGATCGCCGCCGCCCGACGACCCGTGGTCGCTGGTCCGTCCGATCCAGCATTGCGATCCCGCGGACGGTGTGGTCACCGCCGAGCTGCGCGGCAAGCTGCGTGGCGCGAGCGCGGCGCAGGCTCGCGAGATCGCGGAGGCGGCCCACAAGCTGGGCGACGAGCGGCTGGCCGCGGATGCGTCCGAGGCAGAGGGAGTCGCCGCGCTCGCGGCCGGGGACACCGCGCGGGTGGCCGAGGCGTTCCGCGCGATGAACGCGGCGGGGCTGCAGATCGGCAGCGTCGCGGTGCAGGGCCGGGGGCTGCTCCATCTGATCGAGCTCCGGGGAGTGACCGGCGAGTACGACCTCGCGGTCGAGCACGCCGCGGCGCTCGACACCCTGCTCGCGCGCTCCGGCAATGCCACGCGCGACGCGCTGGCCGTGGCGCGCACCGAGGCCGCGGCGTTCGGCGATGTCGGCGACGTCACGGCCGCGTTCGCGGCGTGGGACCGCGCGGGGGCCGCGGCGAAGGCCCTGGACGACCACGACGCGCAGCTCGCCGTCGCGATCGGGCACGCATGGGCGATGCATGCACTGCGCTTCGATCTCGACGGCGCGCGGGCGACGGCGCGCGAGGCGCTCGAGGCTGGCGCACCGGCGAGCTCCGCGGCGCGGGTGGCGGCGCTCGGGGTCATCGCCGACCTGTCGATCGCGGCAGGCGACGGGCCCGGGGCCGCGCAGGCGCTCGACCAGCAGCGCGCGATCGAGGCGGCGCGGGGGCCCGACCCGGCGAACCGGGCCGATCCGGCGCAGGTGCTCGACCCGGCACCGACCGGCGCGGTGATCGGCGAGGTGCGCGCCCAGCGCGTGCATGCGCTGCAGGGCGACCTCGACGGCGCGCTCGCCGCGCTCGCCGCGCTCGCGGCCGAACCCGGCGCCGGCGCGGGCAACGGCTCCAGCGCAGGCAGCCGCCTCGGCGCCGGCCGCGATTCCGTCGTCGAGGCGCTCGCCGCCACCCGGATCGCGGTCGCGCGCGGCCAGCTCCTGCTTGCCGGCGACCATGCGAGCGAGGCGCGTGACGTGCTCGACCGCGCTGTGTCCGCCCTGCGCGGCAAGCCGATCGCGCTGCCGATCGCCGCGCGCATCGAGCTCCAGCTCGCGGCCTGCGAGGCGCGCCTCGCCACGAGCGGTGGCCAGACCGGAGACTGCCAGAGCAGCCGGCTCGCAGCGCTGATCGAGAAGCTGCACCCGCACGCCCCGGCCCGCGTGCGCGTGGCAGAGATCGAGGCCGGCGGCGCGCCGGCCGATCAGCGCAGGCGGCGCGCGGAGCTGCTCCAGCAGGCGCTGGAGATCCTGCTCGACACCGGCGCCGCGCCGGTCAAGATTGCCGAGCTGCGCTGGCAGATCGCGCGGCTGTGCGCGGACGGCAGCGACTGCCGCCGGCTCGCGACCGCCGCGCGCGAGGCGTTCCAGGCCGCCGGCCGCACCGCCGAGGTCGCCGACATCGATCGCTGGCTCGCCGATCCGGCCGCCGCGACCGGGGCGCGCCGCGATCCGTCGGGACCTCAGCCCTGAATGCCGTCCGTCGGGCCGTTGCGCCTCAGTCGCCCGGGCTGTCGCGGCGCTGCGACAGGTTCTCGAACCGGGTGAACCGGCCCTCGAAGTGGGTCTCGACGGTGCCGGTCGCACCGTGGCGGTTCTTGCCGATGATCACCTCGGCGATGTTCGGGTTGTCGGCTTCCTTGTTGTAGACCGCGTCGCGGTAGATGAAGAGGATGACGTCGGCGTCCTGCTCGATCGCACCGGACTCGCGCAGGTCGGACAGCTGCGGGCGCTTGTCGGTGCGCTGCTCGAGCGAGCGGTTGAGCTGGGACAGCGCGAGCACGGGGCAGCTCAGCTCCTTGGCGAGCGCCTTGAGGCCGCGCGAGATCTCGCTGATCTCCTGCTCGCGGCTGGCCTTGGCGGCCTGCGGCGAGCCGCGCATCAGCTGGAGGTAGTCGATCACGATCAGGCCGAACTTGCGGTCGCCGAACAGCTCCTTGTTGGACCGGAACCGGCGGGCCCGGGCGCGCAGCTCGCGCAGCGACAGCGCCGGCGTGTCGTCGATCAGGATCGGCGCCTTGGACAGCGCCGCCGCGGCGTAGGTCAGGTTGGTCATGTCCTGGCGCTGGAGCTGGCCGCGGCGCAGCGCCGACGAGTCGACCCGCGCCTCGGAGCACAGCATGCGCTCGGCGAGCTGGGTCGACGACATCTCGAGCGAGAACACCAGGCACGGCCAGCGGTTCTCGCCGGTCGCCGCGTTCTGCGCGAGCGACATCGCGAACGACGTCTTGCCCATCGCCGGGCGCGCCGCCAGGATGACGAGCTCGGTCGGCTGCAGCCCCGCGGTCTTCACGTCGAGGTCGGTGAACCCGGTCGGCACGCCGGTGATGCCGCCCTCGGCCTTGAACCGCTCGTCGAGCGAGCTGAACACCTTCTTGACCAGGCTCTTGATCGGCTCGGGGCCGGTCTTGTCGCGGCGCTGGGTGACCTCGAAGATCTTGGCCTCGGCGTCGTCGAGGTAGTCGCGGACCTCGAGGCCGTCCTCGTAGCCCCTCTCGGAGATCTCGCCGGCGGCCAGCATCAGCTTGCGGGCCTGGTGCTTGTCGGTGACGATCTCGGTGTAGGCCAGGACGTTGTCGGCGGTCGGCACCCGCAGCGTGAGCTCGCCGAGGAACGCCACGCCGCCGATCGCCTCGAGCTTGCCGGCCTTGGCGATCTCGTTCTCGAGCGTGACGATGTCGATCGGCCGGGCCGTCGCCTCCAGGTTGCGGACCGCCTGGAACACGACCTTGTGCTTGTGGTCGTAGAAGTCCTCGACCTCGAGCGTGTCGAGCTGGGTCAGGACGTCGTTGCGGAGCAGGATCCCGCCCAGGATGCTCGCCTCGGCATCCAGGTTATGGGGCAGGACACGCCGCGACATCGCAGCCTCGGTTGTACACGAGCGGGACGACGGTGAACATCATCCGTGCGCCCGGGCTCGTCGGAGTTGCCGCGTCCGGAGCTTGAACCGGATTACTTGTCCTTGCCGACGACCCAGAACTTCAGGTTCGCCGTGACGCCGGCGGCCAGCCTGACCGGCACCTCGTACTTGCCGAGCGCCTTGATCGCCTGATCGAGCTGGATGATGCGGTGGTCGATCTCGACCCCGGCGCGCTTGAGCTGATCGGCGATGTCGCGGTTGGTGACCGAGCCGAACAGCTTCTCGTCCTCGCCGACGATGCGCTCGAACTGCAGCGTCATGCCGTTGAGCCGCGACGCCAGATCGGTCGCGGTCGCGCGCTCCTTGGCGACCTTGCGCTCGATCAGCGACTTCTCGTGCGTCAGCCGGTTCTTGTTGCGCACCGTCGCGCTGACCGCGAGGCCGCGCGGCACCAGGTAGTTGCGGCCGTAACCGGGGCGGACCGAGACCACCTCGCCGGCCTTGCCGAGGTGGTCGACGTCCTGAGTGAGGATGAGTTGCATCGCCATGGGTCAGTCTCCGGTGACCGAGAACGGCAGGAGCGCGAGCATCCGTGCGCGGCGGATCGCGGTGGAGATCACGCGCTGCTGGCGCGCGCTCGCCCCACTGATCCGGCGCGGGATCATCTTGCCGCGGTCGGTGATGAACGACCGCAGGATCTGCGGGTTCTTGTAATCGACCTTATCGACGATCTCCTGGGACAGCAGCTTGCGCCGCGCGCCGGCGCCGCGGCCCTTGCCGCCGCGCCGATCGTCGCCATCGCGATCGAGGCCATCATCGGGTGCGTCCATACGGGTGGTCATGGCTTACTCCTTGCCCTCGCTGGGGACGACGTTCGGCTCCATCCTGGGCACCTCGAACTCGTTGTCGCCGCCGAACTCGTCATCGTCCTCGGCCGCCGACTCCTCGGGGGCGCGCGACAGGAACATGTCCTCCTCGTCGGCCGCGGTCTGCGCCGCCTTCTCGAACGAGCTGTCGTCGAGCTCGCTCGGCCGCGCCGTGACGTCGACGTCCTCGTCGACCTTGACCGTGAGGTAGCGGATCACCGAGTCGAGCATGCGGAGGTTGCGCTCGGTCTCCTCGACGACGCCGGGCTGGGCGAGGTACAGCCAGTACAGGTAGATGCCCTTGCGCTCCTTGGCGACCTCGTAGGCGAGGCGGCGCTTGCCCCAGTTGTCGACCTTGAGGAGCTTGCCGCCCATGCCCTCGATCACGCCCTTGATGCGGGTGTTGACCTCGGCGACGCCCTCGTTGGGCGTGTTCGGGCGCAGGATGTAGACGGTCTCGTATTCGCGGGCGGTGCCCGGCTTGTCGCGTAGCGACGCCAGTCGTGTCATGTGGTTCCTCGTGGGCGATGGGCCGCTCGCGAAGCGGGCGACCGAGGGATGTGCGAGCGGGGGTCTATATCATGCCGCGGACCCGGAAGACGAGAGTTTCGGCCGCGCGTTGTGCTGGTTCATCGCGGGTCCGATGCCGCGGGCCAGCACGGCCTCGATATCCTCGCAACCGGCCTGGATCATGGCGGTCACCACCCCGGCCTGGTCGCGGGGGAAGTCGGACAGCACCCAGCCGGCCACCGCCTGCTTGTCGGCGCCCGGCGGCACCCGGGGGTCGCGGCCGACGCCCATCCGCAGCCGGGCGAACCCCCCGCCGCCGAGCTGCTCCACGATCGAGCGCAGGCCGTTGTGGCCGCCGTGACCGCCGCCGCTCTTGAGCCGGACCATGCCGAGCTCGAGGTCGATCTCGTCGTGGACGACCAGGATCGCCGGCGGCTCGACGCCGTGGAAGTCGGCGGCGCGCTGCACGGCGAACCCGGACAGGTTCATGAACTCCAGCGGCTTGAGCACCACGCAGCGCTCGCGGCCGCGCTCGGTGGTGATCACGCCGGCGGTGGTGTCGCCGCCGAGCTTGCCGGACTTCCAGGCCGGCAGGCCGTGCTTGGCGACGAGCTCGTCGACGACCTGGAAGCCGATGTTGTGGCGGTTGCGGGCGTACTTCGCACCTGGGTTGCCCAGGCCCACCACGAGCCACACGGCCGGTTACTTCTTGGCGGGCTTGGCGCCGGGGGCCGCCTTGGCCGGGGCGCCGCCCTTGGCGTCCTTGGCCGGCGCAGCGCCCTTGGCGTCCTTGGCCGGGGCAGCAGCCGCTGCCGCGGGGGCAGCACCGGCGGCCGGGGCACCGGCGGCGGGGGCAGCCCCCTCGGTGCCGGGGGCAGCGACCTCGGCGGCCTTCTCCTCCTCGGGCGCCGCGCAGGTCACGACCGCGAGGTCGCGGCCGGTCACGCTGGTGACGCCGGACGGCAGGGCGATCGCGCTGACGTGGATCACGTCGCCGATGTCCAGCGGCGAGACATCGACCGTGAGCTTGGTCGGGATGTCGTTCGGCTTGGCGCGCACGGTCAGGCTGCGCAGCACGATGCGGATCTGGCCGCCGTTGATCGCGCCCTGGGGCTTGCCGGTGAACTCCAGCGGCACCTCGGCGCGGACTTCCTTGTCCGGGTCGATCGCGAGCAGGTCGACGTGCGTGATGTCGTGGCGCAGCGAATCGATCTGCACGTCCTTGACCAGCGCGTGCAGCGCGCGCGGCGCGGCGCCGCCTTCGATCGTGAGGCTTATCACCGTGTTGCGCTTGCGGACCGGGTCGAGCGCGCTGCGCAGCTGCTTGACGTCGACGGTGATCGGAAGCGGCTCGATGCGACCCTCGACCGACGCTCCGTAGCAGACGCCCGGGACCTTGCCCTGCGCGCGAAGCTTGCGAGAACCGCCCTTGCTCGAGCGACCGCGAAGCGAGACTGTGAGCTTTCCGACTTCCATGACGTTCTCCAATCGAACCATCGATCTTGGGATCTTGGGGCCTAGACGAACAGACTGCTGATCGAGTCGCCGTGGTGGATGCGCTTGATCGCCTCGCCGAGCAGGCGACCGACGCTCTTGACCCGGACCTTGGTGCACTCCGCACCGACGTCGGTGAGCGGGATCGTGTTGGTGACCACGACGTGCTGCAGCGGCGAGTCCTCGATCCGCTGCACCGCCTTGCCGCTGAACACCGCGTGGCTCGCGCACGCGCTGACGCTGGCGGCCCCGGCGTTGACGATCGCTTGCGCGCCGTTGGCGAGCGTGCCCGCGGTGTCGATGATGTCGTCGACGATCACCGCCTTCTTGCCGCGGACGTCGCCGACGATGTTCATGATCTCCGACACGTTGGGTGCCGGCCGCCGCTTGTCGATGATCGCCAGGCCCGCGCCGAGCCGCTTGGAGAACGCGCGGGCGCGCTCGACACCGCCGGCGTCGGGCGACACCACCACGGTCTGGTCGCCGCCGAACCCGAGCACGCGGAGCTCGTCGATCAGGACCGGCATCGCATAGAGGTGATCGAACGGGATGTCGAAGAAGCCCTGGATCTGGCCGGCGTGGAGGTCCATGGCGAGCGCGCGGTCGGCGCCCGCCGCCGTGATCAGGTTCGCGACCAGCTTGGCCGTGATCGGCGTGCGCGGCTTGGCCTTGCGGTCCTGCCGCGCGTAGCCGAAGTACGGGATGATCGCGACGATGCTGCCGGCCGACGCCCGCTTGAGCGCGTCGATCATGATCAGCAGCTCCATCAGCGCCTGGTTGGGGGGCGAGCAGGTCGGCTGGACCACGAAGCAGTTGACGCCGCGCACGTTCTCGCCCACCTCGACGTAGATCTCGCCGTCCGAGAAGTGGGTCACGTCGGCCCGGCCGAGCGGGATCTCGACGAACTTGCAGATCTTATCCGCGAGCGCGCGATTCGAGTTGCCCGTGAAGATCGATAACGACTTCAACACCGCGATGCACCGGGTAGGACGGCGATCTAGCAGTCGAGGGCACGTCGCGTCAAGGGTGGAGAATCACTTCGCCGACGCTAACGCCGCAAGATCACGCGTTTCGCGAACCACCATCGGACGAGGCCGGTCCGGTGAGCCGCAGTCCGAGCTGGTGGGCGCGGGCGACCAGCGCGTCGACCCGGGCCGCCTCCAGGGGGGTGGCCTCGTCGGCCAGCATCACCGGAACGCCGTCGCGGATCGGGTAGCGCAGCCGCGACGCCGGGCACAGGAGGAACGCCTCGGCCTCGTCGCGATCGTCCTCGCCGCGCGGGAAATAGATCAGTGACTGCTTCGACTTGGGACAGACCAGGACGTCGAGGAGCGCATCGGCCAGCACGGGTAGTTCGTATCACGCGCGGGCCGCCGAGACACACTTCCCTACGGCCGTACCCCCTTACTGGGTGAGCGCGCTGACCAGCTTGAACTCGACGCGGCGGTTCTTCGCCCGCGCGGCGTTCAGCGTGTCGCCCTTGAGGTCCTTGGGGCTCTCGACCGGGATCGTGTCCCCGTAGCCCTTGGAGGTCAGCCGCGACTCGTCGATGCCCTTGCCGACCAGGTACGCCTTGACCGCGTCGGCGCGCGCCTGGGACAGCGCCTGGTTGTCGGGGTACTTGCCGCCCGGCTTGAGCGGCTGATCGTCGGTGTGGCCCTGGATCTCCAGCTTGAGGTCGCCGAACTCCTTGAGCACCGCGACCCCCTTGTCGAGCGTCGAGGACGAGCTCGCCTGGAGGGCCGCGTCGCTGACCTTGAAGTTGATGCCCTGGATCACGCCGGTGAACTGCTTGAGCTTGGCGGGGAGCTCGTCGGGGCAGCCGTCCTCGTCCTGGTAGCCGTTCTTGGTCTCGGGCTCGAGGGGGCACTTGTCCTGGGCGTCGGGCACGCCGTCGCCGTCGTTGTCGGGATCGGGGCAGCCGTCCTCGTCCTGGAAGCCGTCCTTGTCCTCGGGATCGTTCGGGCACTTGTCCTGGGCATCGGGGATG
>JBGQCL010000476.1:0-8960 GCA_041495365.1 Kofleriaceae bacterium | reverse complement strand
GCGCAGGGCAAGCCCAGGATCCACGAGCCGCCGCTCAACCACATCGGCCTGTGGGTCGACGACCTCCCCGCCGCGGTCGCCTGGCTCACCGCGCAGGGCATGCGGTTCACCCCGGGCGGGATCCGGCGCGGCGCCGCCGGCCACGACGTCTGCTTCATCCACCCCCGGGGCGACGCCGGCTCGCCGCTATCGGGCGAGGGCGTGCTGATCGAGCTGGTCCAGGCGCCCCCCGACGTGATCGCGCGGCTCGGGCCGTAAGGCCGCAATCACCGCGTCGCCGCCTGCCAGATGCTCCTCCGGGAGGTGCGGAGGGCCTTGCGCCTGGCAGAGTATGATCATACTTTATTTCATACCGGAGGCGTTCCGATGGCTTCGACCGAGCGAGTGACTGTCACCCTACCTGCCGAACTGGTCAAGGAGATCGACCACTTCGAGCGCAACCGCAGCCGGTTCATCGCTGAGGCCGTCGAGCACGAGCTAGTCCGCCGCCGCCGTCAGGGGCTGCTGCGCTCGCTCGAGCACCCGCACCCGGAGGCTGCGGACTTGGCCGACATGGGCCTCGCCGACTGGGGCGCGAGCCTTCCTTGTGACGACGACGGGCTCGTCGACGTCAACGCGGGCAAGCCCGTGCGCTGGGTCGAGGGACAGGGCTGGGTCGAGGAGTCCGCGTGACGCTCGATCGCGGCACCATCGTCCTGGTCGAGCTCGATCCGACCGTGGGGCACGAGCAACGCGGCGTTCGCCCGTGCATCGCCGTGAGTGATCCGGCGGTCAACGCCGACCAGCGCTTCCCGCTCATCGCGGTCGTGCCCGTGACCGGCGCTCGCGGCGAAGGCGCGCTCTACCCCGAGCTCGCGCCCGGCAGGAGCGGCCTCACCAAGACGTCGTACGCGCTCGTTGACCACCTGAGGGCGATCGACAAGCGACGCATCCGACGCATGTTCGGCTGCGTGGCAGAGAGCGAGCTCGCCGCCGTCGACCAGGGGCTCGAGCTGTTCTTGGGCCTCGCCGCCGAGCCGTAGGCAGCGAGCACCGCGTGCTGCCACGACGCGACCGCACCCTCCGCTCCCATCGCACGCTCGAGGCGCGGCACTCTGCCCCCCGAGGTGATCGCGCAGCTCGGGGCGTAACAGGGCACTCCGTCGCGGCCGCCCGGGCGGCGAGCAGCGTCCTCCACCCCGCCCGGACACGAGCGCCGTTTCGCCGGTGGTGGGCGGAGACGGGCCTGCGGGAGTGCACAGCCGCGGAGCGATGGGCGTGCTGTGGAGTGTGCGGCGGGTCACGATGGATCGCCGAGGACGTTCGGGCCATGGCGACGGATGCCGGAACAACCGGGGGCGGACGGGCGTAGTACCATGTACGACAGATGTCTCTCGCAACCGGCATCGCGGGACCGCCGATCCGGATCCTCGCCGTGGTGATGTGGCTGGTCGGGTTCGCCGGCTGCTACAACCCGTCGACGGTGCCGGAGGGGGCGCCGTGTCAGCGGACGGAACAGTGCCCGGAGTCGCAGCTGTGCGTGCTCGGTAGCTGCTCGCTCAGCGCGCCGCCGCCGCCCGACGCGCGCCCGCCCGCGCCCGATGCGATGGTGGACGCGCGGGTCGACGCGATGCCGCTGCCGTGCAGCACCTCCGGGCTCAGCTGCACGGGGGGGACGACGACCATGTTCCTGTGCGGCGGGAACTGCTGGGTGCGATGCTCCGCCTCCGTCGTGCGCGAGACGGCGCGCTCGGCGTGCGCAGGCTGGTCGGGTGCGCTGGGCGAGATCGACAACCAGACCGAGCAGGACTGCGTCACCCCGCACCTGGGCGGAACCACCCTCTGGGTCGGGATGATCCAGAACAACGACCCGGGGAACACGCCGAGCACCGGATGGACCTGGAACGGCATCCATCCGGTGACGTACACCGACTGGGCGCCGGGCCAGCCGGATGATGCGAGCGGTAACTTCGTCGAGCAAGGCCGAGAGCAGTGCGTCACCCTGCGGATCGACGGGACGTGGGCCGATGACCCCTGCACCAATCCGAGGGGCTTCTTCTGCGAGCGGCCGTGACCGCGCGGCCCGGCCGCCCACGATGCTTCATTCCGGCAGCGCTGATCCGGATCCTCGCCGCGGTGATGTGGCTGGTCGGGTTCGCCGGCTGCTACAACCCGTCGACGCTGCAGGACGGGGCGCCGTGTCAGCGGACCGAGCAGTGCCCGGAGTCTCAGGAATGCGTGCTCGGTAGCTGCTCGCTGAGCGCGCCGCCGCCGGTCGATGCGCGCCCGAACCCGCCGCCCGATGCGCGGATGGCCGACGCGATGGTCGATGCGATGGAGGTGCCGTGCGTCGCCGATGGGCTGAGCTGCGGTGGGACGCCGCTCCCGTTCAAGTGCGGTACCCAGTGCTGGGTGAAGTGCACCGGCGCGGTGCTGCGCACGACGGCAGAAACGGCGTGCGCCGGCTGGGGCGGCGCGCTGGGCGAGATCGATGACGCGACCGAGAACGGCTGCGTTGCCCTGAAGATCGGCACCGCCGCGTTCTGGTTCGGAGCGATCCAGGGCAACGGGGCGGCGACGCCGGACGACAAGTGGACCTGGAATGGCGATGCGACCCAGGCGATGAAGTTCACCAACTGGGCGACCGGCAAACCGGACGACGCCGATGGCAACGAGGACGGCATGGAGCAGTGCGCCACGATCCGGCCCGGCGGAACGTGGGACGACGACGGCTGCAACCAGGCGCTGGGCTTGTTCTGCAGGCGCCCGGGCTTTCGATGACGCGCGGGCCCCGGCGCGGTCACCGGGGCGAGGGCAGCAGATCGGGCAGCGCGTCGCCGAGCAGCGCGACCAGCGAGGTCATCACCGCGATGCTGGCGCGCTCCCAGGCCTCCACGGCGTTGTACGTCGGATCGTTGCCGGCCGCGTCGACGACATCGGTGACGCCGCGCAGGATCAGCACCGGCGTGTGGTTGTGCGACGCGACCCACGCGATCGCTCCGGACTCCCAGTCGCCGACCCCGGCGTGGTACTTCGCCGCGAGGCCGGCGACCGCGGTCGGGTCGAGGTCGCGATCCGCCGAGACGATCGGGCCGACGACGACCTGGCCGGCGAGCCGGGCCGGCCACGCCGAGGTGTCGAGCCGGGTGCGGAAGTCCGCGATGGCCTCGTCGGGATTGCCCATCATCTCGATGATGTCGTAGATCGTGGTCTCGCTCGCGAGCACGATGTCGCCGACCTTGCGCTCGCCGCCGAACCCGCCGCACGTGCCGAGGTTGACCACGAGGGCGGGGTGCCAGCGATCGATGGCGTACTGGGTGGAGCCCGCGGCGGCGACCTTGCCGTAGCCGCCGTGGAAGAACACGACGTCCTGCCCGCCGAGCCGGTGGACGAGCCACTCGCCAAACGGCGTGTCGTGCTGCGGCGGCTCGGGCAGCTGCGCGCGCAGGACTTTCCACTCGGCGCTCGCCGAGATCATCGCGACGACGCGGGGACCGCCGGGGGCGGGGGCGCCGGGCGAGCTCGGCGGCGGCGCGGCGTGGCCGCACGCGGCGAGCCCGACGGCGATGGCGTGGCGGATCGTCCTGCGCAAGCCGGGATGGTGTATCACGGGGGCAGATCATCGCGAGCCGCCGATCACACGGTGCCACCACTTCCTGTTCCCGCGCGCCGCGCGCCGCGCGCTCAGTCCTGGAACAGGTTCTCGGACTCGGTCTCCTGGCCGTGGCGATCGCCGTGCAGCGCGTCCGACAGATCGTTGGTGGTCTTGCGCAGCCGGGCACCGAGCACCTGGACGAAGCTCCACAGCATCTTGGTGGCGAGCGCCGGCTCGCGCTTGATGATGTCGTAGAAGTCCTTGCGGTGGATGACGACCAGCCGGGTGCCCTCGGTGGCCCGCGCGGTCAACGAGCGCACCGAGCGATCGATCAGCGCCATCTCGCCGAAGTGGTGGCCGCGGGTCAGCTCGGCGACCGAGGTATCGCCCTTGGCGAGCCGCACGGTGCCCGACAGCACGACGTACATCGCGTCGCCGGGCTGGCCGGTGGAGAAGATCACCTGGTCGGTCGACAGCTCGATCATCTCGGCGATGTTCGAGATCCGGACCAGCTCCTTGTAGGACATGTAGCGGAACATCTGCATGCCCTTGAGGACCTCGAGCTTGAGCGACACCTCGGTGGTGCGCGGCGCGAGCTCGGTCGACGAGGTCTCGCCGATCCGGACCACGACGGCGGTGATGTTGTCGTGGCCGCCGCCGGTGTTGGCGAGCTCGACGAGCTTGCGCGGCACGTCCTTGACCTCGCCGTCGGCGAGCTGCTGGGGGAGCTCGTCCTCGTCGACGTACGCGTACATGCCGTCCGAGCACAGCAGGAAGCGGTCGCCGGGCAAGATGTCGAAGTCGAAGGTGTCGACCTCGACCGAGCCGTATACCCCCACGGCTCGGGTCACCGCGTTCTTGTACTGCTTGTAGGGGGAGCTCTCGATCTGCTCGCGGTTGAGCTTGCCGCGGCGGACCAGCTCGTTCATCAGCGAGTGGTCCTCGGTAAGGACGTGGCACTGGTTCTGGCGCGCGAGGTAGACCCGGCTGTCCCCGACGTGGGCGATGAAGCCGCGCAGGTGGTCGCCGCCACCGGCGATCAGCAGCACGGTCGCGGTGGTGCCCATGCCGCGCTTGTCGGGCTCGGACTGGGCGCGGGAGTGGACGGTGCTGCACGCGGCCTGGATCGCGTGCTCGAGCACCTGCAGGATCTCGTAGCCCTGGACGCCGGGGTGATCGACGCGGTAGCGGTCGATCAGATCGCGGCTGTTGTGGACGGCGTCGCGGATCTCGTGCACGGCGATCGACGACGCGACCTCGCCGGCGGCGTGGCCGCCCATGCCGTCGGCGACCAGGAACAGGCGGAGCTTCTTGTCGATGAGGAAGTTGTCCTCGTTGTGCGTGCGCTGCCGACCGGTGTCGGTCGCTGCCGCGAACGTCAGCTCCACCTTCATCGGGTAACACGCGCGGGTCTGACGGTCAAACCCGCGTCACGGCAACCATTCCGGCTCGCGGCGCGCCCCGCAGGGCTAGCGATGCCACCCCGGGAGGGAGCCGAGTACCCCGGGCGCCAGCTCGGCCTCGACCAGCTCCAGGATCAGGGTCGGATCGGACAGCCCGCTGTAGATCCGGCCGCCGATCACGACCGCGGCGTTGCTGCGCGGCACCCCGGACCGCCGGGCCTCGGCGATCCAGGCCAGGGTCGCACCGGCCCGCCGGGCCCGGCACGCCGACAGCGCCCGGGTGTCGACGTCGAGCTTGGCGGACACGTTGTCGAGCAGCTGCGCGCCGGTCATCTTCTTGCCGCGGCCGCGGGCGACCTGCGCGTACATCTCCTTGACCCACACCCAGCCGGGCGAGGTCGTGAGCTCGCCCTGATTCGAGCCGATGGCCTCGGCGCACAGCGTCGCGTCGCCCAGCAGGGTGAGCTCGGCGGCATCGTCGCGGCCGACATCGAACCACGGTGCCCACACCACGCGCACGTTCTCGGGGTAGAGCCGCACCGCGGGCTCGGCGACGCGCAACAGGTTGGCGCACGCCGGATCGTTCGGCCGGCACAGCAGGACGATCGGGACCGCGGCGGCGATCCCGGGCTTGCCGAGCGACGGCAGACGGTCGAGCCGGAGCGGCGGCGTGGCGAGCGGGTGATCGAGCGGCGAGCGGTCGTCGTCGTCGCCGACCACCGACATCACGACCGGCTGGGCGGCGCGGATCGCGTCGTTGTCGAACGCGGCGACGAGCTGATCGGGCGCGAACCCGCGGTCGAGCTTGTCGAGCGCGCGCTGGTAGGCGGCCTCGTACTCGCGGTCGAGGTCGGGGGCGGTGATCGTGCCGAGCGCGACGCGGCTGGGCGAGGCGTTGAACAGCGCGCTCGGGGTGGCGCCGCCGTGCAGGCGCTCGAACCGGTGCTGGTTGGCCTCGAGCACGTCGCGGTAGTGATCGTTGCGGCTCGCGACCGCGACGCGCTGGGGGTCGACGCCGACCCGCCGGGCGAGCTCGACCAGGTCCTCGATCTTGAGCACGCCGCGCTGCTTGCCGAGCTCGTCCATCAGCTCGAAGAACTTGCCCTCGGTGTACGCCTCGAGCGCCGCGCTGGGGACCAGCAGCGACGAGCCGCTCTTCAGGACGCGGTAGATCAGCCGGATCCGCGCCGGATGGCGGTCCTGCAGCTGCTCGAGCAGGCGCAGCGCCCCGACCGGCATGCCCGACCCAGGCACGAAGAACACCTCGATGGTGACCAGCGCGCTGGCCGGTCCGCGCGACGGAGCGGAGACCGGGTCGCGGTGCTCGACGCGCTCGATGTGGCCGGGGGCCGCGGCGGCCGGCGCGGTGGCCAGGGCAGTGCCCAGGGCGGTGAAGACCGCCAGGCCGATCGCGGCGGCGACGGTCCGCGCGCGGCCGGTCATGGCGCCGGGCTCGCGGTGTCCGGGCGCGCAGCGGCGGGAGCGTCGGGGCCAACCGGGTCGGCGTCGCCGGCCGGCTCGATCGCAGCGAGAGAGGGGGTGGGGACCCCGACGGCTTCGCCGGCGGGGCGGGGGACAGAGTCCCCCGTGGGGGCGGGGCGGGGGACAGAGTCCCCCGTGGGATCGACGGGCTCGACCGACGGCCACAGGTAGGCGAAGTACAGGCCGGCCGAGATGATGAGTCCGAGCACCAGCGCCAGCACGAATGGTTCCCAGATCACGCCGGGAGCATAGCGCGCCCCCCGCCGTGGTGTAGGCTCACGGGCGCATGTACGCCCTTGCCCTCCTGACGTCCGCGGGGCTCGCCGCGGCCGGCCTGCCGTACTTCCACATCGGCGCGCTCGACATCGGTATCCCGATCCAGGGGTTCGGCATGATCGTCGCAGCCGGCGTCCTGATCGGTGCCACTCCGCTGCGCCGCTACGCCGAGTGGCACGGGGTCAGCGACGACCACATCCGCGGCCTGCTGACCTGGGTGATCGTCGCCGGGTTCCTCGGGGCGCACGAGTTCGACGTGCTCGCCTACCAGTTCGACCGGCTCGGCGACGCGACGATGGTGCAGCCGGCGGGCTGGTGGTTCCTGCCGCCGGCCCTGTGGCCGTCGAACTGGCCGCTCGTGCTCCGGATCTGGGACGGCATCTCGTCGTACGGCGGGTTCATCGGCGGCGCCCTCGGCTTCGTGATCTACGTGTGGTGGAAGCGGCTGCCGGCGCGGCTGTTCGCCGACATCACGATCATCGGCCTGCTGCCGGCGTTCACGGTCGGCCGGATCGCCTGCACCGTGGTCAGCGACCACATCGGCGCCGCTGCCGATCCCGGCGCCTGGTACTCGTTCCTCGCGATGGACTACCCGCGCAAGCTCAACCTGGCGCACCTGGGCGAGACCTACCCGGGGACCTCGGAGTTCATCCGGGCGTGGAACCTCGGGCTGCTCGAGTTCCTCTACCTGGTGCCGCTCTGCGCGGTCGTCCTCCACCTCGCGTTCCGGGGGTCGAAGCGCCCGCCCGCCGGCTTCCTCACGGTGCTGACCGGCGTGCTCTACGCGCCGGTGCGGTTCTTCCTCGACTTCCTGCGCCCCGAGGACACCGATCCGCGCTACCTCGGCCTGACGTTCGCGCAGTGGAGCTCGCTGCTCGCGTTCGCGCTCGCGCTCTACGCGGCTCGCCGGATCCTCCAGACCGGGAAGCCGGCGGAGACCGTGACCCGGACGTCGCGCGAGGCCCAGGAGCGGCTGAAGATCATCCTCCGCGAGGACGAGGAGGCGCACAAGCAGCAGGGGGCCGACCGCCACGCCGAGGCCGAGCGCAAGCAGGCCGAGATCGCCCGGGCGCGCGCCGAGCGCGAGCGCGAGGACTCCGCGCTGGCGGCCGAGGCCGCGCTGGCCGGCAAGCGAGCCCCCGCCGACAGCGCCGACGAGGCGAGCGAGCCCGACGCCGACGCCGAGACCGAGGCGGAGGCCGAGACCGAGGCCGAGGCCGAGACCGAGGCGAGCGCGAAGGCCGCTGGCCCGGGGTCCGCCAAGCCGGCCGGGGCCAAAACCGCCGGCAAGTCGTCCGGCAAGAAGAAGAACAAGAACCGCAAGCGCTAGGGTCGCGAGCGGCCTGGTCCGGCGCGGTGGGGCACGCGTGCTTGACGATGCTGGTGTGCATTCATAGACTGCATGAATGAAAGCGCTCACGATCCGCAAGGTCGATACTCGGCTCGCGGCCGCGCTTGCGCGCGAGACCAGGCGGCGGGGTACCTCGCTCAATCAGACCGTCCTCGACCTGCTTCGCAGGGGGCTCGGGATCGATGCCGCGCGTCCTCGCGGTAACGGACTGGAGAAGTACGCCGGGACCTGGACCGCAGAGGATCTCGCAGAGTTCGAGGCCAACGTGGCAATGTTCGATCAGATCGACCCCGAGCTCTGGCGATGACCCGGCTTGTGCTCGATACCTCGGCCTACAGCCACTTCCGGCGCGGCGACGACGCGGTGGCCTCGCTCGTCACCGCCGCGTCCTGGATCGGCATGACGGCCACCGTGCTCGGCGAGCTCCGGGCCGGCTTCGGCCTGGGCAAGCGCCGTGCGCGCAACGAGGATGACCTCGCCGCGTTCCTGTCGGAGTCTGTGGTTCACGTACTTGCGGTGGATGACGAGGCGGCACAGATCTATGCCGAGATCGTCATCGCGCTCCGTGCCGCAGGAACGCCGCTGCCGACCAATGACATCTGGATCGCTGCGGTGGCGGCGCGCGAGGGCGTTCACGTCGTGACGTACGACGCCCATTTCGGCCTGATGACCCGCGTCGGCACGCACATCCTGCCCAGCTGACGACGGCCCGGGCGACCGCGATCCATCGCGCGCCCCGCTCAGCGCTTGCCGCGCCCCGCGGGGCGCTTGGCGGGCCGGGCGGTGGCTTGCTTGGCCGCGGCGGTGGGGCTGGCGGGCCGGGCGGTGGCTTGCTTGGCCGCGGCGGTGGGGCTGGCGGGCCGGGCGGTGGCTT
>JBGQCL010000475.1:0-8964 GCA_041495365.1 Kofleriaceae bacterium | reverse complement strand
GGCTCGGTCGTCGGGTGCGGCTCGGTCGTCGGGTGCGGCTCGGTCGTCGGGTGCGGCTCGGTCGTCGGGTGCGGCTCGGTCGTCGGGTGCGCCTCGGTCGTCGGGTGCGGCTCGGTCGTCGGCTCGCCCGTGGGGTGCGGCTCGTTGGTGCCGCCCTCGTGGGCCCCGCCGCCGTGGACGATCGCGCCCGCGGTGGTGATGAACGCGGTGTTGAGGATCGCCTCGGGCTGGAACGCCTCGTCGGCGGCCTTGCGGCCCGCCTCGAGCGCGTCGCCGGGCGACTTGCCGTCCTTGAGCGCCCCGTAGACGCCGCCGACGAAGTTGCCGCCGGCGGTGCCGAACGTCATGCCCATCGTGTCGACCACGACGTCGGTGCCCTTGCTGATGACGGTGTTGACCGCCTTGTTCTCCACGCCCTCGAGCGCGCTGTTGAGCTTGGGGGTGATGAACTTGAGCTTGAGCGGGGCGACGCCGGTCATCAGCAGCGCACCGGCCCAGTTGCCCGGGTTGGTCAGCTGGTCCTTCATGCCGCCCCACCCCGCCTTCAGCGCGTCCATCGGGTTCTTGCCCTGCTCCAGCGCGGTGAAGCCCTGGTCCCATCCCGAGGTCAGCGCGGTCTGCACCGGGCCGGTGATGACGTTGGTGATGCCGGACTCGAGCGCGGTCTTGAGGAACTGGTTGCCGATGCTCTTGGTCAGCGCGCCGCCGACGCCGCCGCCGGCGACCGCCAGCGCGCCCGAGATGAAGCCCTCGCCGAAACCCTTGATGCCCTCCTTGGTGGCGTCGTCGGCGATCTCGAGGCCGCTCTTGCGGTCGTAGCCGACGACCTGGCCGTTGCCGTCGCGCTGCAGGTTGAAGTTGCTCACCGCCCACTGGCTCTGCTTCTCGAACTCGGCCATCTTTTCGGGGCTGAGGCCCGGCGGCGGGACCGGCTTGCCGTCGGGGCCGAGCTGGACCTTGCCGTAGCCCGGGATGTATATCCCGTCGCCCTCGGAGCTGAGCTTGATCTCGCCCTCGCGCGCGACCATCTCGCCGCCGAAGTACGCGGTGCCGGCGATCGCGCCGCCGATCACGCCCGCCATCAGCATCGCCGCGATCGGCGCGCCGGTGCCGAGCGTCGCGGCGGTGATCGCGACCGCCGCGATCGTCGCCAGGCCGATGATGATCGCGGTCCGCCACGGCCCGTTCCAGAAGTCGACCAGCGCCTTGGTCCACGAGTCCGGGATCGCGTTGACGATCGCCTGGGCGACCTTGTCGAGCGCCTCGAGCGCCTTGTTGGCGACGTCGACCACGAAGTCGCCGACCGCCTCGACCGCCTTCTGGACCAGGCCGAGCGCGCCGATCTGCGCGTCGAAGTAGGCCGTGACCGCCGCCTCGGCGACGTCGAACGCCTTGTTGACCACCGCCTCGGCGGCGTCGAACGCGGTGTTGATCGCCGCGGCGCCGAGCTGGTACGCGGCCTCGACCGCGGCGTTGAGCGTGTTCTCGACCGCGGTGACCGCGTTGTTGAGGGTCTGCTCGGCGGCGTTGACCACCGTGATCGCCGCGTCCGCGGCCTTCTGGATCCCGGCCTCCAGCGCGTGGCCGGCGGCCTGGATGCCGCTCTGCAGCTTGTTGCACGCGCTGTTGAACGCGTCGCGGTACTTCTGGGTCGCGGCCCGCAGCTTGTTGCCGAGGTCCTTGTTGACCAGGCTGACCGCCGCGATCAGGCCGTCGAGCAGCGCGTTGACCGCCGCCTGGAACGCCTGGACCAGCGTGGTGAGCAGCGTGGTCAGCGCCTGGACCAGGCTCTTGAGCGCGCTGGCCAGGGCCTGGATCAGGCCGCGGACCAGGGAGGCGCACGCGCTGATCACCGAGCGGATCGCATCGGCGCACGCCGAGATGATGCCCTGGATCGCCGACTTGACCGCGTTGAGCGCGGCGAGCGCGGCCTGGCGCGCCTTCTCGAGGATCGCCATCGCCGCCTGCCGCGCCTTCTCCATGATCGAGATGACGAGGTTCTTGGCGGCCTCGAGGACGGCCTTGGCGGCGTCGAGCAGATCGTTGACCCGGTCCTCGACCCAGCCGACGATCGAGCCGAACAGGCCGCCGCCGTGGTGCTTGCTCTTCTCGGCGTCGGCCTGCTGCTTCTTGGCCGCCGCATCCGCCTCGGCCTTGGCCTTGGCGGCATCGGCGTCGGACTGACCCTGCGAGATCTGCTGCTGATAGCCCTGCTCGCCCTCGCTGAGGTGCTGGTTGACCTCGGCATCGCCCTGCGCCTGGCGCTGCGACACCTGGCCCTGCATGTCGGCCTGGTGCTGCTGGATCTGCTGGTCGGACTGCTGCTGGGCCTGCTGCATCTGCTGGTCGTGCTGCGCGTTGGCCGCTGCGACCTGCTGATCGTGGCTCGCCGACGCCGCCTGCTGCTGGGAGGTCAGCTGCTGCTGGTGCGCGGCGAGGTCGGCGTCGGACTTGGCCTTGGCCGCGTCGGTCTGCTGCTGCGCCGCGGCCTGGGCGGCCTGCTGGTCGCCCGCCTGCTGCTGCTGCGCCGCCTGATCCTGAGCCTGGAACGAGGTGTTGGCCTGCTGCTGCTGCTGCGCGTACTGCGGCATCAGCTGGCCGCTCACGGTCTGCTGATAGCCCTGCTGCGCCTGGTTGATCTGCTGGTCGCGCTGGGTGCGCGCCGCGCCGGCCTGGGTCGTGGCCGTGGTCTGCGACGTGGTGATCGACGTGGCCATCTGCTGGCTGGCCTGCGTCGCCTCGGTCTGATGCGCCTGGTACTGCGGCTGCGCCTGGGCGGCGGCCTGGGCGCCGGTGATCGGCGGCTGGCCCTGGAGGATCTCCTGCGCGCGGCCCTGGTGCTGCGCCATCTGCGCGGTCGCGCTCTGCGTCGCGGCGGACTGCGTGCTCGTGACCTGCGAGGTCAGCTGCTGCTGCAGCGGCGTCGCGGCGGCGCGCATCTGGGCCGGCGCCTCGGCGTTGGCGCGCTGGCCGATCTGCGCCTCGATGCTGGCGATCGCAGCCTCGCGGGTCGGCCGGCCGGTCCTGGTCTTCGCGCCGGTGTCCCCGGCCGGCAGCTGGACCACCGGCGGCGTGATGTTGCCGAGCTGATCGACCTGCTGGCCGGCCTGCTGGTAGGTCGCGGCGGTCGACGCCTGCGCGGCGTCGAACCCGGCGGTCTGGACCGGCGGCAGCGGCGGGTGCTGATCGATCGCCGCGAACCGGCCGGCGTCGAACGGCGGCAGCGTGCTCGGGGTCGCCATCGCCTGCGCCGCGCGCTGGCCGCCCGCGGGGGGCAGCTGCACCGCATGGCTGGCGACCGCGTGCACGGCGCTCGCGACCGCCGCGCCGACCGGCGCCGTGGCGCCCTGCATCACCGCCGGTGCCGTCTCGTGCAGGATCGCCGGCGGCGGTTGTGCCGCGGCCGCACGGCGCTCGGCCGCCGCGCCCTGCATCTGGCCGGCGATCTCCTGGCGCGCCGAGGCGCTGGTCTGGACCTCCTGGGCCCGACCCTGCGTCGCCGCCGATGTGCCCTGGGTCGTCGCGCTCGACAGCGCCGCCGCCCGGGGCGCGTCGGAGCTGTGCTCGGTCTGCTGCATCGCAGGGCCGAGCGGTGCGATCTCCGCCTGGCGCTGCTGCGCGGCGGCGGGCGCCACCCGGCTCTGGGTCGCGGCCTCGGCGGAGATCGACGACTGGGCCGCCGAGCGATCCGCGCCGAGCGACACCGTCGACGGCACCATCCCGCTCGGATCGGGCGGCGTGTCACCGCCGGTCGAACGCACCGGCGGCACCTGCGGGGGCGGCGTCTGCGGTGCCGGCACCTGCGGCGGCGTGGGGGCCGGTGTCATCGCCGCCTTGGGCACCGGCGTGTTCGCGGGCGCCGGCGCCGCCGGCGCGTCGGTCTTCACCGCCGACGCACCGGGGTGGGCCTGGGCCGCCGCAGCCCCCGCGGCGGCGGCGGCGGCGCTCGCCGCACCCGCGACCGCGGCGCCGATCGTGCCTTGCGGCAGCTTCACCGCCGACGCTGCGGCCTTCCCGGTGGCGATCGCCGGGTTGGGCGCGGCGGCGGGCGACGATCCGGCCGCCGGCAGTGCGGGAACCGTGCGCTGCGCGGGCGCGGCCGCGGGCGCTGCCGGGGCCGGGGCAGCGGCCGGTGGCGGGGCCGCCGTGTTCGCCGCCGGCGGCGCCTGGCTCGCCAGATCGGTCGGCATGGTCGGGACCGGCGCGCTCTGGGCCTTGGACTCGATCTGGAAGCTCGGCTGGACGATCTCCTTCTCGGTCGGCTGGATCTCGCGCGCGGGCGGCGGGGTCACCTTCTGGAGCTGGACGTTGAGCGCACCGCCTTGCGCCACGGACACCGGCGCCTTGCTGCCCGCCGCGGGCGGATGGCTCGGCTCGATCGCGGCCTTGCGCGCGACCGGCGGCGTGGCCGAGTGCGGCGCTCCGGTCGACGCGGGGCGCTGCGGACGCGCGGCCGGGGCGCCGTGCGCGGGCGCGGCTCCGCCCGTCGGACCGGGATGCGCCGCGGCGGCGTGGGCCGCGGGCGCCGCGGCGTGCGGAGCGCCGTGGGGCTGCGCGTGTGCCCCGGCATGCGGCGCATGCGCCCCGCCCTCCCCGGCATCGTGATGCCGGGCGTGCGGATCATGACCCTTGTGCTTGGCGGGATCGTGCTTGGCTGCGCCGGGACCGTGCGCCGTCGGGTCCGAGGTCGTGACAGTCGCCGTTCCGGGGTGCGCCTGCGAGTGCTGCGCGAGATCGGTGGCGGAGATTCCGGGCGGGAGTCGGGCCTCGAGCGCTGCGCCGCCGCTCGCCCCGGGCTGCGCGAGGATCGCGCCGGCGTGCCCGGGGCCGGCCACCCCACCGACGGCCGGACCGAGCAGCGCCGCGCCGCCCGTTGCCGCGAGCCGCGCATCGCCTCCGCTCGCCGCGAGCGCTGCGGTGATGCCGGGCTCCATCGCGCCGCCCGTCCGTGCGAGCTGCGCCGGGTCGATCGGACCTTCGATCCCGAGCCGTGCATTCATCGATCCGGGCGCGTGCAGGCCCGGCCCGGTTGCCGGCGAGCTGGCCTCGAATCGCTCACCGCCCGAGACCGCCCGGCCTTCGCCGACCGGACCACTCCCCGGCGCCGCGCTCGTCGGGTCGACCACGATGTGCCGGGCCTCGTGCGGCAGCGCGGCCCCGGCCGCGAGTGCGCCCGGCGCGTTCGCCGACGCGCCTGCCTCGAACCGCGCTCCGCTCGCGAGCACATGACCATCGCCGACCGGACGGTTCCCTGCGCCGAGGCCTGCGCCGGGGGCTGCGCCGAGGCCTGCGCCGAGGGCCGCGATCGAGAGACTCGCGCCGTCCGCGCCTGCGCGGAACATCGCCGCCGCGCTCGTCGGATCGGCGATCCGGTGCTGGGCCTCGCGCGATGGCGCCGCCCCGTCCACCGGCGGGCGACCGGCGCCGGCCGAGAGATCGAGGGCGATGCCGGGCGAGCTGCCGGCGGCCATCAGCTCGATCAGTGGACGGTGCCCGGGCTGGTCGCGCGCGGCCGGATCGCGCCGCTCGCCGGGTGACCCGGCAGGTCCCGCAAAGCGCGCGAGCCCGCTCGGCTGCCACCGCGGATCGACCGCGTCGCGCTCGGAGCTCGGCGCCGCATCGGGCCGGCGATCGCGCGGCGGCTGACCGACCTGGAGCGTCATCTCGAAGTCGCGCGCACCGAGCGCGCCACGCGGGGCGAGCTCCGCGGCGGGATCGGCCGCGCGCGTGGGATCGAGCGTGGCCGACAGATCTGGCCGGTTCGGATCGGTCTCCGCGCGCTCCTCGGTGATCAGATCGTGAAGCGGTTCAGCGGGGAGCTCCGAGATGCCGAGCGCGCCGCGGGCGAACCCCGAGACCTGCGCGACGACATCATTGACCTGGCGCGCGGCGCTCTCGAGCCCTTCCCGGAGCCCGGTGCTGGCGGTTCCGGTGACCGCGTTCTGGATCGTCTGCACCGCCTGGTCGATCCGTCGGCGGGACGCTTGCTCGGCGGCGCGCTGGGCCACGCCGCGGTTGGCATGCCGACGGCGGCGCGCCGCTCGCCGGGGATCGTCCGCCGTGACGGCGGTCTCGAACAGCACCCGGCTGAGCTTGCCGGGCTCCGGGCCGTCGTCGTGCTCGCGGGAGCCGTCCTCGGCCTCCTTCCATCCCGGCTGCTGAATCGCGTTTTCACGCAGCAGCGCGAGCGTATGCTTGCCAACGGCGTTGATCCGCTGCAGCGCATCCTGCGCGCGCTTCTTGCGCCGCCGCTCCCGTTCCTCCTCGAGACGCGCGAGCTTGTCTTTGGCAGCGTACTCCATGGCCGGCTCCGGCGTACTACGGTCGTCCGGTAGATCTTCCGCCGGGACGCACGGCAACCACGGCTTACATATCCTGTCTCCCGTGACACATGTCCTGTCCTCCGCGACACAGCTTCTGTCTTCAGTAATCGATCGCACACAGCCGGGCCGCAGAGAATCGTGATACCGGATCGCGGTAGCATGGCGCTGCAGTGGCAGCCGATCGACGGCGGCGCATCTTGCGGTTCTTTGGACCGCGCGGAGACCTCCTGGTCGCAGAGCCGCCGGGCCTCACCGTGTACGACGCGTCGGGACAGCTCCGCGTCCGCGCCGAGCTCGACGACTTCCTGGACGTCGCGCCGGTCGGCGACGAGCTGTGGGTCGCCGGCCCGCGCCACCTGATCCGGATGTCGGCGCGCGACGGCCGCGAGCGCGCCCGCGATCCGATCGATTATCTGGATCCGGACGGCCGGTTCATGCAATCGAGCACCGCGCCCCAGCTGCCGGTGTGGCACGGCGCACAGCCGGTCGTGATCCGCACCGATCCGGTGCGCACCGAGATCCCCGGCCCCGGCGGTGACGTGATCCTGCCGATCAGCGACGGGCGATGGCTGCTGTGGCAGGGCGGCCAGCTCCGGCTGTGGCGCAGCATCGGCGAGGCATGGCGCAAACCGATCGGCGAGCCGGGCTCGCGGACCCATGATGCGCAGCTGTTGCTCGACGGCCGGCTGTTCGCGCTGATCCAGCACCGCACGCCCCGGCCCGGCGACGACGGCGAGCTGCGGCTGACCGTCGCCGCGGTGTCCGACGGCGCGCAGCACACCCAGCTCCGGCTCCCGGCGGTGACCCAGCTGCTGTTCGCGGCCCGCCGCGGCGCCGCGATCGCCCGTGCCGGCGACCGGCTGAGCCTGATCGACCTGCGGTTCGGTCGCTGGATCCGCGACCTGGTGCTGCCGCCCGGCGTCACCGAGCTCGCGGTCGACGACGGCCTGCAGTGGTTCGCGCTGGCCGGCGCCGACGGCATGGAGCTGGTCCGCCCCGACGCGCTCGCAACGGCCGGCGCGTACGCCGCGGGCGCACCCGCGCCGGCCGACGCCGCGGCCTCGCCCGATCCGAGCAACGGCGAGAGCCACGCGGCCGCGGTCGAGGTGATCGCGGAGACCGCGCGCCGGGGTGCGGCGCCGGGCCCCGGAGTGACCGGCGACGCGGCCGGCGACGCGGCCGGCGAGGCGACGGATGACACGTCGGCCTCGCCTCCCGAGGCCGAGATCGCCGAGGACCTGCCGGACGCGCCGCTGCTGCGGCTCGAGCCCGTGGCGGTGACGCCGACCGCGACCGCCGCGGAGATCGCACAGGCGATCGAGCTGCGGCTGCAGTGGGTCGGCGCGCGAACCCAGGCCGCGATCGCCCAGGCGTGGGACAGCGGCCGGATCAGCAAGCCCGATCCGATGCGGCCGCCGTTCGCCGACGAGGTCGCCGGCCTGCTCGGGGTCGCGAGCGGCCGCGCCCCGTCCGAGCTGGCCACCGCGGTCAGCTTCCTGCAGGCGACCGAGGACATGGTGGCGATCGCCGCGCACCAGCGGACCGGCCGGCTGACGCCGCTCGACGTGCTCGCCCGCGACTTCCACCTGTCGGAGGTCGCGGTCGCGATCCTGTTCACGGTCGTCGCGCCGCGGCTGCGCGGCGAGCTGGCGCGGCTGTACGGCATCCTCGCCAGCGATCCGGGGCGGCCGCTGGTCGATGAGTACCTGGTCCACCAGATCCTCGGCGCCACGCTCGGCCGCGAGATCACCCGCGAGCTCGACGGCGATCGGCCGCTCCGGCGCTACGGCCTGCTCCGGGTCAGCGGGGGCGACCGCCCGTTCGCCGGGCTGACCACCGATCCGCTGGTCGTGCGCTACATCGCCCACCAGGCCCCGGAGGGCGAGCCCGACCAGCACCTCCAGGTCCGCCGCGCCGATCGCGACCTCGGCGAGCTCCAGCTGCCGCCCGCGGTGATCCGCAAGGCGCTGCGGTTCCTCGCCGCCCCGCGCGACGACCAGCCGGTGCGCATCGCCGTGCGCGGCCGGACCGGCTGCGGCCGCCACAGCCTGCTCGCGGCGCTCGCCGCCCGCGCCGGCCGCGCGCTCGGGGTGATCGATCTGTCGACGGTCCCGCGCGAGGCCAGCCGCGGCGCACAGACCCTGGAGGCCGTGCTGCGCCGCGCGATGCTGCGCGGCCTGGTCCCGTGCATCGACGGCCTGGAGCTGATCTCGTCGGAGGATCCCGACACCAAGATCCAGATCGCCGCGGTGCTGCGCGGCCACCCCGGGCCGATCGCGGTGCGGCTGCCGGCCGACGCCGCGGTCCCGCTCGATCCCGGCTACCTGCTGCTCGACATCCCGTCGCGCAACGAGCGCGAGCGCGGCGCGTCGTGGGCGATCGCGCTCGACCGCCACCGCATCGCGCTGCCCGACGCCAGCGAGCTCGCGGCGCGCTACCGGGTCGGCCCCGGCATCATCGAGCGGGTGTGCGCCGAGGTCGTGCGCCGCCCCGATCCGCCGGGCGACCCCGCGGCGTGGGTGCGCGAGCTGGACGACGCCGTGCGCCAGCACCTCGAGAACCGGCTCGGCACCACCGCGCGCCGCGTGACCCGGCTCGCCAGCTGGGCCGACATCGTGCTCCCCGAGGACATCACCGACTC
>JBGQCL010000474.1:0-9008 GCA_041495365.1 Kofleriaceae bacterium | reverse complement strand
TGCGGGCCGGGCGCGCCGTGCGGCACCGGCGTGATCGCCGCGATCCGGCCGACCTGCCGGCCGGCGACGATCAGCGGCGCGCGATCGTGCAGGCCGGCGGTGTGGTGGAACATCACGCGGAACCGGATCGTCGGGCCGAGCCCGCCGCGGTCGAGCAGGAACACCAGGCCGGCGCCGACCGCGGCCATGGCCAGCAGGGTGAGCGCGCCGACCCGGCGGGCGAGCCGGGGATCCTGGGCGAGCAGCAAGGCTACTCCTTCCAGAACACCTTCCAGGGATTGCGCTTGAGATCGCGGATCAGCTCGCGCAGGTCGGTGTACAGCTCGTCGCGCGACAGCAGGTTGCCGACCGTGCCCTTGCCGCCGCGCAGGTCGGACGCGATCGCGCTGGCGGTGCCGAGCAGCGTGCTGGCCCCGCCGGCGGCGCCCGCCATCCCGTCGAGCGCGCGGTCGACGCCGGCGAGCCGCTGGTCGGTGATCAGGCCGGTCACCCGGGTCGCGTCGGTCAAGAGGCTCGCGGCCGGCGGCGTCAGGGTCTGGAGCGAGCCGCGCGCGGCGACCAGCGCGCCGTCGGCGCTCGCGAGCAGGCTGGCGACCGGCTTGCCGTCGCCCAGGCCGGTGTTGAGCTTGTCGAGCGTCGCCGTCGCCCGCCGGGCGAGCGCGGTGGTGTCGCCGATCAGCTCGCCGATCCGGGCGCGGTTGTCGACCAGCAGCTGGTTGACCTCGGCGACCGCGCTCGCGCCGTTGCTCAGCAGGTGCTTGATCTCGTCGCGGTCATCGCGGAGCACACCGGACACGCCGTCGAGCACCTCGTAGAGCCGCGCGACCACCAGATCGGTGCGCGGCGGATCGTGGACGCGGTGCTCGTCGTGCACGATCGTGTTGGGCTGGATCGGCGGGTGGGTCCAGTCCTTGCCGGGGACGATCTCGAGGTACTGCTCGCCGAGCACGCCGGCGGTGTTGATGAAGAACTCGGCGTCGCCGCGGATCGCGTCGGCGGCGCGGTCCTCGACCCACGCGGTGACCCGGACCTGGACGCGCTGGCCGATCGCCGGGTCCTGCTTGCCGCCGTGGAGCTCGACCGCCTTGACCTTGCCGACCTTGATCCCCGACAGCTTGACCGGCGCGCCGGCCTGCAGGCTGCCGACGTGGTCGTGGTCGACCTGGATCGTGAACCCCGAGCTCAGCGAGCAGTTGCCCAGGATGAACAGGAAGCCGATCAGGATCGAGGTCGACGCGAGGATCAGGAGCCCGACCTGTATTCGAGCGCTGCGGGTCGGGGGGCAGAGCCTCCCGAGGCATCGAGGCTGCGCTCGCGCATGATGACAAGCGTAGCCGAAAAAAACCGAGGCCCCCGCAGCAGCAGGGGCCTCGGCGCCATCGCGGTACGGTCGCCCGCGTGGCCTGACGAGACAGGGCTAGTTCGACAGGTCCCTGGCCAGCGTGGCGTTCAGCACCGCGGTGACGAAGCTCGGGTTGTGCAGGCCCTTGCTCTGATCGCCCTCGATGAGGAAGTAGTTCCAGCCCGCGCGGACCAGGTTGCCGGACAGCGCGTACAGCGCCGCCGGGGTGGCCGCGTTGTCCTTGATCGCGCCCAGCTGCACGCCGAAGCTGGTCAGCGCCTTGCTCGGCGCCGGGTTACCGGCGGCGTCGACGAACGGGACGGTGATCGGGGTCGCGAAGTTCAGGAGGAAGCCGATCTGGCCGTGGACCTCCTCGACGTTGACCGAGGTCACCGGGTTGGCGACGACGTCGAGCACCAGGTTGGAAGCCGAGGTGCTGGAGTACAGGTCGGTCGCGGAGTCCCAGGCGCGGACGCGGACCAGGCCGCCGGCGAAGCCGTTGACCTTGGCCTTGACCGCGTTGCCCATCTTGACCGCGAGCGCGGCGAGCTGGCCCTCGACCTGGCCCTGGATCCCGGCGCCGTCGACCGCGCTGCCGTGGCACTTTGCGCACAGCGCCTGCTGGTCGGCGTCCTCGATGCGGAACAGGTGGCCGCTCTGGGCCGGCGCGCCGTGCGACAGGTAGCCCTTGGGCTGCAGCGTCATGTGACAGCCGACGCAGGTGTCCTGGACCGCGGCGTGCTTCGAGGTCATCGGCAGGCTGGCGCCGAGGAAGTATGCGTTGTGGCCGGTGAACACGTCGCCCTGGTCGGCCTGGTGCGGCGCGCTGAAGCCGGTCGGGTTGCCGCTGTTGTAGGGCTCGCCGTCCTCGTGCAGGAACGTCAGCGTGTCGCTGCCGGTCTGCGCGCCGTTGCGGCTGTTGTGGCAGGTCAGGCACAGCGCGCCCTTGCCCATGCCGCGGCCGGCGAACCCGGAGGGCAGGTTCGGGGTGTCGCCGAAGAACCGCAGCTGGTTGGGGTTGGTCGCGTCGTGCGGGTCGTGGCAGGCCACGCAGGTCACGGGCTCGGCGTTGGCCGAGGTCACGGTCGCCAGCATCGCGGGCGGGATCGAGTTGAGCGCGACCTTGCCCTGGGCGAGCACGCCGGCGTAGAGCGTGTAGCCCTGCGCGGTGTGGCAGCGGCCGCAGCTGGAGTTCAGCCCGGTCGCCGGGGCGGCGAAGCTGATCGCGGCGCGGTTGGAATGCCCCATCCCCGTCGCGTCGGTGGTCGCCCATTCGGAGTAGGTGTGGTGCGCGCCCGCGGCGTGGCAGGTGGCGCAGTTCTCCGCGGCGTAGGCGATGCGCGGCGACAGGAACGGCTGGCTCTGGTGGCTGGCGTCCCAGGTCTGGGTGTGGGCATCGGAGTCCTGCGGGCCGTGGCAGTTCTCGCACTGGATGTTGGCGAGCTTGACGACGCTGGCCATCTTCGGGTCCGCCACCAGGTTGTCCCAGTTCGTCGCGCCCATCACCGGCATGCTCCAGCTCACCGCCGTCGCGGCCTCGTCGAAGCCCTTGGCGGCGACGCCCGGATCGTTGCCGACCGTGTGGCAGCCGACGCACGCGCCGGAGTAGAACGGCGACAGGCCGCCGTTGATCCCGCGGGTGAACATCGTGGCGTGCCCGGTGCCCAGCCACGGCGTGAACATGTCGGGGATGACCCACCCGTTGCCGAACTTGTTGCCATGGCACACCCGGCACATGCTGTCCGGCGTGACCGAGTCGCCGGAGCCGCCGGCGATCATGCCGCGCCAGGTGCCCGCGGTGATCGTCATCGTGTTGGCGCCCTCGGTGACGGTGTACGTGCCGGGGCGATCGGCCACGAACGACGGCGTGCGGCGGGACGGGTCGTCGAGCGCGGCCGGGGAGCCCAGCGGGGCGACCAGCGACCAGGCGCTGGCGCCGTCGTGGCCGCTGTTGACGTAGATCCGCTGGCCGACCGGCACGTTGCGGGTGCCGCCCTGCACGCTCGCTGCGTTGACCGTGACCGTGGCCGTCGCGCTCTGGCCGCGGCCGTCGGACACCGTCACGCTCGCGGTGATCTGGCCGCGGGTGTCGGTGACGACCGGGACGATGCCGAACCGATCCTCGAGCGTGTAGCCCGAGATGAACTGACCGGGGTTGGTCGGATCGGGCCGGAACGCGAAGGCGGCGGCCATCGTCGGCATCGTCATCGAGCCGGACGAGCCGCTGCCGGTGACCGCGCCGAGCACCGGCGCGGTGGTGTTCTGCCACGCGTAGGTGAGCTTGTCGCCGTTCGGATCACCGGCGGTCGCGGTCAGCGGGACCGTCGCGCCGAAGCCGACGTCATCACCGGGCGCCGCGAGCGCGAGGCTCGGCCGGCCGCTGGCCGACTCGTTCATCGTGAACGCCATGTTCGTCGTCTGACCGATCGACACCGATGTGAGGAGCGATCCGGGCGGGGTGTAGAACTGCTTGTCGACCGACACGATGACCACGCCCGCGCCGACGGTCGCGCTGAACCGGCCGTCTGGGTCGGACGTCACCGCCTGCGCCAGTGCGCCGCCGCCGAGATCGGCGAACTTGACCGACACGCCGGCGAGCGGGTCACCGGCGATGCCGTCGGTGATCCGGCCGCTCAGCGTGCCGGTCGTGACGACGGGACCGGCTGGGCCCTGATCGCCCGGCGGGCCCTGATCGCCCGGCGGACCCTGATCGCCTGTGCACGCAACGAGCCCGAGCGAGACGAGCGAGATCAAGGTTCCATATCCGAGCAACCGCATGGTGCTTCCTCCAGGGAGAGACCGTTGTTGCGGCCCAGTGCAAGGAGTGAACCCGCGCACAAGTGGTGGTTTTCGTGCGCCGCCGGCAGACCTCGGCCAGAAATTCGCGCAGCACCTGCAGCCGCCGCGCGAGGGCGAGGAATTTTTTCGGGATCGCGGCCGATGACCGCGGCGCCGGACGCGATCTCTGCGCGCGGGCGCCCCGCTCGCCGTGATCGAGATCGCACGCAGGCCGGGGCGGAGCAGATGACCAGGTGAGGCGCCGGGATCGCACCGCTCGGCGGGGCTATCGTCGCGGGCATGCGTAGCCTCCTGTGGCCGATCGCCGCGCTGCTCGTCCTGCCCTCGTGTGGCGGCGGCGATGGTCCCGTGACGGCCCCGTTCGGGATCGACAAGCGCCCGTCCAACACGACCTGCCTCGCCCAGCCGCGCCCGGTCGTCCACACCGGCGTGACGCTGCAGCCGCAGTGGTCCAAGCTGACGTTCCAGGAGCCGCTGTTGCTGCTCCAGGCCCCCGGCGACGCCAACGAGTGGTTCGTCGTCCAGCGCGAGGGCAAGGTCCGCGCGTTCGCCGGGAACGCGACCGCCGACAGCCAGGTCCGCGACTTCGCCACCGTCACCATCGACACCGGCGGCTCCAGCGGCGAGGGCGGCCTGCTCGGCATGGCGTTTCACCCGCAGTGGCCGACCCGGCGCGAGGTGTATCTCTATTACACGCGGACGCCCGCGGCCGGCGATCCGGCGCCGGTGTGCACGGGGCTGGCGAACCCGCCGGCGAGCGCCTTGATCTCGGTGATCTCGCGGTTCCAGAGCAACGACGGCACCCAGATCGACACCGCACCCGACGAGATCCTCCGGGTCGGCCAGCCGTTCACCAACCACAAGGGCGGCACGATCGAGTTCGGCCTCGACGGCATGCTGTACCTCGGCCTCGGCGACGGCGGCTCGGGCGACGACCCGTGCGGCTCGGGCCAGAACACGAGCTCGCTGCTCGGCAAGATGCTGCGGTTCGACATCGAGGCGCCCAGGGGCATGTACAACGTCCCCGCCGACAACCCGTTCGCAGGCGTGTCCGGTGCGCGCGGCGAGATCTGGTCGTACGGCCACCGCAACCCGTTCCGCTGGCACTTCGACCGCGTGTCCGGGGACCTGTGGGTCGGCGATGTCGGCCAGAACACGTGGGAGGAGATCGATCGCGTGGTCAAGGGCGGCAACTACGGCTGGAACTTCTGTGAAGGCTTCCACGTGCGCGGCAACACGACGATGCTGTGCAATGTGAAGGGACTCCTCGATCCGGTCGTCGAGCACCCGCGAACCGAGGCGCAGTCGATCACCGGCGGCGCGGTGTACCGCGGCAGCGCGATGCCGAGCCTGGTCGGCACGTACATCTACGGCGACTACATCACCGGCACGATCTGGGCGCTGACCTACGACGCCGGCAACAAGCCGGTGCCCAGGCCGATCGCGAGCGTCCCCGGCAGCACGCTCGTCGCGTTCGGTCAGGGCAACGACGGCGAGATCTATACGGTGCAGATCACCGGCGCCATCTCCAAGCTGGTGCCGAGCGGCGCGCAGCCCCCGGACAGCTTCCCGCAGCTGCTATCGCAGACCGGCTGTGTCGACCCCAAGGATCCGACCCGGCCGGCGCCCGGGCTGATCCCGTACGACGTCACCGCCCCGCTGTGGTCCGACGGCGCCGACAAGCAGCGCACCTTCGCGATCCCCGACGGCAAGACGATCACGATCAACCCCGACAACGACTGGGACCTGCCGATCGGGTCGGTCGCGATGAAGACGTTCTCGGTCGGCGGCAAGCGGGTCGAGACCCGGCTGTTCATGCGCCACGACGACGGCGGCTGGGCCGGCTACACCTACGAGTGGAATGACGACGGCAAGGACGCGACGCTCCTGCCGGCGAACAAGGTCAAGGCGCTCGGCGCCGGCGCGACCTGGAGCTATCCCAGCCGCACCCAGTGCATCCAGTGCCATTCCCAGGCCGCCGGCGGCACGATCGGCCTGGAGACCGCGCAGCTCAACCGCGACTTCGTCTACACGTCGACCAACCGCCGATCGAACCAGCTCGCCACGCTCGATCACCTCGGCATGTTCGCCGGCCCGCTCGCCGAGCCGCCCGACGCCCTGCCCCAGCTCTCCGATCCGGCCGGCAAGGATCCGCTGGAGGCGCGCGCGCGCAGCTACCTGCACGGCAACTGCTCGCACTGCCACCGGCCCAGCGGCGGCGGCCAGGGCACGATGGACCTGCGCTATGCCCAGTCGCTGCACGACACCAGCACGTGCAACGCCCCTGAGACGCAGGGCAAAGTTGGCACCGCGACCCTGTTGATCGCGCCGGGCGCGCCGCAGGACAGCATCGTGTCGCTGCGGCTCCACGCCACCGACTCCAAGCGCATGCCGCCGGTGGCCGTGACCCTGGCCGACCCGCTCGGCACGAAGCTGATCGACGACTGGATCAGCTCGCTGACCGCCTGCCCGTGACGGCCTGGCATGCCGGATCTTCGAGCAAGTCCCGTGCTTGCCTCGGGATCGCGGCGCGCCTATGATGAGATGATCCGATGCGCCAGGCCGCATACCAGAACGACGAGAAGCTCGTCGGCACGTTTCGCCGGTTTCCGTTTGGTCCGGTGTATCAGATCCTCGCGATCCGGATCGAAGGCGCCAGGACGGTGGCAGACATTCAGCTCCCGGAGTCTGGTGAAAAGGCCACGCTTCCTCTGGAGCAGATTCTCGAGAGCCCGAAGGCCGAGTAGGTGTACGCGCTGGCGTTCGATCTGGTCGTCGCGGAGGCGGAGCGGCATCACCCTGTCGGTGCCACCCGCGCTTACCATGACATTCGCGATGTCCTCACGGGACAGTTCGGCTTCGAATGGACGCAGGGGAGCCTCTACGTTCTCCGCAACGAGGACATGAGCATCCTGTTCCGCGCGATCCAGTCCCTGATGCAGCTCGCGTGGTTCCCTCCGTCGGTTCGCGACATTCGAGCGTTCCGGGTCGAGCAGTGGTCGGATTTCACGGCGACCGTGAAGGGCACCGTGGCAGCCAGTAGCGGCAGCAGAAACGATCGCTGAGCAGACGCTGGCGAGCGATCGCCTCGTGTGGCCCGCCGAAAACGACAACGGCCCCGTCGGGGCCGCCCTTCGGATCGCCATGAGCTCAGACTACTGCCAGCCGCCCTGCTGCGGCGGGTAGCCACCACCTTGCGGCGGGTAGCCACCACCTTGCGGCGGGTAGCCACCGCCCTGCGGCGGGTAACCGCCGCCTTGCGGCGGGTAGCCGCCGCCGTAGCCGCCGCCCGGCGGCTGGCCGCCGCCGCGGCGCGCGAAGATCGCCTTGGCCTCCTCGTACGCGGCCGGTGACGCCATCATCAGCACGCCGAAGTAGGCGAGGATCGGCAGCAGGCCGTGGCCGAGCATGAGCAGCGCGCCGATCAGGATGTGGCCATGGATGATCATGGTCAGGGTGAGCAGGACCTGCTGGCTCGGCAGCCACAGGATCAGCGCTGCGGCGATCAGCGGACCGAACGCATCGACCGACTGCAGCGCGGGTGGCAGCTTGGTCGGCGGCACGACGAACAGGATGCAGAACACGCCGAGCGCGAGGATCAGGACGAACAGCAGGTTGTGGACCACCATCAGGATCGGGAACGATCCGAGCGCGCTGAACAGGCGCAGGCTGTCGAGGAACGACGGGATCAGGCACGCGGCGCCGACGGCGATCACGATCCGCGCGATCTGGTCCTGCGGCTGGGCGATCCGCGCCAGCAGGCCGAACACGAGCACCGAGTAGCCGAGGATGTAGAGGCCACCAGCGCCTCCCATGCCCGCGCTGCCGCCCATCATCGCGAAGCCGAAGCCCATGTGCGAGATGAAGATGCCCGCATAGGCGACGCCGAACGGGATCCACTGCAGGACCACCGGCGGGACCTTGTTGCGCATGTCCTGCGGCGCGGCGGTGAGCAGCAGGTAGAGGCCGCCCGAGACCAGAGGCCACAGGACGAACTCGAAGAAGGCACCCGGCACCGACCACCCGAACATCAGCGGGCTGAGCGAGAACGGCACGACGACCGAGGCGAGGAGCGCAACGCCGGCGAGGAACAGGACCTTCTTCTGCAGGCCCGGATCGCGCAGCCGCGCCACCGGGATGCCCAGGATCGTCCCCGGCGCCGAGTGCGGCAGCCGGCCGGCGAGGTCGCCGAGCGGCCCCGATGCTTCTTGCTGCGGCTGTGCGTAAGGGTTGGCGGCCTGCGGATAGCCGCCCTGCTGCGGATAGCCCGCCGGCTGCTGCGGCGCCGCGTACGGGTTCGCCGGCGGCTGGCCGTACGGGTGGGCCTGCTGGCCCCCGTGCTGGGGCCCGTGCTGGGGCCCGTGCTGGGGCCCGTGCTGGGGCCCGTGCTGGGGATAGGGGTTCGCAGGCTGCTGCATCCCTGGCTGCTGGCCATACGGGTTCTGCGGCTGCTGCTGGGCCCCATGCTGAGCATACGGGTTCGCAGGCTGCTGCATCCCTGGCTGCTGGCCATACGGATTCTGCGGCTGCATCCCCGGCTGCTGGCCGTACGGGTTCTGCTGCATCCCCGGCTGCTGCATCCCCGGCTGCTGGCCGTAGGGGTTTTGCTGCATGCCCGGCTGCTGGCCGTACGGGTTCGCCTGCTGCTGGGGTATGCCCGGCTGCTGGCCGTAGGGGTTCGCCTGCTGCTGGGGTATGCCCGGCTGCTGGCCGTAGGGGTTCGCCTGCTGCTGGGGCATTCCGGGCTGCTGGCCGTACGGGTTGGCCTGCTGCTGGGGCATTCCGGGCTGCTGGCCGTACGGGTTGGCCTGCTGCTGGGGCATTCCGGGCTGCTGGCCGTACGGGTTGGCCTGCTGCTGGGGCATTC
>JBGQCL010000473.1:0-9112 GCA_041495365.1 Kofleriaceae bacterium | reverse complement strand
GTCGCCGTCGGCTTCGCCGGGTAGAACGAGGCCACACCCTTGTCGTCGATGAAGTACCCCCAATCGACGCATGCGAGCACCGTCCCCTTCCCGTCCTTGTACGACACGGCACAGGTGCGGAACTCTCTTCCGATGTTCGTGTCCGTCGTCCAGTCGCCAGGTGTATCGCGCAGCTTGGCGGCCTTCTTGTCGGAGCCGTGATTGCCGTAGACCTCATCGGAGACGTAGAACGGCGACGTATCCGAATCCAGGCCGTCGACGCGCCATCCCTTCGATTTCGCCTTGTCGTCATCCCACCCGGAGCGGGCCTTGCGTTTCGCGGTACTCGGCTCGCCGGTGACGATCTTTCCATCGACCTTCGTGATGCTGCGCAGGATCTGGATCAACTTCACTTCCTTGTGCTCGCCGAGACCGGAGAGCGCGGCGGAGATCGACACGTGAACTCCGCGGACCTCCTTCGAGATCGCGGGATGCTTGTAGTCGCCAACGAACGCGCGATCGAAGGTGAACGTCACCTTGCCGTCCTTCTTGCCCGCCACGCCCGTCGCGACGAAGCTCTGACCGTCGATGCCGGCGACCGGGAGCATCTTCTTTGACTTGATCGCCGCCTCGACGCCCATCGACTTCTCGTACTCCGCGTCGGTCTTTTCCGGCGTTGCCAGCGCCGGCGCCTCGCTCGAGATCGTCGGATCGGGACCGCTGAACAGCATCCCACCTTCGACGCGCGCCAGCCCTGGCTCACTCGAGATCTGTTGCACCAACGTCATCTTGCCGGGCGTGCCCTCGGATGCGGCCTTACCCTCGGTCTGCGATGGCGACGAGCCGCCAGGTCGATGTTCTTTGGTCACGCGCGGCGAGTGTATCCCGACGTACGTGCATTGCGAGGACGAATCCATCGAACGCGGCGCGCCACAGGTCACCGCGCCTGGCGCGCGCGCATGGAAGCGGCTTTCGCGGCGCAGGCTTGCGACCGGCCGCGCGAGTGGCAGGCAGCGCCGCGTGTCGCGCCGGAGAGCAGGGCGCGAAGCGTACGCAGGATCCTTGATCAGATCGACCCGCGGTGGATCGCGGTGCGCGCCTGCTCCGCCAGGATCCGCACGCCCATGATCAGCTGGCCGAACCGGGCGTCGGCGGTCTTGCCCTTGGCCCAGCGGTAGTAGATCTGCTGCAGGACCACGGCGGTCTTCCACAGCCCGAACGCGTAGTAGAACACCAGGTTGGTGGCGGTGCGGCCCGAGCGCTCGAAGTAGCGGTCGGCGAACTGCTGGCGCGTCATCATCCCCGGCCTGGCGGTCGGTCCGAACGGCAGCTGGTAGAACGTCCGGGGATCGCCGGCCTCGACCCAGTACGACAGCGAGGTGCCGAGGTCCATCAGCGGATCGCCGACCGTGGCCATCTCCCAGTCGAGCACGCCGGTGATCCGCTCGAGGCTGGGATCGAAGATCACGTTGTCGAACTTGAAGTCGTTGTGGATCAGCGCGGGGGCGCCCTCGGCCGGCATGTGCGACGCAAGCCACGCCGCGGCCTCGTCGACCGCGGGGATGTCGTCGGTCTGCGAGTCGACGTAGCGCTTGGTCCAGCCGGTGACCTGGCGCTCGATGTAGCCGACCGGCTTGCCGAAGTCGGCCAGGCCGGCCGCGCAGTAGTCGACCGCGTGGAGGTCGACCAGCGCGTCGACCAGGTGCTCGCAGATCCGGCGGACCCGCGGCAGATCGTCGGCCAGCCCGGGCGGCACCGACCTGCGCAGCACGACGCCGTGCCGGCGCTCCATCAGGTAGAACGGCGCGCCGAGCACCTCGCCGGTCGGCTCGTACGCGTAGGGCCTGGGCGCGCGGTCGTAGACCGGCCACAGCTTGGTGAGCACGGTGAACTCGCGGCCCATGTCGTGGGCGGACTTGACCTTGCTCCCGAACGGCGGCCGGCGCAGGACATACTCTTTCTCCTGTCCCTTGTCGCCGTGGCGCACCAGGTAGGTCAGGTTCGAGTGCCCGCCGGGGAACTGCGACACGCTGACCGGGCCCGGGCCGAACAGCTTCTCGAGGTACGCCGCGAGCGTGGCGACGTCGAGCTCCTCGCCCGGCCGGATGGTTCCGGGGACGTCCTCCATCACGGTCATGCGTACCTCGCCAGGATGCGCCTGGACACCGCCATCTTGTGGACCTCGTCGGGGCCATCGTAGATCCGCGCGCCGCGCTCGTGCACGTAGTAGTGCGCGAGGATCGTGTCGCTGGTGATGCCGAGCGCGCCGTGCAGCTGGATCGCGCGGTCGATCACCCGCATCATGATGTCGGCGACGAAGAACTTGATCAGCGACACGCTGTCGCGGGCGAGCGAGAATCCCTTCTTGTCGATCGTCCACGCCGCGTGGAGCACCATCAGCCGCGCCGCGTCGATCTCGGCGCGGGCCTCGGCGACCCAGGCCTGCGCGATCTGCTTGCTGGCGAGCGTCTTGTCGCCGTCGATCTTGCGCCGCGTGATGTGGCGGCACATCGTGTCGAACGTGCGCTCGCAGATCCCGATCCACCGCATGCAGTGGTGGATCCGGCCCGGGCCGAGCCGGTCCTGCGCGATCAGGAAGCCGGCGCCCTCGGGGCCGAGCCGGTTGGCGGCCGGGACGCGGACCCCGCGATACCGGATCTCGGCGTGGGTGCCATAGCCCGAGCCCTCGTCACCCATGATCTTGATGTTGCGGACGCGATCGAAGCTGGGCGTGTCGGTCGGGACGATGATCATCGACGCGCGGCTGTGCGGCGCCGCTTCGGGGTTGGTCACCGCCATCACGATCGCGAACGCCGCGCCGTCGGCCGCGCTGGTGAACCACTTGTGGCCGTCGATCACGTAGTCATCGCCGGACCGCACGGCGCGGCACGACATGATCGTCGGGTTCGACCCCGGGTTCTCGGGCTCGGTCATCGAGAAGCACGACCGGATCTTGCCGTGGGCGAGCGGCTCGAGCCACCTCGCCTTCTGCTCGGGCGTTCCGTACTTGTGCAGGACCTCGATGTTGCCGGCGTCGGGCGCCTGGCAGCCGAACACGTAGTGCCCGAGCGGCGAGCGGCCGAGCCGCTCCGACACCAGGCCGTGCTCGACGAGGCCCAGCCCGAGCCCGCCGAGCTCGTGCGGCAGCTGCGGGCCCCACAGCCCGGCCGCCTTGCACTGCGCGCGCAGCTCGTCGAGCAGCGGCACGCTGGGGCCGAACCCGCGCTCCAGCACGGTCGGCTCCGCCGGCATCACGACGTCGGAGACGAACTTCTCGATCCGATCGAGCAGCGGCCGCACGGCCTCGGGTGGGTCGAAGTCCATCGCTACCTGCCTTTCGTTGGGGGCGTCATCGCTCGGTCTGCAGCTCCGCGGGGAGGTGCGAGGTGAGGTTGAAGGTGACCAGCGACAGCTGGTCGGGCTGCCAGTCGAAGTCCTGGCTGCGGAACCGGAGCTCGGTGATCGACGCGTTGCGGATCACGATGCTGGTCCGCACCATGCGCTCGGCGGGGATCCCGAACACCAGGCCGACCGCGACGCCGATCGGCCCGGCGCTGGTCACGCACGCCAGCCGCGCGCCCGAGCCCGCCGCGCGCAGCACGCGGTCGAGGCCCGCGCGGATCCGGCCGACGAACGCGTCGACCCGCTCGACGCCGTCGACCGTCCACTCGTCGCGCGACCACCTGCGCAGGATCGTGTTGAACGCCTGGTCGAGCAGCCGCGGGGTCGGCGCCGAGGTCAGCTGCTCGAACTTCGGATCCTCGGTGATCAGCCGCGGCACCAGGTGCTGCAGCATCTCGTAGGCCGGGTACTCGGCGAGCTCGGCGAGCGTGCCGTGCGCGGGCAGCCGGCCGCCGGCGGCCTCGCGGGCGTACTCGGCGGTCTGCTGCTGGCGGCGCAGCGGGCCGGCGAACAGCGCGTCGATCCCCGCGCTCCCCGCGCTCGCCGCCCATCGCCCGACCGCCTGCGCCTGCTCGATCCCGCGCGGCGACAGCCGATCGTAGTCGACTTCCCCGTACGAAGCCTGGCCATGGCGGATGAGGTACAGCGTGCCCACGCCGCGGCATGCTACCGCGGTCCGCCGACCGTGTCCGCCGTGTCCGGAGTTTCACCGGCGCGCATCCGCGATCCGGAACTGTGTTCTGCACAGCGGTTTCCGCGCTCGGTGCGGCTGCCGGGGTCGATCGCCCGTGCCCCAGCGTGCCAGCTGGCACGAGCGGATGGATGACGCACGACGCCACCGCCGGTGGAATGGCGTATACCGTGACGCATGCGCGAAGCCGTTGCCTCGGTCGTGGTACGCGGCGACGCGGCGGGCAGCGCCGTGCATCGCGCGCGGCCGGCCGGTCCGCTGCGCCTGCTGTGCCCGCGGCGGCCCGGCGGCGCGGCGTGGGTCGTCGCCGGCAACCTCGGCGGCGGGCTGGTCGACGGCGACGACCTCGCGCTCGAGGTCACCGTCGGCCGCGGCGCGATCTGCGTGGTGACGACCCAGGCGTCGACCAAGGTGTACCGCGGCCGGACCCGCCAGCGCACCACGGTCCGGGTCGACCAGGACGCCGCGGCGATCGTCGCGCCCGATCCGGTCGTGCCGTTCCGCGGCGCCGAGCTCGCGCAGGCGACCTCGATCGAGCTCGCCGCCGGCGCGTCGCTGGTCCTGGTCGACACCCTCACCGCCGGGCGCGTGGCGTACGGCGAGCGCTGGTCGGCCGCGCGGATCGACAGCGCGCTCGACGTCGCGATCGCCGGCGAGCCCCGGCTGATCGACCGCCTCGTGCTCGACGGCGACGCCGGCGCCCGCCTGCAGCGGTTCGCGGCGCTCGCGACCTGTGTCCTGGTCGGCCCCCGCGTGGCCGCGCCCGCCGCCCGCGCGCTGGCCCGGCTCACGCGCCCCGCGCCGCGCGCGCCGATCGTCGTCGCGGGCAGCCCGCTCGATGGCGGCGCCGTGTTCCGGATCGCCGGCGAGCGCGTCGATCTCGTCACCGGCGCGGCGCGCGCGCTGATCGGCGAGGCGTGCAGCGAGCTCGGCGCCATCCCGTGGCAGCGCCGGTGGTGATCGGCCGCGAGGAAACGCGGTGGAAACCCACGCGCCACCGCGCGGTGATAGCGTCCCGGAATGCGGCTTTCGCCCCGCGAGATCGACAAGCTGGTGCTCCACCAGGCCGGCGCGCTCGCGCAGAAGCGGCTGGCGCGCGGCGTGCGGCTCAACTACCCCGAGACGGTCGCGCTGATCGCGACCCAGCTGCTCGAGCTGATCCGCGACGGCCGGTCGGTCGCCGAGCTGATGGACCTCGGCCGGACGTTGCTCGGCCGCCGCCAGGTGATGGACGGCGTGCCCGAGCTGGTGACCGAGGTCCAGGTCGAGGGCACGTTCCCCGACGGCACCAAGCTGGTGACGGTGCACCACCCGATCGTCGCCGATCACGGCGACCTCGAGCTCGCGCTGTACGGCAGCTTCCTGCCGGTGCCCGACCGGGCGCGGTTCGCCGAGCCGCCGCGCGCGCTGCCGGTCGGCGAGGTGATGCCGGCCGGCGGGCCTGCCGGGGCGATGATAAAGCTCAACGCCGGCCGCCCGACCCTCGAGCTGGTCGTCACCAACACCGGCGACCGGCCGATCCAGGTCGGCAGCCACTACCCGTTCGCCGAGACCAACCGCGCGCTCGCATTCGATCGCGCGGCCGCCGCCGGCCAGCGGCTCGACATCCCCGCCGGCGCCGCGGTGCGGTTCGAGCCCGGCGAGCAGCGCACGGTGCGCCTGGTGCCCGGCGTGGGCGACACCGGGGCGCGAGGAGGCCAGCCGTGAGCCACACGCTCGATCGCCGCGGCTACGCCGAGCTCTACGGCCCGACCACCGGCGACCGGGTCCGGCTCGGCGACACCGACCTGGTCGCCGAGGTCGAGCGCGATCACGCGGTGTACGGCGACGAGTGCAAGTTCGGCGGTGGCAAGGTGCTGCGCGATCGCATGGGCCAGTACGCCGGCGCCGAGGACGCCCAGGCGCTCGATCTGGTGATCACCAACGCGCTGATCGTCGACTGGACCGGCATCTACAAGGCCGACATCGGCATCAAGCACGGCCGGATCGCCGGCATCGGCAAGGCGGGCAACCCGGCGGTGATGGCCGGCGTGACCCCGGGGATGATCGTCGGCGTCACCACCGACGCGCTGGCCGGCGAAGGGCTGATCGTCACCGCCGGCGGGATCGACAGCCACATCCACTTCATCTGCCCGCAGCAGGCCGACGAGGCGCTCGCCAGCGGCGTCACCACGTTCGTCGGCGGCGGCACCGGGCCGACCACCGGCAGCAACGCGACGACCTGCGCGCCGGGCGTCCGCCACATCGAGCTCATGCTGCAGGCGACCGACGCGATCCCGCTCAACATCGGGCTGACCGGCAAGGGCAACAGCTCGAGGCCCGAGGGCCTGGTCGACCAGATCCGCGCCGGCGCGATCGGCCTCAAGCTCCACGAGGACTGGGGCACCACGCCGCCGGCGATCGACTGCTGCCTCGGCATCGCGGAGGCCGAGGACGTCCAGGTGACGATCCACACCGACACGCTCAACGAGTCGGGCTACGTCGACGACTCGATCGCCGCGTTCCGCGGCCGGACGATCCACACCTATCACAGCGAGGGCGCCGGCGGCGGCCACGCCCCCGACATCCTGCGGGTGTGCGGCGAGCCCAACGTGCTGCCGAGCTCGACCAACCCGACCCGGCCGTACACCGTCAACACGCTCGACGAGCACCTCGACATGCTGATGGTGTGCCACCACCTCGACCGCGAGATCCCCGAGGACGTCGCGTTCGCCGACAGCCGGATCCGCGGCGAGACGATCGCGGCCGAGGACATCCTGCACGACCTCGGCGCGCTGTCGATGATCTCCAGCGACAGCCAGGCGATGGGCCGGGTCGGCGAGGTGATCACGCGGACCTGGCAGACCGCGCACAAGATGAAGCAGCAGCGCGGCCCCTTGCCCGGCGACCGCGCCGACAACCTGCGGATCCGCCGCTACGTCGCCAAGTACACGATCAACCCGGCGATCGCCCACGGCTTCGCGCACGAGGTCGGCTCGGTCGAGGTCGGCAAGCTCGCCGACCTGGTGCTGTGGAAGCCGGCGTTCTTCGGCGTGCGGCCCGAGCTCGTGCTCAAGGGCGGGTTCATCGCCTGGGCCCAGATGGGCGACGCCAACGCGTCGATCCCGACTCCCGAGCCGCTGCGGATGCGGCCGATGTTCGGCGCGCTCGGCCGCGCGGTCGGCGCCACCTCGCTCGCGTTCGTGTCGCGGCGCGCCCAGCGCGAGGGCCGGGTCCACGCGCTCGGCCTGACCAAGCAGCTCGCCGTGATCCGCGGCTGCCGCGGCCTGACCAAGCGCGACATGAAGCTCAACGACGCGCTGCCCCGGCTCGCGATCGATCCCGAGACCTACCAGGTCCGCGCCGACGGCGAGCTCCTGACCTGCGAGCCCGCGACCGTGCTGCCGCTCGCCCAGCGCTACCACCTGTTCTAGCGCCGGCGCCACGCTTCGAGCGGGCCGCTGCGTCTTCGCGTCTTGCCACTTCTTGCAACAACCGTTGCAACGCGGCGAGCGTGGCCCGGACCGACCGTGGTAACTGCGGGCCACTCTCAGGGAGAGTCGAAGGAGGAGACCGGCGGCCAGACCGCTCAGGCCGAGGTCAGGCCGCCGTCGACGACCAGCGTGGTGCCGGTGGTGAACGACGCCGCGTCGGACAAGAGGTAGATCGCCGCGCCGGCGAGCTCGGGCGGCTGGGCGTGGCGGCCGAGCGGCGTGCGGCCGACGACCTGCTTGAGGATCGCCGGGTTACCGACCAGCGCCGAGGCGAACCGGGTCTCGACCAGGCCGGGGGCGATCGCGTTGACCCGGATGCCGCTGCCGCCGAGCTCGCTGGCGAGGGTCTGGGTCATGCTGATCACGGCGGCCTTGGAGGCGCCGTAGATGCCCTGCATGATCGCGGCGCGCAGGCCGGCGATGCTGGCGATGTTGACGATCGCGCCGCCGCCGCCGCGCTCGCGGGCGTGGCGGACCAGCGCGCGGGCGCAGTACAGGTAGCCCTTGACGTTGACCTCGAAGGTCTTGTCGATCGCCGCGTCCGGCGTGTCGATCAGCGGGCCGAAGTACGGGTTGGTCGCCGCGTTGTTGACCAGGCCGTCGACGCGGCCGAACCGCTCGATCGCCCTGGCGAACATCGCGTCGACGTCGCCGGACTTGCCGGTGTGGCACGCGACCGCGATCGCGCGGTCGGCGGGCAGCGAGCTCGCGACCTGATCGAGGTCGGCCTGCTTGCGCGACGCGAGCACGACCCGGGCTCCCGCGTCGACGGCGGCGCGGGCGATCGCTTCTCCGATCCCGCGGCTCGCGCCGGTGATGACGATGACCTTGTCTTTCAGCACGCGCGGAACGTATCACCGCGCGGCGGCGGCGGCACCGCCCAGCCGCTTGCTCAGCGGGCCCAGCCGCTCGCGCAGCCGGGCGACCAGGGCCGGATCGGCGACGTCGGGATGGCCGCTGGCGAACGGCGGGGCGGGGTCGTACTCGAGGCCGAGCTGGATCGACCGGGCGACGTCCTCGCCGGCGAGCTCGGCGGCGAGCCGCAGCGCGAAGTCGATCCCGGCGGTGACTCCGCCGCCGGTGATCCGGTTGCGGTCGACCACGACCCGGCCGGGCTCATGGCGGTGGGATGACTCCGAAGAAGATCCTGCGCGAGCCGTCCCGCTTCACGTGCACGCCGACGACGTGTGGATTGCGATCGCTGGTTGGCCATTCCCAGTAGATGACGTCTGCGGTGTTCGCATCGATCGTCAACACGTCGTCGGGGTGTTGCGGATCTTCGACGATCGTGCGCCGGATGATCGCGAGTGGCACGGTCGGCGTGCGCGCCACTGCCTTGTGGCCGACGTTGGCCTCCAGTGAATCGAATGCAACCTGTCCGGCGACCGCTGCGCGGACCTTCGTGACGATCGCGTCTTCGTGAGTCATGGGTGTTTCGATCTTCGGGGCTGGCGGTGGTGGTGATGATGAAGCGGGGCTTGCGCACGAGGCGAACAGCAGGGCGGCGAGCACGTGCTTCACAGGTTGGCTTTCGTGTTGCCGGCGATGCCGTCCCAGCGGGTCGCGG
>JBGQCL010000472.1:0-9161 GCA_041495365.1 Kofleriaceae bacterium | reverse complement strand
TGTTCGGCTCGCCGGGCGCCGACGCCCGCCCCGAGCCCAAGTCGTCGCGCAAGCGCAACGGCCGCAAGTAGCGCGCGGCGGCGGGTGCCGGTCAGCGCCGGTGCCGGTCAGCGCCGGTGCCGGTCAGCGCCGGTGCCGGTCAGCGATCGAGCACGGCGATCGCGGCGTCGCCGACCGCGCGGCGCAGCGCCTTGATCGCGTCGGCCGTGCCGTGGCGGGTCGGGTGGACGCGGTTGGTGAGCAGCGCGACCCAGCGGCGGCGCGGCAGGTCGAGCCACAGCGAGGTGCCGGTGAAGCCGGTGTGGCCGACCGCGCCGGTGCGCGGCCAGCGATCGCCGGCGTGGGACACCCCGGGGACCGGCGACGGCGTGTCCCAGCCGAGCCGCCAGGTCGCGCCGGGGACCGGGGCGTCGTCGAGGAAGCCGCGCACGACGTCGGTGCGCCACCGGCCGCGCGGCCGGCCGGCCGCGGTGTCGACCACGGCAGCGGCGAACGCGGCGACGTCGCCGATCGTCGCGAACAGCCCGGCGTGGCCGCAGATCCCGCCGCCGAAGTAGGCGTTCTCGTCGTGGACGCGGCCGGCGACCAGGCCGCGATCGTCGAGCTCGGTCGCAACGGCGTCGGGGAGCGGCGTCGCGCCGGGGAACCGCGCGCCGGACAGGCCGAGCGGCTCGGCGACCGCGCGGTGGAACGCCTCGTCGAGCGGCAGCCCGGCGACGCGCTCGAGGACCGCGCCGAGGACGAGGAAGCCGACGTCGCTGTACACCGCCTGGGCGCCGGGCGGTCCCGCCGGGTGGCGGGCGGCGAGGTCGATCAGCTCGGCGCGCGGATCCGGACCAGCGGGGCTGCCGGCGCGCAGCGCGCGGAAGAACTCGACGTGGGCGGCGCAGCCCGCGGCGTGGCCGAGCAGGTGGCGGATCGTGCCGGTGGTCGCCGCGACGGGCAGCCAGCGCCGGACCGGGGCGTCGAGGTCGAGCGCGCGATCGCCGACCAGCGCCATCGCGAGCGCGACGGTCGCCATCGGCTTGGTCAGCGACGCGAGGTCGAACGCGGTGTGCTCGTCGATCACCGGCCCGAGGTCGGGGACGCGGCGGACGGTGCCGCGCACCAGGCGCTCCTGCTCGACGCCGGCGTCGCCGATCGACAGCGCCGCCGCCGAGCCGAGCGGGGTGGAGAGCACAGCGCCGGGTGTTCCCTCGAGGGCGGCGTCGAGCAGGGCCGCGATGTCTTCCACGTGCGCATGGTACACGGCCCCGGCCGACTGGCCGGCCGGCCGCCCCGCGGCGAGCGTGCTACGATGCGCGCTTCGTGACGCGGTACGAGTTGCTCGACCGGATCGGCGTCGGCGGGATGGCCGAGATCTTCCGCGGTCGGGCCGTGGCGGCGGGTGGCTTCGAGAAGCCGGTCGCGATCAAGCGGATCCTGCCGCACCTCTCGCAGGACAAGCGGTTCGTCGAGCTGCTGATCGCCGAGGCCAAGGTGCTGTCGCTGCTCAAGCACCGCAACGTCGTCCAGATCTTCGACGTCGGGCTCGGCGACGACGGCCAGTACTTCCTGGTGATGGAGTACGTCGATGGCAAGGACCTCGGCGCGGTGCAGCGCGGGATCGAGGCGCGGCGCAAGCGCCTCCCGTTCGATCTCGCGCTCCACGTCGGCGCGGAGATCTGCGAGGCGCTCGAGCACGCGCACTCGGCGCGCGCGCCCGACGGCAAGCCGATGTCGCTGGTGCACCGCGACGTGTCGCCGTCGAACGTGCTGGTGTCGCGCGCGGGTGAGGTCAAGCTGACCGATTTCGGCATCGCCAAGCGCGCCGAGCAGGAGTCGACCGGCCACGGCGCGGTGCGCGGCAAGTTCGCGTACATCTCCCCGGAGCAGGCGCGCAACGAGCACCTCGAGCCGCGCAGCGACGTGTTCTCCGTCGGGATCCTGCTGTGGGAGCTGGTGACCGGCCGCCGGCTGTTCTCGGGGCTCGGCGACATGGAAGCGCTGCGCGCCGTGCGCGACGCCCAGGTGCCGCGGCCGAGCGGGTTCGACGGCGCCCTGTCGCCGGAGATCGACGCGCTGATCATGTCGGCGCTGTCGCCCGAGCCGCGGATCCGGCCGACCGCCGGCCAGCTCGGCGCCCGGCTGCGCAGCGTGCGCTACGCGCTCGACGTCACGGTCGGTGATCCGGCGACCGAGCTTGCGAAGTTCATCGACGCCGCCGAGGAGATCGAGCGCGAGAGCTCGCAGGGGCTGCCGTCGGCGCGCGCCGAGTTCGAGGGCAGCGAGGCCACGGTGATCCGGATCCACACCGCCGACGCGTTCTCGATGCGCGACAAGGACGGCGCCGGGGTGGCGCGAGCGCGCGAGGTGATCGACCGGTTCGAGGAGGAGGAGACCCGGCAGTCCCTGCTGTCGCGCGACCAGATGGCGTTCCTGCGCGCCCATGCCCAGCGCGACTCCGGCGAGCTGTCCCAGGCGGTCGAGCCGCCGCTGCCGGGCGTGCCGCCGCGGCGGACCAGCGACGAGATGACCCGCGCCCACGTCCCGATGTCGACCGACGACGTGCCGACGCTCTATCCAGGCCTCGGGCCGGGCCTCGGGCCAGGCCTCGGGCCAGGCCTCGGCTCGGGCCTCGGGCCGGGCCTCGGGCCGGGCCTCGGCTCGGGCCTCGGGCCGGGCCTCGACTCGGGCCTCGGGCCAGGCGCCGGGCCGCGCGACGCGCTCGGCGAGGACAGCGCGCCGCACGGCGCGGACGACCCCTTCGAGGCCGACGAGGCGACGCAGATGCTCGCGCCGGCGGCGCTGCGCACCCCGGTACCCGAGCGGCCGGTGCGTCCGCCGACCCAGCCGCCGCCGATGCCGGGCATGCCGCCGGCGCCGCGGCTGCGTCCACCCACGGGCCCCCCACCCGCGATACCTGCGGGCACCGTGCACGAGCGCAGCGGGCGCGGCCTGCCGCCCCCGGGGTCGCAGGCGGCCATGCAGGCGACGCCGGTGGTGGTTCAGGCGCCGGTGCTGCAGCCGCCGCCGGGGCCGCCGTTCGCGGTCCCGCCCGGGGCGGTGCCGCCGCTCCGGTCACCGGTGCTGCCGCTCCGCTCGCCGGTGCTTCCCCCGTCGCCGGTGCTTCCCCCGTCGCCGGTGCCTCCCCCGTCGCCGGTGCTGCCCCCGTCGCCGGTGCTGCCCCCGTCGCCGGCGATGGCGCCGCCGCCCATGGCGATGCCGGGCGCGCCGATGCCTCCGCCGCGTGCGGCTGGCTACGCCCCCTGGGACCGACCGCCGCAGGCGCCGGTCGGGGCGTCTCCTGCGATGCACGCGATGTACGACCGCCAGGCGCCGAGCCCGCCGCACCGGCCATCGCCGCACCGCTTCGGGACCTCGCGGCGCACGCAGCTCCGCCCGTGGATGCTGGTGCTCGGCGCGCTGATCATGGCGCTGCTCGCGTTCGCGGTCACCCGCGCTTGCATCCACAGCGCGACGAGCCGCGCGGTGCCGGCGGTCAAGTAGCCGGCGCTCGCCGCTGCGGCCGCGGCAGCGCGCCGGGGGCGACGACGTCGCGGCGCAGCCCGTCGCCCGCGAGGTTCTCGATCAGCCGCGCGCAGGCGATGCACGGATCGACGCGGTCGCCGTCGTCGAACCACGGCGACGCCTCGGCCCCGATCTCGATCGCGCCGGGCCCGAGCCGCGACAGCGCGTCGCGCAGCGCCGCGCCCGCGAGCAGCCCCGCAGTGACACCGGCGTCGGCCTCGCAACGGGCGAGGTACCCGCTGAGCGCCGCTGCGAGGGCGCAGGCCCCGGCCGGGACGTGCGGCTCCGGCCAGCGCGCGTGGGCCAGGCGGTCGATCCAGTCGAGGTACAGCGCGGTCACGCCGGGCTGGATCGGTCGGACCACGCCGGGCGCGCGCGCGTCGATCCAGACCTCGCCGCGCGCGCGCCCGTCGAGCGCGACCACGGCGGTGTAACCGCACCCGAGGTGGGCCAGCGGCAGGCCGCGCGACCACGGCGCCCCCGCCGGCGCCGCGACGATCGGCCCGGTCCCATTCATCGGAACGATCCCGTAGCCCGGCCCGGCGCCCCCGGCGCCGAGCTCGGTGACCAGCGCGCGCAGCTCGTCGGGCAGGGCCGCGCCCAGCCGGTGCTCCAGCGCCGCGACCGCGGCGGCATCGAGCGGGGGTGCGAGCTCGTAGCGGTGGACCGACGCGCCGAACCGCCGCAGCGCCGGATCCGCGGCGGCCAGGGCTCGCACCGCGTCGCGCGCCGTGGCCCACAGCTCACTCACCGATGACCGAGATCGTGAGCCGGCGCTCGTGCGGCGAGGTCCGGTGCTCCCAGAGGTACAGGCTCTGCCACGTCCCGAGCACGAGCTTGCCGCGCGCGATCGGCACGCCGATCGACGTCTGGGTCAGCACGCTGCGCACGTGCGCGGGCATGTCGTCGTCGCCCTCGGCGTCGTGGCGGAACAGCTTGTCACCGTCGGGCACGAGCCGCGCGACGAATGCCTCCAGGTCGCTGCGCACCGATGGATCGGCGTTCTCGCACACGATCAGCGATGCGCTGGTGTGGGCGATCCAGATCGTCGCCAGCCCCTCGGTGGCGCCGCTGGCGGCGACGATCCGCACCACGTCCCGGGTGATGTCATAAGTGCCGCGACTACGCGTCGCGACCGTGAGCTCGCCGCGGTAGATCATCTACGACACGTTGGCCCGCCGCACCGGCGGTGACAACTCCCGCGCCGGTTCAGTTGCGTCCGCCGGCGTCCGGATCACCCGGGACAGCGCACCGCGCGCGGCGCCCGCGCGGTCCCGCCCGCGCGGTCCGCGCGCCGACCCGCGTCGAGCAGGCGCTGCGATCGCGCTCCGGGCGACGGCCGCCGCTGGATTGCGCCCGTCGAACCGGGGGCCCGGCGGCCGACCCACCGGGCCGGTCTTTCGCGGGACGTCCCGGAGCGCCGCCGCCCCGGGGTCCGACGCCCACCGGGCGCGGGCGCGCCGCGATCGCGCCGGTTCGCGATCCGCGCGGCCGCATCACCGTGATGAGCGGCACGGCCGAGTTCCGCGTCGTGCTCACGATGTGATCGCGATGGCCGCCGCGCGAGGCTGCGGAATCCGTTGCGACACCCGCTCCGCGCTCGAGCTTGGAGACAAAGTTGTCATCGGGCGATGGCACGATTTCACGATCTCGTGCAGACCGGCCGCCCGGGACGAGCGTCGGGAGGCGCAGGAGACATCATGCGCAACACGCTCTCGATGGTAGCGGTCGGAATCAGCCTGCTCTCACCTGGTTGCAGTAATCAGGCCCGGAAGGCCGATCCGGCCAGCGCGCCGACGGCGGACCGCGTCGAAGCCGCGGCCCGGGCCGCGCGCGGCGAGCCGACGGCGGGTGCCGCCGGCTCGGCCGCGGGCGATCCCGGCGGTGCGGTTGCGGTGCGAGCACTGCACGACGATGCCAGGATGATGCCTCCGGCGGCGCCTGTCCCGGCTCCGTCCGCCGCAACGCCGCGCCCCGCGACGGTGGCGTCCTCGGCCTCGCCCTCGCCCGAGCGCGCGGCTGCGGTGACGCGCGGCGCCGTGGCGGTGCCCGAGCCCGCGGCCGCGGCGAACGTCCGCGCCGGTGAGTGGGACGACAACGCGAACTACCGCGACTACGTCCGCTGGCTCCAGGAGACCTCGCGCGGGATCGCGCGGCTCGACGTCTCGGACCGTCAGTTCGTGGTCGTCGAGGACGCGGCGGGCCGGCCGGTGCCCAACTGCAAGATCGCGATCACCGGCGGTCAGCGCACGGTGTCGCTGGTCACGACGGCGTCGGGCCGCGCGCTGCTGTTCCCGCACGCGATGGGGCTCGACGGCGGCGCGCTCGGGGCGAGCGCGACCTGCGGCCAGGCGGCGGCGCAGGCGACGATCCACACCGATCGGAGCGACGGGATCACGGAGCTCAGGCTCGCGACCGAGCGCGTGCTGCTGGCGCGCCGCACCGTCGACCTGGCGTTCGTGCTCGACACCACGGGCTCGATGGCCGAGGAGATCGAGGCGGTGAAGTCGACGATCCGCGCGGTCGCCGCGAAGCTCGGCTCCGACCAGACCGCCGTTCGCATCGGCCTGGTCGAGTACAAGGACCGCGGCGACCCCGAGGTGACCCACGCGTACCCGTTCGCGTCGGACCTGGCCGCGTTCTCGCGCAGCGTCGCCCGGCTCACCGCGGGCGGCGGCGGCGACTACCCGGAGGACATGCAGGCCGGGCTGTCGGCCGCGCTCGACCAGCTGGAGTGGCGGCCCGACGCGACCGCGCGGATGCTCGTCGTGATCGGCGACGCGCCGCCGCACCTCGACTACCGGGACGAGCGCGACTACGCCGATGCTGCGCGGCGCGCCGCCGGTCGCGGGATCAAGATGTACACGGTCTCGGCGTCGGGCATGGACACCACCGGGCAGATCGTGATGCGGCAGATGGCGCAGTTCACCGGCGCGAGCAACCTGTTCGTGCTGCGCGGCGGCGCGGGTCCGCAATCGGTCGGCGGCGGCGATCCGCAGTCGAGCTGCGGCGGCACCCAGGGACAGTACGCGAGCGGCAACCTCGACCAGCTGATCGTCGCGAAGGTCAAGCGCGAGCTCGCGGCGCTCGACGCCGATCCGCTGCGGATCGCCGGCCTCGGCCAGGACGAGAACGCCAGGCCCTGCAACCAGCGCATCGTGATCGCCAACTGAGCGCCGCACGGCGGCCGCGCGCCGATGTCGCGGAGCGCCGGGCGGTCGCGCGGGTACGGCACCGCCGCGCCCGGTGGCCGCGCGGCAGACCGGCGGGCGCGTCTGCAGGCATCTTACCTGCAGCTGCTTCGTCCTGGTGATGAAGACGGCTTGCTTGCTGGCGGGTGTCGTGGCGTTCGCCGGGGCGTGCGGCAAGGACGAGGGAGCGCCGCCGGGCGCGAAGCCACCGCCGGCCGAGGTCGGGGTCGTCGAGATCCGACCGCAGCGCGTGCTGCTGACGACCGAGCTCCCGGGCCGCACGTCGGCGGTGCGGGTCGCCGAGGTGCGGGCGCGCGTCGATGGCATCGTGCGGAAGCGGCTGTACCGCGAGGGCAGCGACGTCCGGGACGGTCAGCCGCTGTTCCAGATCGATCCGGCGCCGTTCGAAGCAGCGCTGCAGCGGGCACGAGCCCAGCTCGCGAGCGCCGAGGCGTCGGCGGCCACGGCGCAGTTGCTCGCCGAGCGCTACGGGCCGCTGATCGAGACCCACGCGATCAGCCGCCAGGATTACGACAACGCGGTCGCGCAGGCCCGGAGCGCGGCCGCGAGTGTCGACGCGGCGCGCGCCGAGATCCGGACCGCACAGATCAACCTCGGCTACACGCGGGTCGACGCGCCGATCCCGGGACGGAGCGCGCGCAGCAACGTCACCGAGGGCGCCTACGTGCAGCAGGCCCAGGCGACGCTGCTCACGACCGTGACCCAGCTCGATCCGATCTACGTCGACACCACGTGGGCGACCGCGGACCTCATGCGCGTGCGGCGCGAGCTGGAGCGCGGACAGCTGGTGACGGTCGAGGGCAAGCCGAAGCTGACGGTGGTGTTCGAGGACGGCAGCGAGTACGCGCGGCCGGGCACGCTGCTGTTCACCGAGGTGAATGTCGACCCGTCGACGGGCTCGGTCGCGCTGCGCGCGCTGGTGCCGAACCCGCGCGGCGAGCTGCTGTCGGGGATGTACGTGCGCGCGCGGATCGACGAAGGGACCCAGCCGGCCGCGCTGCTCGTGCCGCAGCGCGCGGTCACGCGCGATCGCTCCGGCCGGGCGACGGCGCTGATCGTCGAGGCCGCCGGCAACGGACTGGCCAAGGTCCAGCTGCGCCTGCTGCAGGTCGATCGCGCGGTCGGCGACGCATGGCTCGTCACCCAGGGCCTCGCGTCCGGTGATCGGGTGATCGTCGAGGGGCTGCAGCGGGCACGGCCGGGCGCCCTCGTCAGGGCCGTCCCCGCGCCGGCGAGCCTGCCGTCATCGCCGCCGCCGGCCGGGGCGCCGCCGCCGCCGGAGCCGCACGAAGGCGGATCGCCGGGAGGGCGGTGATGGCGAGGTTCTTCATCGACCGGCCGATCTTCGCCTGGGTGACCGCGCTGATCGTCATGCTCGCCGGCGCGGTCTCGATCGCCCGCATGCCGATCGCGCAGTACCCGCCGATCGCGCCGCCCGCGATCACCGCGACGTCGACCTACCCCGGCGCGTCGGCCGAGACCGTCGACACGACGGTGACCCAGGTGATCGAGCAGCAGATGCGCGGGCTCGACAACCTTCGCTACATGCTGTCGAACAGCGACTCCACGGGCCAGTCGCAGGTCGAGCTGACGTTCGAGCCGGGCACCGATCCGAACACCGCGCTGATCCAGGTCCAGAACAAGCTGCAGCTCGCGACCCCGCGGCTGCCCGAGGTGGTGCAGCGCCAGGGCGTCGCCGTCGCGAAGTCGACCAGGAACTTCTTCCTCGTCCTCGCGTTCTACTCCGCCGACGGCAGCATGACGCGCGACGACGTCGCGGACTTCGTGAACTCGGTGGTGGCCGACCCGCTCGGCCGGGTGTCGGGCGTCGGCGACGTCCAGGTGTTCGGCTCGCAGTTCGCGATGCGGATCTGGCTCGATCCGGGCGCGCTCGCCGACCGGCGGCTGACGGCGATCGACGTCAGCAACGCGATCGCGGCGCAGAACGTCCAGGTCGCGGCCGGGCAGTTCGGCGGCGTGCCGGCGGTGCGCGGCCAGCAGCTCAACGCGACGATCAACGCGAAGTCGCGGCTGCAGACGCCCGCGCAGTTCGAGCAGATCCTGGTGCGCGTCAACCCGGACGGCTCGCGCGTGGTGCTGCGCGACGTCGCACGCGTCGAGCTGGCCAGCGAGGTGTTCGACGTCGAGGCCAGCTTCAACGGCCGGCCGGCGGCGGCGATCGCGATCCGGCTGTCGCCCGGGGCGAACGCGCTCGACACCGGGGACGCCGTGCGCGCGCGGCTCGCCGAGCTGGCGTCGACGTTCCCCCCCGGCCTGCGCGTGGGTACCCCGCTCGACTCGATCCCGTTCGTGAAGCTCTCGATCCGCGACGTCGTCGTGACCCTGGCCCTGGCGATCGGCCTGGTGTTCCTGGTGATGTTCCTGTTCCTGCAGAACTTCCGCGCGACGCTGATCCCGACGCTCGCGGTGCCGGTCGTG
>JBGQCL010000471.1:0-9170 GCA_041495365.1 Kofleriaceae bacterium | reverse complement strand
GTGATGCCGGACTCGTGGCCGGCCGTCGCCGCCGCGGATGGCGTGCTGTGGTCGGCCGGGCCGACGCTGCGCGGATACGCCGTCGTCGTCGATCACGGCACCGTCGCCACGTTCTACCAGCATCTCAGCACGCTCATCGTTCCCGAGACCAAGGCGCCCGCCCCCGGCACGCCGCGCGCGAAGATGATCCCGATCCGGGCCGGTCAGCCGCTCGGTGTCATCGGCGGTGACCCGACGAACCCGCCATACCAGAAACACCTCCACTTCGAGCTCTGGCCGGCCGGCCCGGCAAGCGCCGTCGATCCGCAGCCCTACATGCGGACGTGGCAGATCTTCACGCCCGATGACGTCGCGCCGATGCTCGCCCTGACGCGCAACGCGGCGAAGCGCGCCCCCAAGCGCTCGGAGTTCGTGCAGGTCCGCGCCTATGAGCGGCGCTGGCCCGGTGCATCGCTCCACCCGCCGCGCTGACCTGCGCCACGTCGCGCTGACCCGCACCACAACCATCCACCCCCCGTCGCGCCGCGCGCTCGCGCCGCGCCTGGAGATCGCCATGCCCGAGAACGTCACGCACCCCCAAGACCCACCGACCGAGAGCGGGAGCCACGCCGCATCCACGCTCTCGCCGCCCGCGGCGCCTGCCGTCGGCGGCCCGGACCACGGCATCGCGAGGCCCCCGGTGCTCGCGTTACCGGCGGCATCACCGCCTGTGCTGCCCCCCGAGGCATACGCCCTGCTGGAGCTCGTCGGGCGTGGCCTGGCTCCGGATGCCGACGAGTCGACGCGCGGCGCGGCGCGGGAGCTGTGGGAGCGGTTCGGTCAGCTGATCACCGCCCCACCGGGGATGCCCGCCGTGCCGGAGATGCCCGCCGTGCCGGGGATGCCCGCCATGCCGGGGATGCTCGCCGCGCCGGGGATGCCCGCCGTGCCGGGGATTCCCGCCATGCCGGGGATTCCCGCCGTGCCGGGGATGCCCGCCCTGCCGAGGATGCCCGCCATGCCGGGGATGCCCGCCATGCCGGGGATGCCCGCCGCGCCGGTGCCGCCCACGCCGATCGCGATGGCCGCTCGTGCACTCCGGCAGCTTCCACCCGATCAGCTCCTCGAGCTCGCGCTGCAGCGGCTACGCGCCGCGCTGCCTGCCGGCACGACAGTGCCGACGCCCAAGGGGATTCAATTCCAGCTCGTTCCCATCCCGTCGATGCCGACGGGCGATCGGTGAGCGCTCCACGCCGGGCGCTCGCCGCTCGCGACACCGACAACGACCCATCCATCACACCTCAAGGAAGGTAGTACGTCATGCATTCCAAGCTCCTTTGTTCGATCGCCGCGCTCGTCGCGCTCACCAGCAGCAGCGCATGCGGCAGCTGTGCTCCTGTCCCCGTCCCGGTCGCGCGCGGTTCCGCGTCGGCCTCGTGGTCGATCACCACGACCGGCAACGTCACCACGTGTGCGCGCGCCGGTGCAGCCGCTGTGTCGCTGCTCCTCCACAACCGGGCGAGCGGCGAGGACACCCTGACGTCGTTCGCATGCACGGACACGCAAGCCACGACGGCGCCGCTTCCTGCCGGCACGTACGATGCCACGCTCGCGCTCCAGGCTGCCAATGGGGTCGCGATGGCCACCGCGCCGATGCAAGCTGCGATCACCATCGCGGGGGGGCAGATGACCGCGTTGCAGCCCGAGACGTTCGCGGCCGATAACCGCCTCGGTGGACTCGTGCTCTCGATCGTGCCGCTGACCACGTCACCGACGTGTCTGTCGCGCGACCAAGGTGGCCAGGGCATCACCGGTCATGTCATCGAGCTCCTCCACGCGGCCGGGGGCTGTGCGGCGGTGACGTTCAAGCGGATGCGCGGCTCGATGCAGGTGGGAACCTACACGGTCGACTGCAGCGCGCCGCAAGTCGCCCCCTGCATCGAGCGCAACGAAACGCTCGAGGCGATCGACGCCGCGCCGGGGCCCTATGCCGCCAGCGTGAGCGCGCTCTCCGGAACGGTGCAGTGCGGTAGCGGAGAGGATGTCCTGCTGGCCCCGGCGAATGTCCCGGTCGTCAAGCCGATCCAGATAGCGCCCGTTCGCAACTTCGGCTGCTGAGCGTGCGTATGCAGTCAGACGCCATCGTCATGGCTGGGTTGCCCGCACACTCCAGCTCACTGCCCGGCGATACCGAGGTCTCGAGCTCATCGGTTCGAATTGGAGCACAGCAAGGCGGGCATGAGTGCATGACCGCTGTAGAACTCGCGAGCTGGTTACGCGTGAACCGAAAGACGGTGTACGAATACGCAGCTCGCAAGGTGATCCCGTGCCAACGCCTCGGCCGAAGGTTGGTATTCCACCGTGGTGCGATCCTCGCATGGCTGGCACGGCCTCCGACGACGATCGCGACTCGCGGGCGCCGCTGAGTGACGCGTGGACCCGAACCGATTCCGGTTCGGGTTCACGCGTCTCTGCACCACGGGAATCCCGCCGTGCCTATCTACGGTCGGTCACTCCCGACGATTCTTCGATAACTACCCGGAATCCTATGCCGATCCCCTGGCGAAATTTGCCACCCGATGCGACGGAATCCGGCAACGGGCGGTGTACAGTCTGGCAATGCAGAGCGTTGCCGACTGGAAAGGCTATCGAGCCATGACAGTGCAACGTGACCGTGGGCGCTGGCGTTATCGAACCACCGCCTACTACGCCAACGGGAGGTCGGTCCGAATCACCGGATCCGCCCCGCCGTATGAAGACACCCGAGAGAAGGCCGTTGCGATGGAAGCGGAACACGTGGCGCGTGTTCGCGCGCTTCTACCGGGCCAGGAGGACATCACCGAACCCACACCGATCGCTGCGCCGACCGAACCGACCAAGCCGCTCGTGCCGACCGTCCAAGAGTTCCACGTGGTCTACCTGGACTCCAAGCGGCTCGACGCCAAGCCCTCCACGATGATCACGACGGAGTGTGACTTCCGGACGCACATCGTTCCCAGGCTCGGCCACTTGCGGCTCGACGAAGTGACGTACGCAGCGATCGAGGATTTCAAGCTGGCGCTGACCAAGACCCAATCCGCGAACACCACGCACAAGCCGCGTCTCCTACGTCCCAAGTCGGTTCACAACCTCTTGGTCCACGTGAGCGACATGCTTGGCGTGGCCAGGAAGCGGGGCCTGATCGCCGCGATGCCCGAGATCGACTGGATCAAGATCCCGCCGTCGGAGTTTGACTTCCTGGACTTTGACGACGCGGATCGGCTGGTCGCAGCGGCCGAAGGGGAATGGCGCACGATGATCCTGGTGGCGATGCGCACCGGGATGCGGATGGGAGAGCTGCTGGGGCTTCGCTGGGTGGACGTGGATCTGTCCGCGGGGCGGATCAACGTGCGCCAAGCCTACGTCAAGGGGCATTTCGGGCTTCCCAAGTCGGGCAAGCCGCGCGAGATCCCGCTCGGCGACGAGGTGATCGAGGTGCTCGCGGCGCACCGGCATGAGCGTGGACCGCTCGTGTTCTGCGATGCCGCGGGCAAGCCGTTCACCGCGGGGCTTCTGGCGTGGCCGCTCAAGCGGGCGCTCAAGCGTGCCGGGCTGCGGGAGATCGGGTGGCACACTTGTCGCCACTCGTTCGCCTCGCACCTGGCGATGCGCGGCGTGCCGCTCAAGGTCATCCAGGAGCTGCTGGGTCACGCGTCGATCGCGACGACCATGATCTACGCCCATCTTGCGCCCCACGTGGCGCGCGATGCGGTGCGGGTCCTGGACCGTGCACGGTCGCCCGTCGCGCCACAGAACCCCGCCACGGGCTCCGTGGCCGCTTCTCCGGCCACGTCAGCGGTGGAAGGGCCAGCCAGCGGCGCGCCGACGCCCGCGCGAAAATCGCGGCGCAATTCGCGCAAGCCGTCGTCTGGCTCGGCGATCCCCGTCGAGGTGGCGAAGGATCGGCGAAATCCGCCCGAGGCGCCGCTAAGCAACTGAGATCGTTCGACCGCTGTCCGTCCGGACACCGGACATCTTCAGGCCGGTCGGTGGCTAACTCGCGGTCGCTGCTGCCCGTTCCTCATCCGATTCCCGGTCCCTACCGCGCCCGTCCCTACCGAGGTCCCTCCCTTTTTGTACTTCCCTGGGCTCGGTAGGTCGAGCACCATGCCGGCGCTCACTGCGGCGTCCGAGGTCGGCGAGCTGGCACCGGTGATCGTCGCGATGGCCGAGGTCGGCGAGCTGCCGTCGCGGCGGCCCAGGTCGGCAGCCGTAAATCGACCGCGTCGTGACCGTCCGACCGACTTGCGCCGATAGCCGCGCCGCGGTGCCGCGCACCGCTTGACGGCGCGCGACACTCGGGGCATGGCCAAGCGCCCCTCCGCAGCTCCCCGCCAAAGCCCCCCGACGGACCCAGTGGACCGAAGCCGACGCGCGCCGCGTGCTCGCAGACTGGCAGCACAGCGGCGGGCACGCTCGAGGCGTTCGCCCGGTCGCGTGGCCTGGTCCCGCAGCGGCTCGCCTGGTGGAAGAAGCGACTGGGCATCTCGCCACCGGACGCTTCACGCCAGACGACCGAGCACGTGATATTCCTCGCTGGCTGCGCGGAAGAGTAGATCTTCGGTGACGGGCGAACCGGTCTCCGCAGCTAGGAACGCGGCGCGCAGGACGGCGTTCTGGATGCTGCCACCGCCCATCTCGTATCGCGCGGCGAGCTGCTCGAACCGGATTCGCCCGGCCAGCCTGCACTCCGGCGGGATCATCGATTTCCATAGCTCATGACGCTGAGCAGCGTCGGGGAGCGGGAACTCGATGTCGAACCGCAGACGGCGCTTGAACGCCTCGTCGATGTTCTCCGGCTTGTTGGTGGTGAGGATCGAGATACCCTGATAATCCTCGATCTGCTGAAGCAGGAAGTTCACGCCGAGGTTGGCGTAGCGGTCGGTGCTGTTCTTGACCTCCGTGCGCTTGGCGAACAGACTGTCGGCCTCGTCGAACAACAGGATCGCCCGGCTCAGACTGGCCTGCTCGAACACCTCACTGATGTGCTTCTCGCTTTCACCGATCCACATGCTGGTGATCTTCGAGAGGTCGATGCGGAACAGATCCATCTCGAGCTCGCGCGCAACCAGCGACGCAGCCATCGTCTTGCCCGTTCCCGACGGCCCGTGGAACAGCGCGCTCTCCCGCCGTCAGACGTGGCCCGCTCCCCGTGCGATGCGCGCGTTCGGCCTGGAGTCCGCGATCGAGCTGGTACGCAGCCAGTACCAGCACGATCTCGATGTCGAGCGGATCGAGCGCCAGCTGCTGCGCCAGGACCGCGACCGGCGCGACCGCTCCATCGGAGAATGGTCGTGTCGCGCGCGAGCGCAGCGCTGCTGCGAGCGCATCGGCGCGGGCGCTCGCGGCGTGCACGGGGGCTGCTCCGCCGATCAGCGTCGCACCCGGCGAGCTATCGCCATCGCCGGTCGGCGATGCCGCCGCGAGCTTGAGGCCCGCGAACAGCAGGCGAGCCCAGCGGTTCGCTTCGGCAAGGACCTCTTCGCAATTGCGAAACGGCGCTGCGCCTAGGACCGTTGGGTCGACGACCACGTGAGCCACGCCTTGATCGATGCTTCACGCGCAGGCTCAGCGCCGTCGGCGTCATAGTTGCCGTTCTTGATCCACAGCGTACGGAATCGCGCCTCGCCGTCGGGCTTGGTCCAGCCCTGGCCGGGTACGAAGCCGAAATGCCGCTCCAGCGCCCGTTCCAGGGCCCGCTGCGCGTGGAGCCTGGTCAGCTCATCTTTGGCATTCAGCGTGTCACTGAGATAGGGAATCACCTTGGGCCCGAGCTCGCCCAGCTGTTCGACCGCGGGCGTGAGATCGGCGTGGTTCGGGTCGGCATCCTGGTCGATACGCGCGACGAGCGCCTTGATCGTCGGGTCGTTCGTCGGGTCATTGGTCGTCGGGTCATTGGTCGTCGGGCCTGCAGCATGATTCGACATGGGCTGATCTCCTGCGGACGATGGAGCGGTCGATCTGCACCCGACGAGCACGACCAGCACAAAGACCATCAGGCGCAGCACGCGTCCTCAGTCTTTCTTTTCTGGGGTTGCGGCCGGCTTGGGCGCGCTGGGTGAACCGGGATTATGGTAGACGTCGTTGAACTTGTCGACCGCAGCGTTGAAGGTCGCCGAAGGATTGTCATGAAACGAGTGGCTCTCGTTGATGACCTTCGAATCCTTCACGGTGAAGCCCCACTTCACCGTTCCGTAGGTCGTGCCATCCGCGCCCTGCGCGGCGGTCTCGAAGCGCCAGGTCAAGTTCCCGCCTGAGATTCCAGGGAAGTCCCACAGCGAGCAGTGCTGGATATCCTTGCCGTTCTTGTGACCGTCCTGGCTCACGGAGCTATTCGGCCAGTAGTCGCGATACGCGGTCGACACGGCAGGATCGCTCGCCTTGCTGCGAGGCGTCACGGCCGCCGGGTTGTGGTCGACCATCCAGCCCTTGTCGACGGAGCCAGCCTCACCCGCCTTACCTTTCTCCTGGGTCTTGACGTCCTCGAGGCGCGCCTGGCTACCGGTCCACTTGTAGTCGGTGCCGTCCTCCTGGACATCGCGGACGACCTGCACCATGCGCAGCTTGGTCGTGTCCTTGGCCTTGGCGTTCGGTGTGAACTTGATCGTCCCCTTCTCGCCGGACTTCGCCGCCTCGATGGAGGTCATGTCGATCTCCATCTCGCCAGCCTTCAGTGAATCCTTCGAGGACTCTTTGATGCTCATGGCTGAGCTTCTCCCTCGTTAGCATGCAGTTTCTCTGCAGGATGCATCTTGTCTTCCCACGGTGCAGCGACATCGGTCCCTCGGAGGCGAGGCGCCGTCTGCCATGCAAAGAGCGCTGCGATACTCTCCTCGTTCGGTATCCGGCGCTCGAAGTCCTTCCAGATCCGGGGATCGCTGCTGCACGAATAGGTCCGGCAGCCCAGCGGGCGCTGCGCGTACACGGTGCAGCGCCGGTCGTCGGCACCGAGGTGGCAACAGCCCCCGCCGTCGACGCGGCGCAGCCGATACGGTCGCGCGAGGTCCCAGCGCACCGCGCCCTCCTCGACGTCTTGCGCGGAGAGCGTCCGATCGATCGCGCAGCAGGCCGCGCGACACATCGGCAACCGGGCAGTGCAGTCGACCACCGCGGTGTCCGGGTGGCTGTACTTGTCGCGTCGGTCATCGAGCAACGCGAGCTCCAGGCCGCGGCCGATGTCGGTCGACGCCAGCCGGTCGCGCACCTGCGCGGCTTGCGCTCGCAGCTCATCGACGCTGACGAAGCCTTGCGCGACGAGCAGATCGACGAGCGCCAGCAGGGTCGTCGCGAGCTCGCGGAGGTTCACGTGGCCCTGGCTCAGCTCGCTGTGCAGGTGCAAGAAGCCGCGCTCCACGCGTGCTGCCTCGTCGCCTGTCAGGGTTGGAGTCGTGGGCATCTGGACGTCCTGAATGATACGACGCAACGCGCTTCGGCGTTCCACGCTCCGGAGCCACCGCGTATGTCGCCGTAAACACACGGAAGATCTACCGTTGCGCCGCAGTCAGATGTGCTCGACGGAGCTGCCCTCCTGCGCGTGCGCACGCGAGGAACGCAGCACTGGGTTCCGCGGCGCTACGCGCCCCAGCCGGGCAAGGCGGCCGCCTGCTGGATCCACGCTGCCAGCTGCGCCTCGTCGAGCGCGTCGTCCTGGTGGATGTCGAGGTAGCGCGTGTCCTTGATCGTGGACTCGCCCGGTGGGACCGGGCGTAGCGACGCGCCGCGGATGTCCTGGACGGCGCGGGATGGGCGGCTGGCCGCCCTGGGCCTGGCCTTGCTGGGCATGCGCTCCTCCTGGATCTGTCACCTTCGCGGGCCGGGGCCCGTCCGTCAAGGGGCGATCGAGGCCGCGCGGCCATGGCGTGAGGTGAGGCCGCCACGGGCGGGCTGTACCCAGCGTGCACCGGCCCGATCGACTATGGTTGGCGCGCTGTCCATGCTCCGAGAAGTCCTGTGATCGTCCTGTGCGGTGCCCAGCACGCCGAGCCGACGGTGCCGCGCACCCTGCGCGAGCTCGGGGTCAAGGGCCCGGTCGCGATCGTGACGGCGGGCTGGCAGGAGCGCGAGGGCGAGCCGGGCACGGTCGCCGATCCGGGCGCGCCGGCGGTCGAGCTCGCGCTGCACCGGCGCGGCGAGCAGGTGTTCGCCGAGGACGCCGAGCTCGCGGCGGCGTACAAGGCGCGCCAGCTCAAGCTGAGGCTCATGCAGGACGCCTACCGGGTCCGGCTCGAGCACGCGGCGCAGGCGGCGCGCGCGGTGGCGGTGCGCAGCGCGGAGCCGGCGCTGGCGGCCGAGGAGGCCGCGGCGTCGCTCGCGCTGATCCGCCACATCGACCGCGATCACCTGGCGCGCTGCCGTGCGGTCCACGCGGCGTTCGAGGCCGAGGTCCGGCCGCGCGCTCGGCGCGTGCTGGCCCGCCACCTCCAGGAGCTGCGCCGGGCGATCGAGCCGACCGACGCGATCGTGATCGCGGGCGGCCACGTCGCGGTGCTGCTCAACCGGCTGCGGCTGTTCGGGATCGCCGAGCTCGCCGGGCCGCGGCCGATCGTGGCGTGGTCGGCCGGCGCGATGGCGCTGACCGATCGCGTGGTGCTGTTCCACGACGATCCGCCGCACGGCCAGGCGATCTCCGAGGTGCTCGACGCGGGCCTCGGGCTGGCGCCGGACCTGGTGGTGCTGCCCGAGCCCCGGCTGCGGCTGCGGCTCGACGACCGCGCGCGGGTGGGCGAGCTCGCGGGGCGCTACGCGCCGGCGCGCTGCATCGCGCTCGATCACGGGGCGCAGATCTGGATCGACGGCGGCCGGGCGATCCGCGCGGCGGGCGCCCAGCGGCTCGATCCGGACGGCAGCGTCGAGCCGGGGTGGACGCCGTGACCCGCGCGATCGATCGGCTGCTTGCCGGTCCGCACACGCGCGAGGCGGTCGACGCGTTCCTCGCCGGCAAGAGCTTCCCGATCGTCGAGGGCTCGTCGATCACGATCGTGTATCGCGGCGACGCCGAGGCCGTGCACCTCAAGCACTGGGTGTTCGGCCTGCCGGCGCAGCAGCCGCTGCGCCGGCTCGACGGCACCGACCTGTGGCACCTGACGCTCGAGATCCCGCCCGGCTCGCGGGTCGAGTACAAGCTGGAGGTCGTGCGCGGCGGCCACGGCGAG
>JBGQCL010000470.1:0-9172 GCA_041495365.1 Kofleriaceae bacterium | reverse complement strand
CGGCGCGGTCACCACGCGTGGCCCGCTGCCTCGATCCGTCGTCGTCGTCTCTGCCATCAGTGCCTCCTGGCTCGCCACACTGACCGAGACGCGAGAGCACTACCAGACGGCGACTATCGGGTGGTTACGATTTAGCACCAAAGTCCGGATTCCGGACACGGAATCTGCGAACCTCGCGAGATCCCGTCGGCGAGCGCCGGCAAGCATCTTGCCGCGTCTTCCGCGCATGTCGATTCACACTTCCACCGTCGATCCACCGTCCCTGTCCCCCCTGCGGCCGAAGCATCCGCGATTGCCGGAACGCAACGCTCGACCGTCACCCGCTTCACTCCCGGCGCGCCACGCCGCATCGACCACCGGACAAGCATGTTGCCTTGTGCTCGACGTCGAGGCGGCGTAGTGATGATGGACTCCACCGATATGTCGACTCCGGTAACGTGCGGCGAGCTGCAGGAAGTCCTCTCGCAGGTCAAGCAGGACCTCTGGCGGGACCTTTGCGAGGCCACCGCCCCGCTCGCCACCAGGGCCGAGCTCCAGGTCGCCATCGCCCCGCTCGCCACCAGGGCCGAGCTCCAGGCCGCCATCGCCCCGCTCGCCACCAGGGCCGAGATCCAGGCCGCCATCGCCCCGCTCGCCACCAAGGCCGAGCTGGAGATGTGGGGTGGAGCCCTGGTGGCGCGCATCCGGCAAGGTGAGCAGCGCATCGGCAACCTGGAGCGCGGACAGGAGCAGCTCATCGGGCTCGCCCAGCAGACCCAGCAGCAGCTCCAGCAAACCGAGCAGCGGTTGCTCGCCGAGCTGTCGCGCCATACCTCGGCGGTCCACGAGGCGATGCGGACGCAGATCAAGGCGAGCACGGAGCCATTCGACGATCTGCCGGGTCGGGTCAGCCGGCTCGAGACCGAGGTGTTCGGCCCCATACCCCGCGCCGGGCGAACGCGGCGGCGAAGCCACTGACCGGCGCCTGACGCGACGACCGCAGCCGGGCCATCGTCAACGATGCGGCTCAGCCCGGCTCGACGGTCGCCAGCCGGAGCTCGAAGGTGCAGCCGGCGCCGGACAGCGAGGCGGCGTCGACCGTGCCACCCCACGGCGCGATCAGGCCGCGCGCGAGCTCGCCGAGGGCCGCCGCGCGGTGGCTGCCCGCCCCGTTGTCGGCGATGGCGATCAGCGCGCAGCCGGCGTCGCCGGCGACCCGCACGCTGACCGTGCTGCCCGGCAGATCGCGGGCGGAGCGCGCCGAGGCCGCGACGAGCTCGGCGACGAGCAGGGCGACGGTGCCGGACACGCCGCGGGCGGGCGGGGTGTTGCCGAGGTCGATCAGGAGCTCGATGCCGGCGCCGAGGTGGTGGCCGGCGAGATGGAGGCCGAGCTCGACGGCGGCGGCGGGGTCGAACCAGCCCGGCGGATCGGGGCGCAGGGCGCGATCGAGCTCGTCGATCCGGCGCGCCAGCGAGGTGGCCTCGAGGTACGCGGCGGCGAGGTCCTGGCGCAGGGTCTGGAGCGAGCGCCAGGGGTACGGGGTCGGGCCGGTCGAGGTCGCGACGTGGCGCTCGAGGTGATCGACGACCAGGCCGAGCCGATCGCGCAGCGCGCGCACCGGGTCAGTGAGCTGGCGCGCGACCTCCATGGCGACCTCGCCGGCGAGAGCCGGGACGTCGGTGGGCGCGGGCTCGGGCGCGCGCTCGACGACGAGCGGGTACGCCGCGGTGGGCTGGTCGACGGCCGCGACCGGCGCCCCGGCAGGCGCCTCGGCAGGCGCCTCGGCGGGCGCGTCGACCTGCGCCGCGGCCGGCGGCTTGCGCTCGGTCACAGGCTCCCCGTGAGCAGTAGCCAGGTCTCGTTGATGCCGTCGTGGGCGAGGCCGCGCGCGTAACCGAGCTCGAACGTGCCCGGCATGAAGTAGCCGAAGAACGCGTCGAGCCGGAGCGCGGCGCCGAGCGACACGCGGACGTCGCGCGCGGCGTTGAACGCGGTGTCGAACGCGGTGCCGCCGTCGCCGAGCACGGCCAGGTCGACGCGCCGCAGGTAGACCGGGAAGGTGTCGACGCCGCGCTCGATCCGGAACAGCTCCTGGCGGTACTCGAGGTTCAGCAGGTGGTACTGGTTGCCGGCGAGCACGCGGGATGGGTAGCCGCGCAGGTAGCCGCTGACGCCCAGGCGCGTGTTGTTGACGATCGACATCACGATGTCCTGCGGCGGCACGCCACCGAGCGAGAACCCGCCCGGGCCGATCAGATCGCCCGCGCGCACGGCGCCGGCCATGCGGACCGCGAGCACGGGCGTCGCACCCCACAGCCGCTGGTAGAGGTCGAGGCCGTAGGCGACGGTGAAGTTGCGATAGGTCGCGCCGAGCGCGGGGTCATCGAGCCGCAGGCTGACCGCGCCGTCCCACCCCCCGGTCGCGCCGTAGCCGAACGTCGTCGCCTTGACGCTGGAGTACGAGACCCGGCTGCTCAGGCCGGACTGCACGTAGTCGGTCGGCGGGCGGCTGGGCACGCGCTGCGTCGGATCGAGCACGAACATCGGGGCCTTGACCAGGCGGAACCAGTCGAGGTCGTAGTCGAATGACAGCGCCCAGCTCGACCCCGGGCGGGACTCGAACGGGATGCCGATCGACAGCGTCCCGGACCAGTCCTCCTCGGTGAACAGGTTGTTCCGGCCGTCGATCCGGAACCCGCCGCGGTCGAACAGGCTGCGCGCGGCGGCGATCCGCAGGCCGGGGCGCAGCCCGCTGTAGGCGTAGGCGGCGCCGAGGTTCGGCGTCTGCTTGTCGGTGTCGGCGGCCACCGCGAGCGAGTAGGCGTGCAGGCCGGCCGCGTCGCTGCCGCCGGTCAGCACCGAGGCCGATGACACCGTGCCCAGGTTGTAGGCGGCGCTCCAGGTCTGGGGCGCGAGGCTCTCGACCGCGCGGTACGGCCGCGGCGCGCTGACCTGCGCCTCGCCGTCGCGGATCACCACCGCCGGCGGCTTGTCGTCGAGGTAGTCGCGCGCCGGCTGCCAGCTCGCCGGGTCGAGCGGGATCTCGAAGAGGTCCCAGCCGCCGGCCGGGACGGCGGCCGCGAACGCCAGCCGGGTGCCGTCGGGGGACGGCGCGGCCTGGAACGCGCCGCCGAGGACGTTGGTGACCTGCCACAGCGACCGGTCGGCGGTGTCGAGCGCAAAGATGTTCTGGATCCCGGTGCGATCGCTGTCGAAGAACAGGTAGCGGCCGTCCCTGGACCATGCGGGCTCCATGTCGATCGCGCGGTCGTCGGTGATCGCGTCGATCCGCCCGGTCGCGAGCTCGACGACCAGGATGTCGCGCAACCCGCCCTTGCGCCACGCCGAGAACGCGATCCGCGCACCGTCGGGCGACCACGCCGGCTGGTAGGCCTGATCGAACCGCTCGCCGCGCCACACCACGGTGGCCGGCGCGCCGGGCGCGAGGTCCTGCACCGCGAGCACGCTCTCGGAGTGCTCGTTCATCGAGAACGCGACCCGCCGGCCGTCGGACGACACCGCGGGATCGCGGGCGCGGCGGCCGGTCGACAGCCGCACCATCTGGTGGGTCACGCCGTCCCACCGCATCAGGTCCTGGTACGCGTACTCGCGCCGGTAGGCCCGGGTCTGCTCGAACACCAGCGAGCCGTCGCCGAGCAGGTCGAACGGGCCCATCGCGTCGATCCGCGCGACGTCGCGGGCCTGGTGCTGGTCGCCGCCGACCGGCATCGCACGGACGCAGGGCAGCGAGTAGCCGTCGTACTGGACCCAGTAGATCTCCTTGCCGTCGGCCGAGTAATGGGGCCAGAAGTTGCTCTCGGCGCTGTGGGTCAGCGCGCGGCCGACCGCGAGCCCGCGGCGCTCGGCGGCGGTCTCCTGCTGGCTGTAGCGGTCGCCGAGGTAGCGCTTCCAGCTGTCGTAGAGCTCGGTGAACGGCTTGCCGACGACGCGCGCGATCTGGCGGTTGACCGCGTACGGCGGCGCGTAGCTGCCGCCCTCGTGCGCCATCTTGCCCGGCACGTCGTCGCCGAACCGATCGAAGATGTAGCGCAGGAAGTGCGAACCGTAGACGTAGATCGCGTTGCCGTGCGGGAACGCGCGCGGCGCGCCGCTGACCTCGTCGAGCCGCAGGTCCTTGTGCTCGTCGTACGCGGTGCGGATGAACTGGTCGAACCGGGTGCCGCGGTCGCGGCCGCCCGCGCTGCGCTTGGACTCCTCGTAGACCGCCAGGCCCTCGATGAGCCAGCGCGGCATGATCTGGTTGGGCGCCCAGATCCTGCCGAAGATGCCGTTGTAGATGTTCGGCAGGCCCTCCATCGTATCGAGGTGGAGGATGTGGGTGTACTCGTGGGCGATCAGCCCGTACAGCCAGTCCTCGTGATCGTCGAGCTCGTTGAACCCGGTCGGGCCGGTCGCGAACACCTCGATCGTGTTGCGCGGCAGCACGCTGGCGAACCCGTTGGCGCTGTCGGTGTCGTCGACCAGGACGATGATCGTCTTGGCGTCCGGCTGGTGGGCGAGCGCCGGCGACAGCGTGCGGTGCGCGCGCTCGGCGACCACCGCGAGCCGGCGCGCCACGTCGTAGAGCGGCGCGTAGTAGTGGATCACGAAGTGATCGGACTCGATCGTCCGCCACACCCGCGTCGGGTCTCCGGCCCATGCCCGACCGGCCGGGGCGGTCAGCGTCAGCAGTGCGAGCAGCGCCAGCGCCGGCGCCAGCGCCACCGCGGCCTTCACACCCGTCCCTTGGCGCCCGGGTGCGGGGTCAACCCGAACACGTAGTCGGCGACCATCGCGCGGACCTCCGCGGCGGTGGCCAGCTTGGCGATCCGGTGGACCAGCGCCTCGGCCTCGGGGGTCCGGGTCGCGCGGACCAGCGCCTTGACCTCGGGGACCGACACCGCGCTCATCGACAGCTCGCGGATCCCCAGGCCGATCAAGACCGGCGCGATCATCGGCTCGCCCGCCATCTCGCCGCACACCGCGACCGGGATGCCGACCCTGTGGGCCGCGCGGGCGACCTCGGCGAGCAGGCGCAGCAGCGAGGGGTGCAGCGGCTCGTAGAGGTACGACACGTACTCGTTCACCCGGTCGACCGCCATCGTGTACTGGATCAGGTCGTTGGTGCCGATCGAGAAGAAGTCGCACTCCTCGGCCAGGAAGTCGGCGGACAGCGCGGCCGACGGCATCTCGATCATGATGCCGAGCTTGACGTGCTCGTCGAATGCCTGGCCCTCCTGCTGGAGCTCGAGCTTGACCTCGTCGACCACCGCCTTGGCCGCGCGCAGCTCGGCGACGCCCGAGATCATCGGGAACATGATCTTGAGCGGGCCGTGCGCCGACGCGCGCAGCAGGCCGCGCAGCTGGGCCTTGAACATCGGCCGGCCGAGCTGCGACAGGCACAGCCGGATCGAGCGCAGGCCGAGCGCGGGGTTGACCTCCAGGAGCTCGGCCTGCTCGAGGAACGGCGCCAGCTTGTCGGCGCCGAGGTCGAAGGTCCGGATCGTCGCCGGCTTGCCGCCGAGCCGGCGCAGCACGTCGACCGCGGTCTGGTAGTGGCGCTCCTCGTCCGGCGGATCGGCCCGGTTCATGAACAGGTACTCGGTGCGGAACAGCCCGACGCCCATCGCGCCGTAGTCCAGCGCGTCCTCGATCTCGTCCGGCCCGTCGATGTTGCACATCAGCTCGATCCCGGTGCCGTCGACCGTCACCCCGGGCAGGTCGCGCATCGCGTGGAGCGTGGCGCTGACCGCGACCTGGCGGCGCTGCTCGTCGCGGAACTCCGCCACCGTCGACGGCGTCGGGTTGACGATCACGATGCCCGAGCCGCCGTCGATCAGCAGGCGGTCGTCGGTCTCGACCAGCTCGGTGATGTTCTCCAGCCCGACCACCGCGGGGATCTCGTGGGCGCGCGCGATGATCGCGGTGTGCGAGGTCTTGCCGCCGGCGTCGGTGATCATCCCGGCGACCGCGGCCTTGTGGAGCTGCGCGGTGTCGGCCGGCGACAGGTCGTAGGCGACGACGATCGCGTCGGGCGGCGGCACGACCAGCCCGGCCTCGCGGCCGAGCAGGCTGCGCAGCACGCGCTCGAACACGAACTCGACGTCGCTGCGCCGCTCGCGCAGGTAGTCGTCCTGCATCCGGTCGAACACCCCGGCGATGTCGTCGACCGCGCGGCGCAGCCCCCACTCGGCGTTGATCAGCTCGCCGCGGATGTAGCCGACCGCGGCGCCGACCAGGTGCTCGTCGTGCAGCATCATCTGGTGCGCGGTGATGATGTGGTAGTCGCTCTCGTTCTCGGACGCGAGCCGCTCCTTGATCTTGGCGAGCTGCTTGTCGCTCGCGGCGATCGCCTTGTACAGCCGCGCGACCTCGGTGTCGACGTCGTCGAGCTCGATGTGGTGGCGCGGCGCCTTGAGCGTGTCGCGGCCGATCAGGTAGGCCCGGCCGAACGCGATCCCGGGGGACACGCCGAGCCCCTGGCGGCGGACCTCGTGCCGGTTCTCGGACATCGCGCGCTACTTCCCCTCTCCGAACTTGTCCTCGATCAGCGCGCCCAGCGCGGCGACCGCCTCCTCGGCACGATCGCCGCGCGCCCGGATCGTCAGCGTCGTGCCCTTGGGCGCCATCAGGGTGAGCAGGCTGAGGATGCTCTTGCCGTTGACCTCGTTGTTGCCCTTGGTGACCGTGATCTCGCAGCCGGTGAACTTCGAGGCGAGCTGGACGAACTTGGTCGCGGCGCGCGCGTGCAACCCCAGCTCGTTCTGGATCTGCAGCGTCCGCTCGACGCGATCGTCCGCCATCAGCCCCCCCGATCGATGTCGCGGTGGCGGACCAGGATGTCCCACGCGTTGCCGAGCCGCCGGCGCAGCTCCTCGACGATCGTCACCGAGCGGTGCCGGCCGCCGGTGCAGCCGACGCAGATCGTGACGTACAGCTTGCCTTCCTTGTGGAACTGCGGCAGCGAGAACCGCAGGATGCCCTCGATCTGGCGGACCAGCTCGAGCCCGTCGGGCCCCAGCACGTAGGCCGCGACCTGGGGGTCCCGGCCGTCGAGGTGGGTCAGCGTCGGCTCGAAGTACGGGTTGGGCAGGAACCGGACGTCGAACACGTGGTTCAGCTCCTGCGGCAGGCCGTGCTTGAAGCCGAACGACACCAGGGTGACGGCGAGCTTTCCGGTGCCGCCGTAGCGCTCCTGGATGATCGCCTTGAGCTGGTGCATGTTGAGGTGCGACGTGTCGATCACCGCCGCGCCGGCCCGCAGGTCGGCCATCACCTCGCGATCGAGCCGGATCCCCTCGCTGACCTCGTCGCCCGACAGCGGGTGGCGCCGCCGGGTCTCGCTGAACCGGCGCAGCAGCACCTCGTCGCTGGCGTCGAGGAACATCACCTCCAGGCGGTGGCCCTCCCCGCGCAGCCGGGTCACCGCCGTGGCCCACGCGACCAGGTCGCGGCGCTGCCGCGAGTCGATCGCGATCGCGAGCTTGTCGCGGTCGCCCTCCTGCGCGATGTGCTCGACCATCTGCGCGACCAGCGGCACCGGGATGTTGTCGACGCAGTAGAACTCGATGTCCTCGAGCGCGCGCAGCGCCGTGCTCTTGCCTGCGCCCGACAGCCCGGTGACGATCACGATCTGCATCTACTCCACCGCGTCCATCGGCACGTCGGCGGTCGCCTCGGACTGCGCCTCCATCGCCCGGTGCAGCTGATCGCGGAACGCGCGCGCCGAGTGGGTGCCCTGGAGCTTGAGCAGCTGGTTGCGCGCCGCGACCTCGATCAGGGTCGCCAGGTTGCGGCCGGGCCGGACCGGGAGCTGGACCGCCGGCACCGACACGTCGAGGATCCGGTCGAACCGATCGTCGAACCCGAGGCGGTCGTACTCCTCGTGCTCGCTCCACTCGCGCAGCTCGACGACCAGCTCGATCTTCTTGGTGTCGCGCACCGCCGAGATCCCGAACAGGTCCTTGACGTTGATGATGCCGAGCCCCCGGATCTCCATGTGGTGGCCGATGATCCCGGCGCCGCGCCCCACCACGATCGCACCCTGGCGGCGGATCTTGATGACGTCGTCGGCGACCAGCCGGTGGCCGCGGACCACGAGGTCGAGCGCGGTCTCGCTCTTGCCGATCCCGCTCTTGCCGAGCAGCAGCACGCCGATCCCGAGCACGTCCATCAGCACGCCGTGCATGTCGGTCGACGGCGCGAGCCGGTCGGACATCCACGTGGTGACCGTGGAGATGAAGTCCGCGGTGGCGAGCTGCGACACCAGCACCGGCACACCGCGCTGCTCGGCGGCGGTGACCAGCTCGCCGGGCGGGGTCAGCCCGCGGCACACCACGATGCACGCCGGATCGCTGGCGAGCAGCGTGGCGATCCCGAGCTCGCGCGCCGGCGGATGGTCCACGAGGTACTCGACCTCGGTGCCTCCGAGCACGAGCACGCGGTGGGGGTGGAGCTGCTCGTGCCAGCCGGTGAGCGCGAGCCCCGGCTTCTGGATCCGCGGCACCGTCACGATCCGCGCCAGGCCGGGCTGCCCCGCCACCGCGGTAACTTCGAGCTCCGCGCGCTCCAGCAGCTCGCCGACCGTGATCGCGCTCGACATTCAGTACTTGCTGTCCTCTTCGGCGACGACGTGGTACATCGCTTCGGCGTCGGGAGCCGCGAGCAGCCGGCGGCGAAATTCGGGGTCCTTGAACACGCGACTGATCCGAGCCAGAGCCTTGAGGTGGGCACCGGTCGACGATTCCGGCGCCACCAGCACGAAGAACAGGTAGGTCGGCTGACCGTCCATCGAATCGAAGTCCACGCCGGTCGGCGCCCGACCGAGACATGCGACGATCTCGCCGACCGCACCGAGCTTGCCGTGCGGGATCGCGACGCCCTCGCCGATCGCGGTGGAGGCGAGTTGCTCGCGCTCGATCAGCACGCGCGACAGCGTCGTGCGGTCGATCCGGGGATGGCGGCCCGCCATGTACTGCGCCAGCTCCTCGAGGATGCCGCGCTTGTCCGTTGCCTGCAGCGCTGGCACGACCATGTCGCGGCGGATGAGGTCGACGATCTTCATCAGTCGACCACGAACGTACCACTTTCTGGATCCCCAGGGGCCGGCGGGAGGCGCGGTCCTGGCGTGCCCCCGGGCGCGCCAGGACCCTGGCCAAGCGCCCGCCAGTCCAGCGAGGTGATAGAAGAT
>JBGQCL010000469.1:0-9187 GCA_041495365.1 Kofleriaceae bacterium | reverse complement strand
CGGAGCCGGCCCGACGAGCTCCGCCACGCGAGGCCGATGTTGCGCCCCGGCACCGGCTTGGCGAACTCGGCGAGCGCGACCGGGCCGTGCCTCTGGATTAGGCTCGTGACCGAGGCCTCGGGCAGCAGCGTGACGCCGAGCCCGCCGGCGACCATCTGGACCAGCGTCGGCAGGCTGGTCGCGCGGACCTCGACCGACTCGAACGCCCCGGCGCGCTTGCAGACCTCGAGCGCCTGATCGCGCAGGCAGTGGCCGTCCTCGAGCAGCAGCACGGTCTCGGCCTCGAGGTCGCGCTCGGTGAGCTTGCCGCCGTGCTTGATCAGCGGCGCGCCGCGCGGCGCTGCCGCGATGAAGCCCTCGCGGGCGACCGGCGCGGTGGTGAAGTCGCCCGGCACCGGGATCGCCAGCAACGCGATCTCGAGCTGGCCCGCGGACAGCAGCGTGAGCAGCCGCGAGGTCTGGTCCTCGCGCAGGATCAGCTCGAGCCGCGGGAACCGGCGGTGAACCTCGGGCAACAGCGCCGGCAGCCAGTACGGAGCGATGGTCGGGATCACCCCCATGCGCAGCGAGCCGACCAGTGGCTCGCTGCGCAGGCGCGCGGCGTCGCCGACCGCGTCCACCGCGATCAGCGCCTCACGAGCCCGGCTCACGACGTCCTCACCCGCGGGAGTGATCAACACGCTGCGGCGATCGCGCTCGAAGATCTGGACGCCGAGCACGTGCTCGGCCGCCTGGACCTGAGCTGACAGCGCAGGTTGCGAGATCCCGAGCGTGATGGCCGCCCGCCGGAAGCTGCGGGTTTCAGCCACGGCAACCAGGCTCTCGAGCTGGCGGATCGATGGACGCTCCATGATAGGACCACGCTATCAGATGGATAGAATCGGGTGATTAGACTTATCAACCAAGGACGGGCACTGTGGCGCGTGGGACCCCCTCATGTCGAACCTTCGAACCAGGTGCGCGTTTCAGCCCAAGGCCGGCGGCATCGGGGCTGGAAGGCAGCGCGTCGAGCTTAGCGATCGCAGGTTCGAAGGCAAGGGGCGGGTCCATGGGATGGAACCAGATCGAGCCGAGCCCGTTCACCTGACCGGAAGTCGGGGTGAGGGTCTGCCCCCCTCATCGCTGCGTAACCGGATCTTCCTGCAGCGCACAGCGTAAGGAGCCCGCATGTCGATCGACCGCCTCAAGAACCGCCTGCCCGACCACGCCAGGGACCTGCGCATCAACCTCGGAGCGATCACCAGCTCGACGACGCTCAAGCCGCAGCAGGCGTGGGGCACCGCGCTGTCGGCCGCGGTCGCGTCGCGCAACTCCGAGGTCGTCGACGCGATCGCCGCCGACGCGACGCTGTCGCCGGAGGCCGCGTCCGCCGCCCGGGGCGCCGCGTCGATCATGGCGATGAACAACATCTTCTATCGATTCCAGCACATGATGGGCGGCGGCTCGGCGTATGCCGATCTCCCCGCCCGGCTGCGAATGCAGATCATCGGCCGGCCCGGTGTCGACAGCGTCGACTTCGAGCTGTGGTGCCTGGCGGCCTCGGTGATCACCGGCTGCGAGAACAGCGTACGCAACCACGAGAACATGGTGCGCGAGCGCGGCGGCACCGCCGAGCAGGTCCAGGACGCGGTCCGGATCGCCGCGGTGATCCACGCCGTCGCGCTGACCCTCGACAGCACGCCCCTCATGACCCTCGAGGTGGCCCCGGTCCTGCCCAGCAAGGCCGGGTGATGGTGGCCCGGACGATGCCCAGCGCCCCCGCCGCGCGCGGGACCGATCCCAGCCTGTTCGGCGCCAGCTGCGGCGTCTACGTCCGGATCGTCCGGCTCGCGCTCGCCGAGAAGGGCGTCGCCTACCGGCTGGTCGAGCGCGACCACCCCGAGCTCGACGGGCCATGGCCCGTCGGTACGCAGCACCACGCGTTCGGCCGGATGCCGGCGTTCGAGCACGACGGCTTCGTGCTCTGCGAGACCGGCGCGATCACGCGTTACATCGACGAGGGCTTCGCCGGACCGGCGCTGCAGCCGGCGAGCCCGCGCGGTCGCGCCCGCATGCAGCAGATCATCTCGCTGCTCGACAACCTCGTCTACCACACCCTGGTCTGGGACATCTTCGCCGAGCGCGTGCGCGCCGCGTTCGAGGGCCGCGCGCCCGACCAGGCGCGGATCGCCGCCGCGCTGCCGATCGCCGAGACCTGCCTCGACGAGCTGGTCGAGCTCATGGCCGACGGCCCGTACCTCGCCGGCGAGTGCGTCACGCTGGCCGATCTGCACGCCGCGCCGATCATGATCTACGCTCACATGTCCCCCGAAGGCGCGGCGCTGATGCATGCGCGGCCGACGCTCGAGGGTTGGCTGACGCGGATCGGCCGGCGATCCTGCATCGGAGACACGCGCACGCCGCTCGAGCTGCTGGCCTGGCACTCGGCCGCGGCGTCCAGCGGGCCCCGGCCGCTCGCCTGAGCTGCCCCCGGGATCCGCCCGGCGAGCGATTGCGCGCTCGCCCCGGCATGGTTCAATGCCCGCCATGGCGGCCACGACGGTCCTCGAGCGCGCATCGCTGCGAGTCCTCGACCACCGCTGCACCGAGCCGCCGGGTGCGCCGGGGTACTACGCGGCATTCGTCCTCGATCCCGACGGCAACAACCTCGAGGCCGTGTGCATGGAGGCGCGATGACCGGCGAGCTCCCGGCCGCGCTGCTGTCACCCGGCCGCAGTCCGAGATCCCCGAGGCCTCCGACGTCCACGGCTGGCTGGTCGGCAGCTGGACGCTCGAGGTCCGCCGCTACGCCGGCGCCGACCGCAACTCGCAGGCGATGCCAGCGGCGAGGCCGCCCCGTCACACCGCGCGGCGCACGGTGCGGACGACCCAGAGGATCGCGGCAACGCCGATCACGAGGGTGACGGCGAACACCGGCAGGCCGCCGGCGGCGGCGGCGGTGGCGCTGGCGTGCTCGATCAGCGCGAGCCGCGGCGCCTCGCGGACGACGGTGCCGGCGATCAGCGCGGCGGCGGTCGCGGCGGTCGCGACGGACAGGGCGGCGCCGTCGGGGCGGCGCGCGGTCCACGACCAGGCGAGCGCGGCGATGACCGCGGCGGCGATCCCCAGGTAGGTCCAGCCGTGCGCCGGATCGAACCCGCCGCCGAGGGCGGCCGCGCTGGCCGAGGCCGCGCCGCAGACGATCACACCGGCGAGCGCGAGGCCGGCGAGCCGGCGGCGCTCGGCCGCGGTGGCCGGCCACGCGAAGACCGCGGCGAACAGCGCGAGCATCGCGCCGCACCAGATCGCGAGGCGGGGCAGGATCGCGGCGTCCGTGTGGAACCGCTCGCCGGCGGCGTACATCGCGCGCCAGCCGGCGTCGTCGAGCATGACCTGGTGGAGCTCGGTCCACGACCAGGCGACGAACGCGAAGCAGCCGGTGGCGATGCCGAGCGCGAGCCGGCGCCGCCGCTCGGACGCCTTGGCCAGGTACAGCGCGTAGAACCCGACGATCAGGGCGGGCACCACGGCGCCCCACCGCGGGCCCATCAGCAGGTTGGCGGTGTAGAACCGGCGCTGGTAGAGCAGCTGGAGGAACAGCAGCGGACCGACGCCGGCGGTGATGCCGGCGCCGAGCAGGAACGGCAGCCAGTCGCGGGTCCGCGCGGCGGTCGGATCGGCGGACCGGCGCACGGCGGCGACCAGCGCGTAGCCCGCGCCCGCGGCGACGCAGCTGACCAGCACGGCGTGGAGCGCGAAGCTCACGAGGTACAGCGCGAGCCACAGCGACTCGACGGGGCCGCCGATCGATCCGTCGAACGGCCACATCATCGCGCCCCCCCGGGCGGTTCTCCGGCGGGGGCGGTCCCGGCCTCGTCGAGCCAGCGCGCGATCTGCGCCAGGATCTCCGGCGACGCGGGCGCGGCGGCGGGCGTCGCCGGCCGGCCATCGCGCTCCCAGCGCAGCAGCTGGACCACCGCCTCGACGTCGTCGGCGTTGCCCGCGAACGGCGGCATGAAGCCCTTGGTGCGCTGCAGCTTGGCGAGGTTGAGGCGGAGCTGGTCGTCGGTCCAGGTCCGGGTCAGCTCGACCAGCGCGTTGGCGCCGTGCAGCGTGTGGCAGGCGTCGCACAGCGCGCGCTCGACCCCGGCGCCGCGCGCCAGCTGCTCGGTGGGATAGCGGTCGCGCAGCGGGTACGGATCGCCGGCGGTCGCGCCGGCCCGGCGCAGCGCCGCGACCTCGGCGGGCCGGATCGACGTCGAGTACAGCGCGCCGCGCACGGTGTACGGCTTGCGCGCGCCCTCGCGCACGAACTCGCCGGCCGCGGTCGCGCCGAACGCCAGGCCGAGCAGCAGCGTCGCGGTCGCGCCGTTGATGTACAGCCGCTGGATGATCATTCCGACGATCGCGTAGCCGCCGATCAGGAACGACGCGCCGGCGGCGACGCCGACGAACATCGTCATCGGCATGCTGCCGCCGAGCAGCCACGACCGGCTGTCGGCGGGCAGCACCGCAAGGAACCACAGCGCGAACACCGGCATCGCGGCGATCGGCGCGGCGAACCGCGCGGCCCGGCGGATCAGCGCGGCGCGGCGCTCACGCGGCAGGTCCATCGTGTTGATCACGATGCACCCGACCAGCGCGCCGAGCGTGGTCGCCACCGCGGTGCGGAACAGCAGCGACGGCCAGAAGCTCGGGTTGAAGAACCCGGCCCACACGCCGCCGCCGTCGAGCCAGCGCCCCGGCGTGAGCTGCCAGGCCAGGATCCCGTTGATCCAGAACAGGCTCATCCACGACGCCACGGCGTAGAGCGCGAGCAGGCGCAGCCGGGCGCGGCCGGCGAGCCGGGGCCCGTGGCGGTAGAACGCGTAGCCGGCCGTGATCTCGACCGCGAACCACACCCACTCGGTGGCCCACAGCCAGTGGAACTCGTCGATCATCAGGCCGATCGTCCGGGCGCCGACCTGGATCGTGGTGAACCACATCGCCACGCCGGTCAGCGCGCCGACCACGAAGCTGATCAGCACGAGGACCCTGAAGTAGCCGTCGACGAACGTCCGCGCGTCCTGCTGGCCGCGCTGGCCGAGCCGCTCGAAGTACCACATCAGCATGCCGCCGCCGATCGCGAACTGCGCGAGGAACACGTGGACGATGCCGACGCCGCCGATCACCAGGCCCTTCATCAGCGGCCCGAAGTCGTTGACCGGGTAGTACGGAATCGCCGAGTCGATCGGGCTCACCGCGGTGAGATGCTACCCCCAACCGGGGCGCCGCGGACAGGGTGTCGCTGCGTCGAAACGTCACCGCCGGGCCGGCCCGCCGCGCGGACGGCCGCGCCCGCGTAGTACATCTTCTGGATGCCCACCCAGGCCGCCCCGGAGCCGACCGGCCTCGAACACGCCTACCTGCTCGACGGCCGCGGCGGCTGCGAGCACCTCGACTGGAACGGCGTCACGCGGTGGACCGCGGCCGACGGCCCGCTGTGGCTCAACCTCGACTACACCGTGGCCGACGCCCAGCACTGGCTCGCCGAGCGCTCGGCGATCGATCCGCTGATCCGCGACGCGCTGCTCGACGATGACCCGCGGCCGCGCGCGGTGGCTCACGGCGACGCGCTGGTCCTGATCGTGCGGGCGATCAACCTCAACGAGGGCGCCGCACCCGAGGACATGCTGTCGATCCGCACCTGGGTCGAGCCCCACCGCATGGTGACGCTGCGCCACCGCCGCTCGCAATCGCTCAAGGCGATCGCCGCCGAGCTCGACCACGGCCGCGGCCCGGCCTGCGTCGCCGAGCTGACCGCATCGCTGGTCGAGCGCGTGCTGGAGTACGCCGCGACCCGGGTCGACACCCTGAGCGACGCGATCGCGGCGTGCGAGGACCAGGTGCTGACCGAGACCCGCGGCGAGCTGCGCACCCAGCTCGCCGACCACCGCCGGCGGGCGATCGCGCTGCGCCGGTTCCTCGCCCCGCAGCGCGAGGCGTTCGCCAAGCTCGCACAGATCCAGGTGCCGTGGCTCGACGCCACCGCGCGCGCTCGGATCGTCGAGTCGGCGGACCGGATGACCCGCACGGTCGAGGAGCTCGACGCGGCGCGCGACCGCGCGGCGGTCACCCAGGAGGAGCTGCAGTCCAAGATCGGCGAGGCGACCAACCAGCGGCTCTACGTGCTGGCGATCATCACGGCGGTGTTCCTGCCGCTCGGCTTCGTGTGCAGCCTGCTCGGCGTCAACGTCGGCGGCGTGCCGCTCCAGCACGAGGACTGGGCGTTCTGGGCGCTGTGCGGCGTGTTCGGGGTGACCATCGCGCTGCAGATCTGGGTGTTCCGCCGCCGCGGCTGGTTCTGAAGCCCGCGACCCGGCGGTCACGGCGGGGTCGCGCGCAGGAAGTCCTCGATCGCAGGCCACACCAGGTCCGGCCGCTCCACATACGGAAAGTGCGACGCGCCCGGCACCTTGATCAGCCGGGCGTGGGGCAGCGCGGTGGTCCACTCCTCGACCAGGTCCATCGGGATCGCGTCGGCCTCGCCGTGGACGATCAGCGTCGGTGCGGTGACCTTCGCGAGATCCGGCCGGAAGTCCCAGTTGCCGAGCGACTCGCTGGTGTGCGGGCCGGCGATGCGATAGCCGGCGCGGATCGCGTCGGCGCCCGCGCTGCAGAAGTCGCCGGTGACCCGGCTCACCAGCTCCGGCCCGGCGACCCGCGGCTTGACCGCGATCGCCCAGTACGCGCGGCACGCCGCCACCGGGTCGGCGCCGTGGACCATCGCGTCCTCGAGCCTGGCCATCTCGGCGCGCTCGGCGTCGGTCAGCCGGCCCTCCAGCGTCGCGCCGTAGCGCTTCCACAGCTCGCCCTGGCGCGGCGGCACCGGCCCGAGGAAGATCATCCGGGCGACGCGGTCGGGGTGCGCGATCGCGTACGCCGCCGCGATCGCCGGCCCGAACGAGTGCGCGACCAGCGTCATCCGCGCGAGGCCGAACCGGACGCGCAGCGCCTCGAGATCGGCCACGTGGTGCGCCATCGTGAACAGCGATGGGTCGTCGCGCAGGTGCTCGGACCGCCCGCCGCCGCGCTGGTCGTAGAACACCAGGCGGTGGTGCTCGGCCAGCGGGGCGAAGTCCGGCACCATGTAGCCCATGTCCATCCCCGGCCCGCCGTGGATCATCACCAGGACATCGGGCCCGCTGCCGACGCTGCGGTAGAACAGCGCCGCGCCGTCGCCCGGGACCTGGCCCTCGGCGGGCTCGGTGGGAGCTGTCGGGGCGCCGGCATGACACGCAGCAAGCCACATCGCGATCGAGCGTAGCGCCAGGCGGAGGGTTCGCACGGCCGGACCATCGCACGCTTTCGATCGGGTCAGTTGCTCGCGGCTGCGCCATCCACGCCGGCGCTCAGCGCTCGGGGCGGCGCTCGGCCCACGGGGAGCTACTTCGACATCTCGCGATTCCGGGCGTCCCCGCCGGAGCCAGGCTGACGCCGCAGCCGCCGGTCAGCGGTCCGAGGCGTCGACCACCGGCGGCTCGCCGGCGGCGCCGCGGATGAACATCCCCTGCGAGCCGTGGCCGAGGTAGCGGCCCTCGTCGTCCCACACCTCGGTGTCTGCGATCGCCCAGCCCGCCCGGGCGCGCCGCGCGGTCACCGCGAACAGCAGCCACTCGCGGCGGGTGTCGTCGATGACGTAGGTCGTGAGGTCGAGGCTCGGCGCGAAGAACCGGTAGCTGCCCGGGCCGATCGCGCGGTGCAGCGCGCCCGGCATCATGTCGATCAGCGGCGGCAGCGCGAGCCGGTCGAGCCGGCCCTCGGCGTCGCGCTGCGGCGTCCGGTAGCGCACCCAGCGGGCGTAGCGCGCCGGGCCGGCGACGTCGCCCGGCTGCCAGAACGGCTCGCCGTCGGCGATCCGGTACTCGAGCTGGTGGTGGAACCGCAGCAGCACGTGCGGGCTGGATCGCGAGCCGTTGTCGACCGGCAGCGCCTCGTCGAGCGAGCGCACCCCGGGGAACGCGACGCCCTTGACGTCGGGCCCCTTGCGCTCGCGCAGGAACGTCGCGAGGACCTCGAGGCCGGGCTCGCCCGAGCCGTCGCGCATGGCGGCGCGGATCTGCGCCGCGCCGCCGCCCCGCCGCAGCACGGCGACGTCGATCACCAGCGGGCCGTTCCGGATCGGCGTGCAGAAGATCGTCGTCGCCGACCCGAGCCGCAGGCTGGGATCGGCGAGCTCGGCGGCTACCGCGCGCAGCGCGCAGGTCATCACGACGCCACCCGACGGCATCAGGAAGTCCCAGTGGTCCGGCAGGGTGATGTGATAGCGCCCGGGGGTGTCCGGATCGCGGCGCACCGCGGTGTCGGCGGCGAGGTCGGCGTACATCGGCGGGTACCTTAACGCAATGCGCCGCACGCGGCCCACCGCTGTCTCGCTGCGCTCGATATCATGGTGGCGTTGAGCACCGGCGAACACAGCCCGAAGGACCTCGCCGACCAGACCACGGCGGCGGCCGAGCCAGCGGCCGAGACCGCGGCGGATGGCGAGACCATGACGGCGCAGATCGAGCGCGCGCGGCCGGTCGAGTCGCCGGCGCTGGTGCTCGCCCGGGCGCGGATCGGGGGCGCGCTGTTCGGCGACGCGGTCGGGCTCGGCCGGTTCCGCGTGCTGGAGCGGCTCGGCGGCGGCGGCATGGGCGTGGTGTACGCGGCCTATGACCCCGAGCTCGATCGCGGCGTCGCGCTCAAGACCGTGCACGTGCCGCACATCGGGCGCGACATCGCGCTCGCCGAGGCCAAGGCGCTCGCCCGGCTCGCCCACCCCAACGTCGTGCCGGTGTTCGACGTCGGCGCATCCGGCGAGCACGTCTACATCGTGATGGAGCTGGTGCGCGGCGCGACGCTGCGCGCCTGGGTCCAGGGCAAGGCGCTGCCCGAGATCCTCGACGTCTACCGCCAGGCCGGCCAGGCGCTCGGCGCGGCGCACGCCGCCGGGCTGGTCCACCGCGACTTCAAGCCCGACAACGCGATCGTCGGCACCGACGGCCGGGTCCGCGTGGTCGACTTCGGGCTGGCGTGCGAGGCCGCGCCGGACGCCGCCACCGGCCCGGCCGCCGGCGAGACGTCGTCGCCGGTTCGGATCGGCGGCACGCCGCGCTACATGGCGCCCGAGCAGGCCGCCGGCGCGCCCGCGACCCCGGCGGCCGATCAGTACAGCTTCGGCGTGTCG
>JBGQCL010000468.1:0-9196 GCA_041495365.1 Kofleriaceae bacterium | reverse complement strand
CTTCGTGTCCGGCATCCGGACGTTCGTCCGAGATCCGGCCGGACACCCGGACACATCAGGCCTGTTGGCGGCTAAGTCCCCGTCGCTGCAAGTCGTTCCTCATCCGAATCCCGGTCCCTACTACGCTCGTCCCTACCGAAGTCCCTACCTTTTTGCGGTGCGCTCGGCTCGGGAGGGACCAGCCGCATGAGCGCCATCGACGCCTGGCGCATCTCCTCCACCGTCACGCCCCGGCTGTAGTGCAGGTGCTTGTCCTGGCCGCGCGCCGCGACGTCCGTACCTGCACGGCCCGCCATGGCCTTCACCACCGCATCGGGCACACCTTGCTGCCTGGCGAGGTCGTGGAAGCTGTGTCGGATGCCATGCACGGTCACCGGGCGGTCGATGCCGGCCGGCCATCACCTGCACCTCTCGCCACACGTCGTTGAGCTGGTCGTTGCCGACCGGCCGTGTTCCCGCCTCGGACGGGAACACGAGCCCGGTCGTGAGGCCCGGGTGGCTTCGCTGCGTCAGGTAACGCCGGTGCCGGCGGACCAACTCGAGCGTCCGCGGCTCCAGCGCGATCATCGGCGGTGCCTTCTTGCGTTGGTCCACCGCGCTGAACACGTTGGCCGACGCGTCACACGACTCCTCGATCGCGATCACGCCGTCCGCACCGAGCTTGCTCCACCGCATCGCAGCGACGTGGCAGTAGCGCAAGCCCAGCGTGTACAGCGCGAAGATCATCGGCGCGTAGAACGGGTACTGCTCGACGACGATCGGCAGGACCACCGCGACCTGCTCTGCAGTGAGCCGGTTGTTCATCGCGTGCTCGTTGTCCACAGTGGGCAGCGTGATCAGATCCCAGTCGATGGGAGGCAACTGGTACTGACCACTGGTACTGACCACGCGCCTTGCTCACGATGCGCCGGAACAGCCCGACATGATGCCGGATCGTCTCGGGCACGTAGTCCGCCGTCAGAGATCGCACCCACGCATCGATCTCGGGCACAGTGATCTTGTCGATGAAGTGCTCGCCCCACCGTCGGAGGATGTGCGTTTCGACCATCCTACCGAGCTTCGCCGCACGGCTTTCGCTGGCGACGTTCTCGGTGACGAACGTGATCCACGAGGATCTGCACAAGGTCTCCAGGCGCGGGATCTCCGTCGGCACGCCGCTCCCGGTCGTGCCCGTCTTGATCTCGTTGATCAGCTGGGTCCGGTAGGCGATGGCGGCATTCTGCGGCATTCGTGGATCCACTTCTCGCGTAAACCTCTCCTTGAACTTCGGCTTCCCGGTCTTGGGGTCGATAGCCTTGGCGACGATCCGGAACGTCCCGTCGCTCAGGCGATAGACCCCCGCGTAACTCTTCAGCTTCGTCCCCTTCTCCTGGCGCATGATGTACCTCTCCTTCCGGCGCGCCAGACGCTTCACGGCACCGAGGAGAATGCCCCAGTTTCGGAGGGCATTCCACTCGCCGCGCATCGTATGCGAGGCCGCGATCGCGCGTGTAGCGGTCCAGCTCAGACAGCTCGAAGAGGTGCTGATCTCGGGCGCCTCGGCCGCATGGCCGGAGCAGCTGCTTCTTGACGATTCCTCGAACCCCCGCGGTCGTGCGGTAGCCAAGGTACTCGGCAGCCTCTGCGATCGTGAGCGGCCGTGGCGAGCGCACCGGGCGCGTCACCGGCGGACCTCGAACGCGGCCACGTCGTGGTGGGTGTTTGCGAGCCGTCGAGGCAGCTCGCCACCGCTCGACGATCTTGCACCACCCATCCCAAGAGCTGTTCTAAGGCCGGTTCCGTCATGCGTCAGCCGATTTCAACCGAAGCACTCGATCTCATTGGTTATGATAACGACTGAAAATTGGTGCAATGACCAGAGTATGACAGTAGTTCCAGCCTGGTGCGCGAGCTCGGCGGTGGGTCTCCTCGCTTGGCGCGGCCCACGACGCGGCGGACGGCGAGGTCGATCCGCGCCGTCCGTCGCGGTCCTCTCGCTGAGCTCAGCCGGCGCATCCGCGCTCTGCGTCCGAAGCGATGCTCGTGATCTCAGTGCTTATGACAATCGTTATCACAAGGCAGTCCGAAACTGAAAAATGGTCCTCGCCCAATCAAGTCATTACAGCCGTTTACAGCGCAGAACTCTACCACAACGCCGAAGTGGACGAGGACATCTCAAAACTGAGTTCAGCCTGCTCCGATCGTCGCGACCAAGAGCAAGGCGCAGTCCACTGAACGAGGTCACCGGCAGCCTGGTAGCCCTCACGACGACGGCGCCGGGCAACCTCGAGCTGACCGCGACCTGGTCGACGCCGGCGATTGCGCGCCGGCGATGTTCGCGTGCCTCGCGCCCGGCGCAGTCGCTCCACGGTGGCGGCGGCGCGGCGCGCGCGGCCTGTCGCGGACCCGGTACCCGGTACAGGATGACTTGGCTCATCGGTGGCTCCCGTGGTCCGAGAGCATCATCGGCGGCGGCTTGCGTCGACCGAGCCACCTGCTCAGCGACACCACCGCCATCCCGAGCCGCGCCGCCGCACTACTCAGGTTGCGCGACGTGCGGATCGCGACCAGCCGCAGCGTGGCTTTTTCGATATCGGCGAGCGACGCGGCGGCGTGGGCACGCACCCACGCGTGATCGCCTGCCGTGAAGCTCGACGCCGGGGCAGCCAGCTCCTCGATCGCGTCGCTGGCGTACTCCGTGATGATCCGATCCAGCTCGGCCGAGCGCTGCGCGAGCGGCGGAACGAACAGCGGCGCTGGCAGAACGAGCGGCGGGCGCGGGTCGGGGACCGCAGCGGTGCAGATTGCGCACAGCACCTCATCCGCGTCCCGGAGTCTCGCCACGAGCGCCGAGAAGTCGCACGGCAACCTACGGGATCGCACGCACAGCGAGCCCCCGATCGCCGCCTCGAACGCGGCAACGCCGCTGGCGCGGCTCGCTGGCGATCGCGCGGATGCCGCCTTTGTGCCGCGCCGGGGGTCGCAGACAATGAACGGCCTATCCGCGCCCAGCGTGTGCCGATGCAGCACCCACGCGATCGGCACCAGATCGCCCTCGCCGCACAGCACCAGCGCCGCACGATGATCCAGGGCGAGCGCGAGCGAGCGCAGCGCGAGATCCACCGCGCGCTCGTTGGACCACCCCAGCATCCGCGCGAGGAACGATCTCAGCTCGTCGCTGGTCGGCACGCGTCACGCCCCCCGGCGGCGGTTGGCGAGCTCTTCGCCTGCGTAGGTCGCGGCGCGCACCGCCAGCTTGGCGGACTCGACCAGGTGGGCCACCTGGTTCCGGCGGCGCGTGATGCTGTTGTCGTCGTCGTCGCTGCCGTCCCAGCACTGCTCGATCAGGTCCTCCGCGACGGTGATGAACGCGTCAGCCTTCCCGAGGTTGTCGCGCAGGACGTAGAACATGTTGTCGACGTCGAAGCGAGGCTGCCCGGAGTCGAGGCGTCGGCGATTCACGGTGCCCCCCCTGCGCTAGACGCGGGCATCGGCGGGCCGCCGGCGTGCACGCGATGATCCGCAACAGGATCGGGCGCGGCGAACGTTCGCGGGTCGCCGAGGAGCTCTGTCAGGCCGTGGACGATCGTATCGACGTGGTCGCCGAGTTGTCCGACGAGGTCGGCGCGGCCGTTGTCGTCGAGATGGCCGACGAGATGGGCCGCTAATGCAGCGTGGTGAAGGAGTTTCTCGAGGGTCGTTAGCCCGGGCGGTGTGCGCTTGCGACCACCGCAGCGTGCGGCTCGGCGGCGCCAGCCCGGCGGGCGCACTCGTGACCACCACAGCGTCCAACTCGGCAATCCGCGGCGCCCATCCCGGCCGGTGCGCTCGCGACCGCCGCAGCTTGCATCTCGGCGCGTGGGGCGCCAGCTCCGATCGCGTCAGCCTGGTGCGCGGGCTGGTCGCCGCCGGCGCCGCGCCAATTCGCTGCCGACTGGTGCGCGAGTTCGTCGGCTCCGCGCCACTCTCGCCGCCCTGGTGCGCGAGCTCGCCGCCGGCACCGCGCCACTCGCCGGCGCCCTGGTGCGTGCCGGCGCCGCGCCGCTCGCGCCAACCCTCACGCTCGAGCTGCTCGACAGGCGCAAGCATGGACGCTGTCAGGGTGGTGTGCGAAGCTCAGGCAGTCGCCTACCTCGTCGCTATTGTCGTGGCAACCACTGTCGAGAGCATCAGGAAGATGGTCGTCGCCTTCAAGAAGGGTGACGCGACCGCGTTTCATAGCGCGGTGCAGGAGTACGTCGATGAGGAGCGCCGACGTAACCATCCGGTGGTTGCGCGGGACATCGAGCGCATCCTCAGGAACGGCCACGGCAACGGCCACGCGCTCACCGTACTGTCGGCCCGCGAAGCGACGTCGATCTTGGGGGAGCTTCCGACCGACAAGGAGCGAGGAACGCCGCTCGTCGAAATCCGTGAGGACGAGCGCTCGCTCGACGAGTTGGTCCTCGGAGACGACACACGTGAGATCGTCGACCGGCTCGTTCAGGAGCATCGACGGAACGAGATGCTCCACGCGCACGGTCTTCGCGCCTCGGGGAAAGTGTTGTTCTGCGGCCCACCCGGCTGTGGCAAGACCGTCGTCGCGGGCGCCATCGCGAAGGCGCTCTACGTTCCCCTCGTGCTCGTCCGCTTCGACGCCGTGATCTCGTCGTACCTCGGCGACACCGCAGCGAACCTGCGCAAGGTCTTCGACTTCGCCCGCGCGCGTCCGATGGTGCTGTTCTTCGACGAGTTCGATGCGATCGGCAGGCGCCGCACCGATGAGTCCGACCACGGGGAGCTGAAGCGCGTCGTCAACTCGTTCTTGCAGATGCTCGATGGGTTCCGCGGCGAGTCCCTGATCGTCGCCGCGACGAACCACGAACAGATCCTGGATCCGGCGCTCTGGCGTCGGTTCGACGAGATCGTGCAGTTCCCGCGACCGCAACCCGACCAGATCGAGACGCTACTCGTGCGAAGCCTGCGTCAGGTCGGCGTGGCACCGTCGGTGTCGCTCAAGGAGCAAGCGCGCAAGCTCTCCGGGATGTCCTTCGCGGACATCGAACGCATCGCTATGGACGCCATCAAGCAGGTCGTCCTCGATGGCACCACGGAGATCGACCGCGAGACTTTCGAGCAAGCCGTCGCGCGACAGCGACGTCGGCTTTCCTTGACGGGCGGGCATGTCGAGGTCCACCCAGGTGGGACCACGGCATCGAGGGGAGCACGGCGACATGCCTCACCGCGACGGCGATAAGCGCTACCCGCATCTGCGCCTCGCGCATGTCGATCAGACTTGGCAGCGACGAGGACGCCCTGCACCACCATCCCCACCTCCAGCGCGAGGAGGACGCGGACCGTTCGGCGCGAAGGTTCGCAACCGGCTGACCGAGCTGGAGCAGGAGGCCGGCGCCACGCCACCCGCGGCGCGCGGGATCCAGCCTCACCTCGTGTTCCGTGTTCCGCTGGCACCGGGGGCGAACTCGGATGCCGTTGCCGAGAAACTCGAAGCCGTCGGCCTGCACGTAGTGAGCATCGAGCCCGACCGGGCGGTGGTTGCCTTCCGCGATGACCAGGATCTCTCAGCGTTCCGCGATGCGATGAAAGTCTACGAGGCGGGGCCGAAGGGGACGAACCCTCGGACCCGCAAGCCGTACAAATCGACCCCGTACGATGTTTTCGAGTACGTCGAAGCCGATCAGATGAAACTCTGGAGCCCGCAGGACCGCATCGGCCCGCGGCTCGTGCAGAAGATCGGTAGCGACTGTTCGGGGCTCGATGAGAACGCGACGTATGTCGTCGAGCTGGACCTCTGGCATCGCGGCACGACTCAGCTCGCCGAAGCGGGTCGGAAGGAGATCGAGCAAGCAGTCAGCGCGATGAAGCGGAACGATGTCGATCGCGTCGTGGACTGGTTCATCGGCGAGTACATGTGCTTGGTGAAGGTACATGTGCGAGGTTCGACGCTGAAGAAGCTCCTCGACATGCCGATCGTCGCCGAACTCGATCTTCCGCCAACCCCTGTGTTCGACGCCGTCCAAACCGGACGCGCCGACAAGAAGAACTTCGCGCAGCCGCCGCAGCCCAACTTGGACGGACCCCGCGTCTGCGTGGTCGACAGCGGCATCGCAGCAGCGCACCCGCTCCTCGCGAGCAACGTCGGACATGAAGAGGCGATTCTCACGGCAGCGACCTCACCCGCCGATCAGCACGGTCACGGCACGCGCGTCGGGGCGATTGCAGTCTTCGGCAGCGTCCGCGCCTGCTACGAGAGCGGGGCGTTCTCCTCGCCGGTCGTGCTCTTCAGTGCCCGCGTGCTCAACGAGCGCAATCAGTTCGATGATGAACGGTTGATCGTAAAGCAGATGCAGGCCGCGATCAGGACCTTCAAGAAGGCACCGCATGCCTGCCGCGTCTTCAACCTCTCGCTCGGAACGTTCCTGCCGGCCAACTCCGGCAAGCAGTCGACGTGGGCCGAAGCGCTCGACGTCCTCGCACGCGAGGAGCAGGTGGTGATCGTCGTCAGCGCTGGGAACAACCGCTCGGTACTGACGGGCAGCGCGAAGGAAGCGGAGGCGGTGCTCAAGAATCACCCCTCGCAGCTACGAATGCCGGAGGCTCGTCTGTCGGACCCGGCGACCGCCGCCATCGCGATCACCGTCGGTGCTCTCGTCGAGCATGAGGTGCCCGCCGCGCGGCGCGGAACAGGTGCCACAGATCTCATTCGATCTCTCGGGAAGATCGCCGAACCGTCGCCGTTCACGCGTGTCGGCCCTGGAATCGGGAAGGCCGTGAAACCGGAGTTCGTCGAGTACGGCGGCAACCTGGTGTGGGAGGCCCTCTGTGCCAACGTCACCTGAGACAGTCGCTCCCCGATATCTTTGTACCGATGGGCGGAGAATGGTCCTCAAGACGTGCCCAAGCCACCCCAAGTTCCTGGTCGAGAGGTCGCCCCTGCGGAGGGCGAGCGCAAGCAGCATGAGCCGCGCGTGAACAGCGCGTCGCAGGAGTCCGTGCCGAGCAAGACGCGGCGGCAGTTCACGGCGTCCGAGAAGCTGCGGCTGGTGAAGGCCGCCGAGGCTGCGCTCGCGAGCGGCAAGCGTGGTGCGCTCGAGGCGATGCTGCGCGAGGAGGGCATCTACAGCTCCCAGCTGTCCGCCTGGCGGATGCAGTTCGGCGCGCGCGGCGCGGCGGGGCTGACAGCGCGCACGCCTGGTCGGAAGCCGAAGCTCGGTGCGAAGGACCGCGAGCTGCGCGCGGTCGCCAAGGAGAACGAGCTCCTCCAGCGCAAGCTCCGCGTTGCCAACGCGCTCATCGCACTCCAAAAAAAAGCTCACGAGCTGCTGGGGCTGGCGCTGCCCGAGAACGAGGACGAGAACTGATGCTGCTCGTCGAACAGCGCGACCCTGAGGTGCCGGTGGACGCAGCGTGCGTCGCGTTGAACGTGAGCCGGGCGTCGCTGTACCGGTCGCGACGACCAGAGACGCCGCCGGTCTCGACAGTGGCTCGGGCGCGCGTGCCGAGCCCGCGTCGCCTTGACGATGCCGAGCGCCAGCACCTCCTCGACACGCTCCACCTTGCCGAGTTCGCCGACCAGCCACCGTCGGAAGTCTACGCGACGCTGCTCGGGCGCGGCGAGTACCTGGCGTCCATCCGCACGATGTACCGCGTGCTCGCCGAGGCCGGCGAGAACAAGGACCGCCGCAACCAGCGCGCGCCGCAGCAGCATACGATGCCATCGCTGACGGCCACGGCGCCGAACCAGGTCTGGACCTGGGACATCACCAAGCTCGCGACGGTGGAGAAGGGCGTCTTGCTGATGGCGTACGTCATCATCGACCTGTTCAGCCGGTTCGTCGTCGGATGGATGGTCGCCGCCAAGGAGTGCAAGCACCTCGCGGCGCAGCTGTTCGCGGAGACCATCGCGCGCCACGGCGTCGTGCCCGGACTCCAGGTCCACTCCGACCGCGGCTCCGCGATGAAGAGCGACACGCTCGCCCAGCTGCTCGACACGCTCGGCGCCTCGCGCAGCTTCAGCCGTCCACGCGTGTCCAACGACAACCCATTCTCCGAGGCCGGCTTCAAGACCATGAAGTACCAGCCCGACTACCCTGGCCGCTTCGCCGGCCTTCTTCACGGGCGTGCGTGGCTCGGCGACTTCTTCGCCTGGCACAACGACCACCACCATCACGCAGGGCTCGCCCTGTTCACACCGGCCGATGTCTTCTACGGCCGCGTCGCCGAGGTCGCTGCCGTACGTCAGGCCGCCCTCGACGTCGCGTACGGCGCGCATCCCGAGCGCTTCCCCAACGGGGCGCCGGGCGTGCCGCTGCCGCCTGCCGCCGTGCACATCAACCCCATTTTCACGGAGGCTGTCCCGGTCACCCCGAAGGCACCACCGACGGCGCCTGGCTCGGCACCCGCGAGGACCACGCACGAGCCTGGGAGCGCCGATGTCTGACCATCGCCATCTCCACGACACGACCGCGAGCCATGCTCCGCCAGACGACTTCCGCCCTGCGAATGCGATCGAGAGCCTCCGTGCTGCGATCTTCCGCGTGGACACCATCGCACAGGTCGCCTGCTATGCGGTCGATGAGCTGCGCTATCCCGGCAACGCCGCAGCGGGGCGCGCCTTTGCGCGGATGCAGATCCTCGTCGGGCAAGCGGCCGACGAGGCGAGCACGGCGCTCGCACAAGGTGACAGGCTCATGGCAGCGCTCACGAAACACCTGCAGGTCCAACGAGACAACCAAGAGCCCGGCGATCGCGACGGCGCACGCGCTCGTCCAGCACCTGCTCGCCGCCAGAAGCGATCTTCGCTGCGGGCACGAGCGCGCGGCTCTCGACGGCTGTGACTCCGTGACCAATCTCGTGACGCCCACCACCACCCCCATCCCGAGCGCAGCACCGACGGCCCCTGGCTCGGCCTCCGCAACGACCATGAGCCCCACCACCCCGCCCATCCACCTCATCCCGAGCGCAGCACCGACGGCGCCTGGCTCAGCCCCGACGACAACTACCCCGACGACAACTACCCCAGGAGCGCTCTCACCGATCACAACGTCGCCTGCCACCTCGTCCATGACAACCACGACCCCAAACCTGGGCGCAGCACCGACGGCACCTGGCCCGACAACCCCAGCAACCGCTCACCCACTCACCAAGGAGGATCCCACGACGAAACTCAGGAAGACCAAGAACCGCATTCAACGAACCGAGGTCGATGGGGAGATGT
>JBGQCL010000467.1:0-9196 GCA_041495365.1 Kofleriaceae bacterium | reverse complement strand
CTGCGCTCGAACAACAGCTGGATGCACAACCTCCCCGTCCTGGCCAAGGGCCGGTTCCGCTGCACCGCGCTGGTCAGCTCGGTCGACGCCGGCCGGCTCGGCCTGCGCGACGGCGGCCGCGCCCGGATCACGCGCGGCGCACAGGCGATCGACGTCGAGGTCGAGGTCAGCGACGACATGATGCCCGGCGTGGTCAGCCTGCCGCACGGCTGGGGCCACGATCAGCCCGGCACGCGCCTCGGCCTCGCCGCCGAGCGCCCCGGCGCCAACCTCAACGCGCTGCTCGACGAGACGCTGCGCGATCCGCTGTCGGGCAACGCGGTCCTCGCCGGCGTCCCGGTCACGATGCAGCCGCTGTAGTCGACAGGCCGACCGCCTCCATTCGCTCCGACGTGCTAGCTGCGTGGCGATGGTCCAGCCGGCCCACGACCCGCAGGAAGCGCTGCGCGACGAGTTCTACGAGCAGTACCGCCGCGTGCCGGCACACCAGCACGCCGAGATCGTGAATGGCACGCTGTATGGGATGTCGCGCCGGGACCGCGGCACACGATGACAGCCTCCAAGCTGGGCGCGGAGCTCGATGGTCCGTTCGATCGCGGGCGCGGTGGCCCCGGTGGCTGGTGGATTCTCGACGAGCCCGAGCGCTCGCGCTGCTCGTGCTCGCGGTCGATGGTCGGCTCAGGTCCGCGCGTGGGGACCATGCGGCTCACCGCGGACCGCAGGAACCTAAATCCTGTCAAGAGTGAATGATCTCGACTTTGTACGCGCTCAACCCTTCTCCGCAGTGGTGATTTCCCGAGCGCGTTCGACGAGTTGAGCCAGTTTCCCACGCGATTTTCGAGCCTCGGGCTCTTTGCGAAGCCCTTTTCGAAGGCGAGCGCGAGCACTGCTGTAGTCGTGGGCGGGCATAGCCGAGCGACGCCGCCGATTGTGGCGTCGGTTGAGGCGAGGGACGGTCGAGTTCGTACTCTGGGCGCTCACGAGTGATGGCGGGCCCAAGGTGTCTTCGCTGCCGTAGAGCTCACGTCCGGACCGTCTCGACTACCACCTGCGCCGCGGTCCAACCCTCCAGCGGGGCGGTTGCCAACCGCGTCGCGGTCCAGCCCTTCAGCGAGGCGGTTCTCGCGCTGCCATCGTCGATGGACTCCTGCGCATCGATCTGCTCAAGAGTTTCGGTGACGGGGAGATCGCCGATCTCCTCAAACGTCTCAGTGACGCGAAGATATCCGAGGTCGTGTGCAAGCATCGTCCGCCCGAGCGCCACCAGGCGATCGCGCGATCGATCCGCACTGATGCCCAGGTGCATGCGGAACGCGACTCCGAGCTGACCGCTTGCCCAGAACACGTAGCTGAGCCCGCTCGACACGCTGGCTTCGCCGAGCAACTGTACCCTACCGCTCGAGGCGACGTTGAGCAGCGTCACCTGGAGGTCCGTTGGCGTCCGGTTGCGCACGACCACGCAGATCGCGCCATCGGCCGGCACACGATATCGTCCGTCCTGGACCGGCGCCTCGGACAGATTGAGGCCTTGCGCCTCCGCAGGCGGGATCCGGCGGTCGTCGGGGCAGCGCAGCACGCGGAGTTCCAGCCCACCCGGCAGGCCGGTTGCGCGCGCTGCGAACCGCAGCGGCAGCGAGTAGCGGACGTAGTGCTCCAGCACCGCCCGGGCGCCTAGTGCGTCGTCGGCCTCGACTGCGTACAGCACCGGTGCGTCGTCGCCCGTGCCATGCTGATCGTCGGTCACGTACCAGCGGAAGCCGCGCCGCACTAGGCGGACCGGCGCCGGTTGATCGGAATCGACCAGCTCCAGAACCGGCGACCGGACGATCTCCGCCGCAAGGTAGGCGTCGGGGGGCGTCACCGCGCAGCGCAGCCGGCTCGCCACCCCGGCCTTCATCACCCGTCCGCGCGCCCCGGCCGGCAGCTCGAACGCTGGGCCGATCGCGGCGGCGTATGCGGACGCGCTCTCCGCCGTGACCACCAGCACGACGCCGAGCCGGACCGCAAGATCCGCCGTCGAGCCGAGTGGCGGTAACCGCGCCGGATCGGGACCGTAGATCGCCAGCTCGGTATCCCGCGTGATGTCGGCCATCGTGCCGGCTGCGATCCGGTAGGAGTCGCCGTCTCGGCTCACGTACAGGCCCGCGTCGCCGTCGACCGGCGGGCCGCCGAACACCGCACGCCGAAGGCTGCCGCTCATGCGCGGGTTTTGCGCGGGATTACACAGCGTCACCTCGCTGCGCACCGAATGCCAGATCCGGTCCCACGTCAGCGCGCGCAGGTCACCTGTGGTGCCGCGAACCGCGGCAACGAACGCGGTCGTGAACAAGCCGGTGCGCACGCCGTCGCGGTCGATTTCCCTGCAGAGCTCGTTGGCGTGGCACGCCGACACCACCTGGCAGGTACTGACGCTGCCCGTCATGTCGTCGGATCCCCGGCCCCGCGTGGCGGCGAGCTGGCCTGCGGGGTCGGCGATCGGCTCACGGTCGCGCGCGCCGCGGTCGAATGAGCGGACCGTATCGCCGTGGCGCAACACCCCGGCGGCGTGGGCGCAGTCGAGCATCACCGTGACCGACGACGTCCGGGCGGCGATAGCGGCGAGCAGGGCATTGAATTCGAAGTCGAACAGAAACCTGTCCAGCCCGGAGGTCGCCTCGAAGTCGACCGGAACCAGCGCTTCGCGCTCGAACGTCGCCCCATCCGACCCCGTCACCACCACGCGCTTGCCGTGCCCGGAGTAGTAGATGAACACGCGATCGCCGGGCTGGACCCGGTCCGAGCCGAGCTCGGTTAGCGCGGCGCGGATGTTAGCGAGCGTTGCAGGCTGCTCGGCGACCGCGGTCTCGTGCCGGGTCCCGGGCAACGGCGAGGCGAGCCGCCAGATACACGTCGGCGGGATCGCGAGTCGATCGTCGAGCAGCATACGCTGCACGGCGTCGATGTCGTTGACGGAGCCCCTCAACTCGCGCCCGGGATAGTTATCGATCCCGATCAGCAAGACATGGTACGTCGGTCCGGCCACTCCGACGCTATCCATGGCTCCTTCGGTGGGCGTAGCGCGATGTCCACTGGGCGACCGGTCCGACCGTTTCACGACAGGGATGGCCTCGGAACCGACAGTGTTGCTGCTCGTATGGCTGGCCCCCTCCTTAACCAGCGCATCGCGGATCGATGTCGAGTCTGGCGATGTACCGCGGACTGGTCGGAGCACCGTTGCGAGCACGCGAGTCACTGTCGCGAAGGGCCGCGCCTCGGACGCCAATGCGTCCTTTGCCGAGATCAGGAATGCCGAGAAGTCGTGGTCGGCGCCGTGGGTCGCGCCGAGTTCAGCGCCAATACGCCGTGCGACGTGCTCGATCGTGGGGCTACCGAGCCCGGATAGCAGGAGCTCGCGTGCGCCCGGTCGGAAATCGTACGCTTCCGCCTCATCGGCGATCGTCCACAGGTCCGGTCTTCGTTGGAGGAGTAGGCCGCTGAACAGCACCTCGACCAGGTGGTCCTCGCGCGCCTCTGGCACGAACAGCATCCGGACATACCGAATGACGGGCATGGTCAACGGCACTGCCGCGAGGTACGCGGCGAGCTTTCGGGCTGTCGTGCTGCTCACCCGGATAAAACGCTCTACGAGCGCCTCGATCTCGGGCTCCTGCGACGCGACACTCGGCGGCTCACTGGACCGATCCGCCAGACGCGGCTCGAACCAGAAGCCGGCAGCGAGGCCGGCCGGATGACCAGCGACCAAGTGCGACCACGCCGCGAGGCTCCCTGCCAGCAGCGGAACGACGGGGACGACGAAGCGCGGGTCGGCTTCGTCATGCGGCAAGGCATCGTCCTCCGACTCGATTTGCAGCCGATGCGGAGGAGCGCAGGGCGCAGTTGCACGCAGCAGCACCGGTTCGAGGCCTGCGAGTGAGGTGCGGCGCCATAGGTGCGGAGCCAACACCTGCAGCACGACGAGCGGCCCATACTTCGCTTGCTGCTTGAGGAACTGGTTCATCCCACCGGAGGTCCAGAGCGGACCGATGCAGTCGCTGACTACCATCACCAGGCTGCGGCCATGCGTTCCGATCTCCGTTCCCTGAAAGACTGGCCAGGCCTCCGCCTCGGCGCGCGTCGCGGTCAACACTCGGTCGGGTGCATTCGGATCCGCCTGCATGTACACGACGCGGACATGCTCGAACGCGCCGAGCTGATAAACGAGCGTGCATAGCTCGTCGAGCGTCCGACGCCAGACCGCCATCGTCTGCGACCGATCCACGATCATCACGAGCTCCAGCCACCGGGTACGTCCAGGTCTGAGCACGGGGATCAGCGGCGCTTCGGGCCAGGAATATCGAACGATGGCCATGCGGTGCGCCGTTGCCACCTCATCGAGCTCTTCCGTACGATACGACTCGACACGGCGCCGGAGCGGCCGCAGCGCGCGAGAGATCTCGAGCTTGTGATAGAGCGCCGGCGCGTCGGGGATCACGATCGGTTGAGCGGCGGCACCCGGCTCAGCCTGCGTCAGGACCCGATACTCGGCCGGCGGGCTCGGCGCCGCTCGCTCGCGGGCGGCGGTGTCACGCTCGGGCAGAGGCTCCGTCGCATCCGAAGTCCGCGGCGTCGGGAGGTCCGGCTCTTCGCGCGGCGGAGTCGTGGTGCCCGCGCCCTGATCGTCCCGATTCGGCCCCGAAATCACCCGCGCTAGCCAGAACGCGTCCGCGATCTCGATCGGGTCGAGATCGATGCCTGCGTTAAGCAGCGCGCCGAGCCAGCAGTCGAGCTTGGGGTAAGGATTCACGCTGGCGCCTTTGTCGCCAGTACCCGGCTCACCAGGCCGCGCAGCACGGCATCAAGGAGCGTCTGCGAGCCCAGCAGACCGACGTCGTTCCGGATGAGGTGAAGCGCGTTGAGCAGCTGGTCGGTTGCGACAGTCTCCTTCTTGACGTCGCGCAGATCAATGAACCTGTCAATCAGGGCGTTCACGCTGCTTTCCCACGTCGGATCATCTGTGCTCGCCGCGCGGAAGTGCGCCTCGACGATCGCCTGCAGGCGGGCACGATCGGGAAGCTGCATCTCAAGTCTGAGACAGCGCCGCAGAAACGCCGACGAGAAGTCGCGCTCGTTGTTGCTCGTGAGGATCACGAGCGGAAACTCACGACACTTGATCTCGCCGATGTGGAGCTGGATCTCCTCATCCGAGTCGTGCAGCATGACGGTCAGCGCCTGCTTGTCCTTGGCGGCCCGCGTGAGCTCGGGGATTTCGAACTGCCCGTGTTCGAAGACGTGGAGTAGGTCGTTGGGCAGATCGATATCGCTCTTGTCGATCTCGTCCACCAGGACCACGCGCGGACGCGATCGCGGCAGCAGCGCGGTTCCGAACGGACCGAGCCGCAGGTATCGGCCGATCGCCGTCGGTTGGGCGCCGAGGCGCGATGCGTCCTGGAGGCGCGCGATCGCGTCGTAGTGGTACAGGCCCTCTCGCAGCGTAGATCTTGAATTGATGGGCCACACCAGCACGCGCCCCAGCCCGAGATCGTGCGCCACGGATCGAGCCAGCGAGGACTTACCGGAGCCGGGCCGTCCGGTGACGAGCAGCGGCCGGCGCAAGTGCAAGGCCGCATTGACCAACGTGACGTCGTCGGGGTGCGGCTGGAACGTGTCGTCCAACTCCGCCTCAGGCACTTGATATGAGATCTCGTCGGTAGTGTGCGTGCGCCACGGTGGCGATGCTGGCAGCTTCTGTTTGGCCTCGGTCGTACCCTTGTAGACATGCCACGACTCGGCGGAGACGTCGTTGGTCGCTTTTTGAGCGGTCATGATCATCCTATGGATTGGAGCGGCGGCACCGCGAGGGATGAATCGGGGAAGTTTACCGGATCGGCGTGCCAGATCAGTGAGATGTGGTCCTTGAATTGCTTGCCGATGCCGTCGCCCACACGCCGGGCATCGAAGACCCTTGCCGGGGCATCGCGGACTCCCTCGATGAGGGATCTCAGATACTGTCGACTGGTGTCATCGCATGCGGTGGTGCAGGCGCTGCGCGGCCAGAGCACAGCGAGCACGTGGGTCTGGAAAGATTGAGCAACGACCGATCCGTCGTCTGCGAGATCATCGAACGCCAAGACTAACCCGGCGAGGGTGTCGTCATTTTGCGCATCCTCGGCCGAGTTGGGTCCCCATGCCTCGGGTTCTGCCACCACTTCCACGCGATGCTGGTTGGCTCGCACCCGCTCGCGCCTCCGCGCCAACCGACCCTCGACGATCGGTCGGGCTATCCGGTCGGGTCGACACCACATGCCGGGTCGAACGATCACCGGGAAGCTTCCCGCGAGACGGGTTGGCGGGTTGTCTTCCGATCCTCCGACCTTGAGCTGATCCACCGGGAGCCCCAGCCAACGACGCGGCAGCATGAACTCGAAGCGCGGCGGCATCGGCGCGTGCTGCGGGTTGTCGATGGCGTTGCGAGCGAAGCACTCGTCTACGACTCGTGCGAGCTCGACCTCGATCTCTCGCTCGTGCCCGAGCGCGTCGAACGCAACCGCGAACAGGTGTTCGGCCTTGCCGTCGAAGTTCACGCGCCATACTGCCACCGAGCCTGTTGGGCCGACGACGCCGACCTCAAGCAGGATCGCATAGCCCGTGCTTTTCTCGGCCGGTTGCGATGCGACGAGGCCGAACTTACGGCGCGTCTTGCCGAGCCACTCACGCAGAAGATGCGCCTGCGGATCTCGCGGGTTAAGGTTTGAGAGCACGTGATCCAGTACCTTGATCAGCGGCGGATCCCGATGCATGACCGCGGGGAACTCGTCGAGCCAGACCAGTCGGTCAATCCAGAGCCCACAAACGTCGTGGTGATCTTCGGTCGGTGACTGGTCGCGGAACTGCGGCTCGAGCGTCTGGATCGCAGCTGCAAGGACTTGTGGCGAGCATGTTCCCGAAAGCTCGTCGGCGAGTTCGACGAGGGGCACCAGTCCGAGGCGCGGCGCGAGCTGCTTCACGAACTCGCGCTTGCTCGCACGGTGGCGGAGCGCGAGCACGAGCAGCCGACGCAGCCAGCCTTTCTCATCCGCGCGCTGGAGCATCCTGTAAACAACCTCCTGGCGAGACCCGCTGAAGTCGATGTCGTGCAGAATGTCCCTGTTAATGTGATCTGTGCACAGTTGCTGAAGGTCCGATATGTTAAATGCTTGGACGATCGCCTCACGATACGCAGCAAAATCGGTCGGGACCCGCTCAAAGTCTATGAGGTACACTGTTAGATCTCTTTCCGGATCATGGTGAATCATCCCCCAGACAGTCGAGCGCCTCGAGGGGAAGCCGCGCCCGGATTGTACTGATTGGAATGCCTTGATTATATTCTCCGGTCACACCGTAGTGATGGAGGGCGACCAGGCCCCACTTCAGATCGAAGCAGGGCGATCCCGATGCCCCTTCCGCGGTGTTTGTAAGGTACCGGACGCGTGTGCGCATGCTGTTGACCTCGATGACGCCCTTGGTGTCAAACGCGATCTTCATGGGCTCGCTGGCCGGGTGCTGGAGGATCGCGATTGGTGTGCCGGGAGCCAGGTTTGCCTCGATCTTCGGTGCGTAGATCCATCCACGGCGTGCGCCGCCCGGTACGACGGGTTCTTCACCGAATCGCCGCGCGAGCCGTACCAGCACGAAGTCGAGCTGATCGAGCGTCGCGCCGGCATCTTCGTTCTTACTCGGTGGAGATGATGCGACATGCCAGTCCGTCCACGACTCTCGCGCGATCACCCGCGTTCCCTCGCTACCCGGTTTGCCGGCGGTGCTCCAGTACTCGAACAGACAGCTGATGCGTGCGCCGCTTCCCTGTCCTGTGATGAGCGAGCTCAGCACGTGATGGTTGGTCATCACCACATCCGGCCCGACGAGGAATCCGGTCGCAAGCGCCACTCCGTCGACCTCGATGCGGCAGACGCGGCGCATTTGCCTCAGCATCTGCTCCATCCATGGCATCGGGTCGAAAGCCGGCAGGAGGTCGTTGATGCACCGTTGAAAGCTGCCGCCGCGAAGCGGTACGACGGCCGCATATTCTGGCCCGGTTTGGACCGCGATGGGCGGTAGGAGCCCGTACGAGTCTAGGAGCTCGAGTTATTCGCGCCGGATCGCAACCCGGGTTGCCTCGTCGAGCACCGCCTCCGCGTAGCGGCGATAGATCCGCTGAACATCTGGTTTCGCGGGGCGCTCGGCCGCCACGGCCGCTACGAGCTGCGGGACGCGCCCTTCGTCATCGAACCGCTCGATGACGGCTTGGACGACGTCCACAAGAGCGCCGTCGGCGATCTGCTTCTTGCGCTTAAAATCCAGCCGATCGCTCAGGACCCGGTCGAAGGCATTCGGGTCGAAAGCATCGAGGATAACCTTCCGCACTTCGGCGAGTTCGAAGCCCTTCATCACTCCTCCGCATCGCTACGCGACCGCTGGTCATCGATCTTCGAGGAACCGCGACAAGGTGTCAACTCGAACGGCTGCAGGCTCTACCCAGGGGGGGGGCCTAGGCTAGACAGTGCTCATGGCGGCGCCCCTGCGCCCCCCAAGGAGCGGCCGGTCACGATCCGGCCCGACTGGCTGTGCGAGATCGTCAGCGAGTCCAACCGGGTGGTGGACACCGTGACCAAGCTCCACCGCTATCACCAGGCCGGTGTCCCGCACTACTGGATTCTCGACCAGGTGGATCGCACGCTCACGGTGCACCGCCACACACCGGAGGGTTACCTCGTCGCGCTGCGCGCGGCGGCCAGCGAACGGGTGCGCGCCGAGCCGTTCGACGCGATCGAGCTCCAGGTCGGTGTGCTGCTCGGCGACGACCCCGACGAAGCGATGTAGCGGCGGGACCGCCGGCGCGCGGCCGGGGTGCGGTATCGTGGTGCACCGCCGAGGGAATGCGGCGCAGAGGTGCGCGTTGAGCGGCAGATAGAGGGCAAACATGACCGGTCGACTTGCGACGTGCGCGGTGGGAATCGCGCTGGTGGCCGCCGCGTGCGGTGGGAAGAAGGACGCTGACCAGGCCGCGGTGGGCGCGGGCTCGGCGGCCGGCAAGGGCCCGGGATCGGGGGACGCGCCCAAGCGCGCGGCGATCACGGCGAAGTCGCTGTCGCCGGTGGTGATCCACGAGCTCGGCGCCGACAACCAGGTGCCGACCGCGGTGGTGATCGAGCTGGCGGCGCCGGTGATCGACCGCGCGGCG
>JBGQCL010000466.1:0-9203 GCA_041495365.1 Kofleriaceae bacterium | reverse complement strand
CGTGACGCTTTGGCTACTGTTGCCGAGCGGGCCTGACGATGGCCATCAAGGCAGCTTGAGTGATGGCCATCGTCGTCGGCGAAGATCGCCATCAGCACGACGATGGCCATCGCCAACGGGGCAGGTAGCAAGCGCCGCGGCGATGGCCATCGTCGACGCGCGCGACGTGGTCCGGAACGCCGATGGCCACCGCGATGGAGCCACGGCCCCCGCACGGTGACGATGGCATAGAGGGTAGCGGGCGCCGGTCAGGGCTCGCGGTTGTCGGACTCGATGACGCGAGCGACGACATCGCGCTCGACGAGCTTGCGCTTCTTCTTGGCGGTTTCCCGGAGCGCGGCCGCGGCGAGGCGGTCGAGATCGCGCATGGCCCCGGCAGTGGTCTCGTGGAGGAGGCCGACGGCGTCGGTGGCGAACAGTTCGCGATCGCAGCCGGCTTGGCGGAGGCGCAGGCGCAGGTACTCGGCGGTGTCATCGGGGACGAGGGGCTCGATCTCGAGGCGGTGGTGGATCCTCGAATAGAGCGAGCGATTGCGCCGCAGGGCGAGGCGATCGCGCAGTTCGGGAAGACCGACGAGGATGATCGAGAGCAGCGCGCGACTGTCCCACTGGTAGTTGAGCAAGATGTGCAGGTGATCGAGGGTGTCCTGGTGCAAGAGGTGGGCTTCGTCGAGGAGGAAGACCGGGTGGACGCGCTCGCGAGACAGTTCCTCGACGTGGGACGACACGGCGTAGAAGAAGTTGCCGGCGGTGGCCGCGGGCGCGAGACCGAGTGCGAGGCAGAGCTGGCGGTAGAAGTCGCGACGGCCGAGAGTGGCGTTGTGCGAGTAGGTCAGTCGGTAGCCGGCGGTGGTGACACGATGGCGCAGCGCGCGCAGGATGCAGGTCTTGCCGACGCCGGGTTCGCCGACGAGGAGCGCCGAGGCGCGCTCGGTGAGCGCGTCGAGCAGGCCGTCGGCGACGTGCTGTTTGGAGGTCGGCAGCCAGAGGTCGGCGTCGGCGATCTCCTTCGAGAACGGCGGCTCTTTGAGGCCGAGGGCATCGAGGTAGGTCACGGCTGGTCCTTGCGGTGGCGGGGGCGACGGCCGGCGGCCTTGTCGAGCAAGGCGCCGGCGGGATCGAACGGGATCTTCGGGGTCGGTGCTTCACCGCGCCGGGTACGGCGGGTGCGCGATGCGGCGACCGGATCGGCGGGCCGCAGCGGATAGCGGTGGCCGTCGTGGAGCGCGACCGGCTCGCCGGCGAGGCCGGCGTGCGCAGCGACGACGGTGATGACGCGGCCGGCGAGGAAGCCCTGGTCGAGCTGCCAGACGCGACCGTCGAGGTCGACGGTGCCGTCCTTGCGGACGCGACGGCGGCGGTGGATGGTGAGCGCTGCGGCGAGCGCGGGCTCGTCGATGGCGCGACAGGTCGCGTCGGCCCACACCTCGGCCGGCGTCTTGCCGTACAAGCCGCCGTGCGGCGCGCGGTGGTAGTGCTCGTCGACAAACGCCGCGAGGCGGACCTGGACGTCGTGCAACGACGACGCGGCGCCGATGTGGTCAAGGCAGCCGGCGCGCAACGTGCGCCAGAAGCGCTCCATTTTTCCGCGCGCCGGCGCGTCGTACGGCCGGGCGTGGATCAGCGTGACGTCGAGGCGCTCGCAGCACAAGCGCAGCGCCTCGCCGCGGTAGGTGCTGCCGTTGTCGAGGTAAATTGCATCGGGGGCGCCGTGGCGGCGCAGCGCGGCCAGGAGCACGTCGAGCATGTCGGCCTCGCGCTCGGAGTGGAGCGCCTCGAGCGCAATCACGTAGCGCGAGGCGTCGTCGAGCATCGCGTGGATGCGGAGCGGCCGCGTGGTCGAGCCGATCTTCAGCGTCGGGCCGTGGCACACGTCGCCGTGCCACAGGGCGCCGGCATGATCGGCCTGCCAGCGCAGGCGCGTGTGGCCGTCGACGTTCACCCCGCGCTCGAGGCCGGCGTCGCGGTACAGCCGCGCGACCGTGGTGTCCGATACGACGCCCGCCGCGAGCCGGCCATCGGCGACCAGCGTGCGCAGGATCAGCGGCACCGACGCGGTCGGGTGCTCGCGGCGGATCTCGAGCAGGAGCTCGCGCTGCTCGGGCGTCAGGTCGCGACCGCGGCCGCGGTCGGAGCGTGGCGACGGCCGCAACCCGGCGAGGCCATGGGCGCGATAGGCGCACAACCAGCGCTCGAACGTCGAGACGCCGAAGTAGCGCAGCGTCTTGCTGCCGGGTGGCAGATAGCGCTCGGCGGCCAGCGTGCGCAGCGCCGCCGCCAGCTCGCCGCGGCAGAGCGCGCGGCGGGATACGGCGCCGATGAGCTCGGCACGGAACAGCGCGACCCGCTCGGCTTGGTCGCGAGGGGACAGGGGCTCGGAATCGGACATGACAGGACCTCCAGCGCCGCCGAGGAATTCGGTGATGGCGCTGTGCCGTCATGGCATATCGTCCGAAACCCGGACAGAACCCAACGTGGTGGGCTTTACTCGCCGACGAGGCGGGGCCTGGTGGCCATCGCTCAGACCAGCGCGGCTCCGCCTGTGTAGGCCCGTGCCCAGATCGGCCCCGGCGTCATCGCCGGCGCCAACCCCGCGGCGATCTGGGCTGCGCGGGCCGCCGCCGCGCGGGTATCGAGCCCGGCAGCTGCGCGGCACCACGGCCAGCCACCGGAGGCGACCGCCGTCGCCCACCGCCTCAGCGTGCGCCAGCTCGTCGTCGCGCGGCCTGGCCAGGCGCAGACCTGGGTCCGTACTTCCGTCGTCGGCTGCCCGGCGAGTGCCCACAGCGCCAGCGCCAGGCAGATCGCCGCCCGCCCGTAGTGGCGTCGCGGCTCGATCCCCCGCGGCACCACCATGACCACCGCGTCGCACGACGTGCACAGGTAGCGTCGGCACGCAACGACCGACCTGGTCGCGGCGAGCCCGATCTCAGGCGGCCCGAGAACTTGGCGATCGCGCTGGCCGTGGCCGTGCATGCCCAGCGGGCCACCTGTGGGCCGGCTTGCACAGTGGCACCGCGGGCAACTTCCAGGTCGTGCCTCCTGGACCTTCGGCGGTCGCAGTAGCCAATTCTTGACGTCGAGGGTCCGGTGAACGATGAGTAAGATGCTCTTGGTCGCCATCTTTGCCGGGGCGACCGAGCGCACGACGTCGACGGTGTTGCTTCACCGTCGACGTCACCTACTTTCGGCGGGCGTTGTACCCAGCCCTCGAATCGCGGCGCCATCGTCCTCGCTCACCCGGCCTGGGGCCAACTTCCTACACGATGGCATAGCGAGCCTCGGCCATCACGTAGCCCGCCCGATCCGGTCGCTGTTCACGTAGCCGGGGCCGCTCGCTAACACATGTGAACGTTTACCTCGCTTCCGAAGACTTCCTGTTCGAGGGAAAGAGCATCGCTCAAGGCGGCCATCACACCAGCATCCACGATCTCAGCAAGAAGTTCCGGGCAGGCGGGGACGATTCCTTTGTCGCTACGCGTGAGGAAGTGGCGCAGTTGGTCGAGCTGGCCCGTCGACTTCTGTCGTTCAGTGATCCTGATCGTCAGGGTGTCGAGAACGCAAAGCTTGCGTGGCTCCAGACAATGCTGGAGCGATTCCCTGAGTCGCGGTTCCTGATCTTCACGGAGAGCCTGCAAACCTGCACGATCATCAACAGTACGCTGCCACGAACGAGCAGACGGATGATCGGTAGCATGGGCGACGCTGAGCGTGACGCCGTTGTGGCCGAGTTTCGCGACCCGAGAAAACCGATCCGCGTCCTCGTGGCGACGTCGGCCGCCGATGAAGGATTTGACCTTCAGGTCGCGAACAAAGTCATTCACTGGGACCTGAGCTCGTCACCTGCAGTGCTAATGCAACGCAACGGCCGCGTGGCCCGACTCGGACAGATCTCGGACGTGGTCGCGTATTACCTGATCATCGCCGGCACGCACGAGGAGCGACGCGACAACGCGTTGCTGGAGCGCTTTGGCGATCTCGGGATCGACGACGAGAGGTTGCGTCTCCGCATCCTCGGTCTGCTCACGGAAGAGGAGGAGGATCGGCTCGAACACGCGATCGAGACGAACGACGGTCGGTTGGTCGGTGACATCCTGCTGAGCGCCGCGCAAGACAACACAGACATGGCAAACCGGCTCGACCAGATCCGGACGGAGCTCGGTGAGACGCATGCTCTCGATAGAACCGCCCTCGCTGAGCGGCTCCGGCGCTGGTACCAGCTCGGACTTCCCGATCACATTCCGTTCGATCTCGAGTTCGAGAAGCTTGCGTGGCGGCGGCCGGTGTTTGGCGAGATCACGCATCTTGAGGACGCCGAAGCGGACGTCGCCAAGGTCAAGCTGGGTGATGCTTCTCGCACCTTCGTCTTTGATCCCGAGTACAAAGTGTTCGGCGAGAGTGGCAACACAAAGCTCGATCTGGCCGGCCTGCGGCCATGGACCATCCAGCGACAACCAGGGAGACCCGCCAAGCTGCGTCCGGACGCCGACGTCGATCTCCTGGGAGACCTGACTTGTAGACTTTCGCGGCTGAGTCACGGCGACTTCACCACGCTGGCGGCGACGACGCTGGCGACGAGCATTCCCTCGTTGGCCGCAGCCAAGTGGATCCTCTTCGTCTCGCACCCGATGCTGGAGGCCGAAACGCGCACATCACGGGTTGTCCCGTACCTCCGGTACCATGCATTCGGTCCGGATTATGTCCCACTGACTCCGTCTGACGGTGCGACCGCCCCTGACGTTCACCGCTTGATCGGGCTGATCGAGTTGTCATCGCTCGAACCCGGAGGACAGTCGCTGGACGCGAGCCTTCGCCAGGAGGCGACGGCAGCGAGTAGCCATCTCGCTACCTGGCTGACGAGTCGGGTCCAGCTCGGAGGCGCCTCTCTCTTCGAAGAAAGCGCGTATCACCTTCTAATTCCGGTGGCGCTCGTCGCCGTGACCGATTGAGACAAGGACGGCGAGGCACGAGGGACGAGTTCGTGCGGCCTGCGGCGATGCCTTGCCGCGATCGCGAGAACCAGGCCAGTGAACTCGCGCTCGATCAGGACCGCGCCGCGAACCGTTCGAGCTGGCGGAACCCGTCAACGGTTGAGGCACGAGTGCGGCTCGCCCGCGAACGCATCGCCGACGCGATGGTCGAGGCAGGAAGTCGGCCGACATTTTCGATGAGCTCACGGTCATGCAGGAGGTCGGCGACGTACCGATGAGACTCATTCGGGCTCGACCGGACGCAGCGCTTCCGTCAGTCCGCGCACGAGTGGTTGCAAGCGTAGCACCCTGCCTTGGTCGGTATGACGCAAGATCGCGTCGCCGAATGCCGCCGCTGCCGCATGGTCCAACTCAGGCGAATTGAGTAACACGCGCGCAGTCGTAGCGTCATCGTGCATTCCCAGCTCAAGGAGAGCCGTCTCGAGATCCACAAGCGCGCGCCGGATTCCCAGCGGATTGACTTCTCCTTCTTCGACTGCTTCCTTCACATCGGCGGCGGCAGCCCGTACGCGGTCTCGGATGCGCTCGAAGATAACGTTCTCTCGTTCTTGTTCGCCCGGGTCGCTTCTGACGATGTACTGCTCCATGAATCCACCGGGCTGATAGCTGAACGTCGAGACAACGTCTCGGACGAGGTGCTCGAGTGCAACCCTATCAAAGTCTCCGCTGGCTAGGACTGCCGAGGCTTCCGACGATATCGAGCGCCAGAATGCGAAGCCTGGCACGTCTTCGCGCTCGCACACGTCCGCGAGATCAGACGTGGCGCTCGCAAGTTCATGCAATGCGCGCTTGAGCTTGTCGATGTTCATTGGACGTTGCTCCCCGAGGGAAGGTGAGTGGGCGCCGGCTGCACATGACCGTCACGCTGGAAGGGTTCCCTGGCGACGATCGCGGCGCCCTTGGATACGAGCTTCCACGGCTCGGGAATGAAATACTGCTTGATGGTCGGTCCGCCCATGTGAACGCCGCCTTGGCTGGCTACCGGGCCGGAGTACACCGCCGTGCCCTTCGGGATCATCGCCGTATAGGACCATAGTGCCAGCTGCTTCTGTGTGCGCGTAGAGCCAGCGGGGATTTCTCCGGTCGCCGGATTGGTCCATTCGCGCTTGACGGCAACGTCGATACGGTACTGCGCCTCGCTCTTGAGAGGCTCGTCGGTGAACCATTGCCCCCATTCACGTTGCCCGTCGCCGATGCGATAGAACAGTGTGTCTTGGGCGAGTACCTGCTGATCGTACTTGCCGCCGTAGAAACCCTGTGCCGGCACAGGTTGCCCCGTGAGCTTGGGGTTCCCGAACTTGCTCTCGTCGCTCAGCGGCCCCGGGTGCATTGCATCGAACTGGTACTCGTGGTCGTCCGACGGATGTGGGCGGCGTTCAACGCGAGTGACCTGATCGTCGGGCACCGCCTCGCGCACGGGACCCACCCGAGCGCGCTCGCGGATCTCGAGGATCTCGCTGCCGAGCGTGATGCGCCAGACCCGCACCGTGGGGATCTTTGCGTCGGACGGGGACGGCGGCGGCGTGACGGTGACCGGGAGGCGTGCGGCCTTGGCGTTCGCGAGCGCCTCGGCGATCTGCTCGGGGTCACCGACCCACAGGCGGCTACCCTCGACCTCTTGCTCGAGTCCGGCCAGCCGCAACGGCAGGTACTGGAGCGCCAGGCGCTGCAGCTCGGCGGCCTGGCCCTCGGCCGCGGCGAGCCGGGCCGCGGCCTGCTCGCCGTCGATGCCGAGCGTGCGCATTGCAGCCGGGTCGGCCGCGACCTGGCGCCAGAACGCGATCTCGTCCTGGGTGAGCTGCTGGTGCTCGATGAGGAGCTGCATCGCCGCGCCGCGCTCGATCGCCTCGGCACTCTGGTAGGTGAGCATTCGGGCCTTCTGCTGCACGGCGCGTGCGACCAGCTCGCCGGCGCGCGCGCCGGCCCCCTTGAGCCGCTCCATGACGGCGTCGAGGCGGGTGTGGATGAGGCGCGCGAGGACGAGCGTCGCGCCCTGGACGGCCCAGGTCGCGACCGTTTCGTCATCGGGCTTCTGGCCGCGCGCGAGGGTCGTGAGCCGATGGACGACGTAGCTGGTGGCACCCGCGGTCACGAGCTCGGCGCTGACCACCGCGGTCTTGGCGAGCGCGAGCTTGCCGCGCGCACCTTGCTGGGTCCACAGCGCGAGGGCTTCCTCGTCGAGTCCGCCCCAGGTCCGGATCGCCGCATGCAGTGGCCGGAGCGCCGCGCGCACTGCCGCGTTGCTCAGCAGATTCTCGGCGAACGACGAGCCGAGGTGCTCGCCGTTGAGCGCGGTCTGCGCCGCGGCGTTGGCACCGGCATCGACCACGACGTTCGTGACGCCGCCCACGACGCGAGCGGTGCGCACCGCGCCGGTCGCCTCGCCGATCGTGGTGACCGCGCGGCCGCCGCCCACCAGGCCCGCGGCGAAGTCACCCGCCACCGCGGCCACGCCCCCTGAGATCACGCCTGCGGCGAGCAGCACTGCCACGTTGGCCACGAGCGAGCGGATCTGCGCGTCGCGGATCGCATGCTCGGCCTCGTGGAACAGCGCACCGTCGAGGCCATGGGTCTTGGCGATCGCGGCGAACCGCTCGTGTGCGCGCGCGAGCTGCGCCTTGCGGGTGTCGCGGAGCTCGAACTGTCGGCCGTACTCGCGCGCAGGGCTCGGCGGCATCGCGTCGTAGCGCGCATTGACCGCCGCCGGCCGGCTCGCGTCGAGCGCGCTTTCGACCTCGCCCAGTGCCTGGCGGGCGAGATCGAGGTGATGCCCGGTCATGACCATCCGGGCGCCCGGCGACAGGTTCGCGATCGCGGCGATCACGCCCTGGTCGGCGGCGTTCAGCGCGTGGCCGAGCGCGGACAGGCTGGCCTGGAGCTGGGCGATGCGCGCCCGGAAGGCCAGGGTGTCGGCATCCAGGCTCGCGGTCTCGAGCAGCACCGGATCGGGCCGGCCGGTGGCCATCACCTGGCCCTCGAGCGTGGCGACCTCGCCGGCGAGCTGTGCGTGGTCGGCCCCCAGCGCGCGCGCACGCGTCGCGGCGGCGCGATCGCCCGGGGCGTCCTGGCCGGCATGCGAGAGCTGGCTCAGCTCGTGCCCCGCGTCCCGGCTGGCGCGTGCGATCAGCGTCACCGGCAGCATGGCGTGGGCCGCCATCGCCTGAGCGAGGACGGTGCGAGCGCTCTCGACGAGCTGCGCCGTCCCGGCCGCCTGCGCGTAGCCGTAGAGCACCTGCAGCCCGGGATGGGCGTTCTCTGCACGGTCCCGGGCGGAGAGCTGCTCGGGGGTCACGGCGGCCTCGGCGAGCACCTTCTGAACCTCGAGCAGGCCGGTGGCCGCGTCGCGCGCGATCGCGCGCTGGCCGGTGACGACCGGCGCCCACAGCGCGAGCGCGTCCGGAGTCGCGCCGGGCAGCGCTGCGCGCTGGCGAGCGACGAACGAGCGTCCGGCGTCGAGCACGTAGGCCAGGCCCCACGGTCCGAGCTGGCGCCTGAGCTCGTCGAGGATCATCGAGGTCGCGTCGAGCGCATCGAGGAGCTGCGCCCGATCCGGCGCGCCTTTGTGGGCTTCCGGCTGCGCACCGGGCCGCGCGGTGCTCGTGGCCTGGGCCGCATCGCCCGCCGATGCTTGCGCACCCTGGACCAGCGCGGCGCCGTCGGCGAGCTTGCTCGCGGCGAGCTCCTCGATCGGCGATCGCTCGAAGCGATCCAGCGTCGTGCCGCCGAGCGTCTCGCGCACCTGGACGCCGGGGACCTGGCGCGCCCATTCCTTGGGCACCGCGACGTAGCCGCCCACCCGGGTCAGGCCGTAGGCGTAGTCGGTCCGGCTCCACAGCGCGAACGCGACCTCCTCGAGCGTGGCGTCCGGGGGATCCTCGACCGAGACCCAGTGCCACAGCACCGGGTCGACGTCGCCGAGCCAGCGGTAGGACATCACGAGGCGAATCCCGCCGGTCTGTACGTCGTAGCCTGCCGGCGCTCCGGCGGTCTTGCCGGTCCTGGCCGCCCGGTTCGTCCCGAGCGTCACGACACCGTCGGCAACCAGCGCCTCCGCGATCACGCGATCCATCGGATGGGCCGCCACCAGCAGGCTCGCACTCCGCGTGCCTTGCTCGGCGACGTAGCGCGCTGCGACCCGGGGCAGCGACGCCCGTACGCTGCGCTCGAACGCGGCGGCGAGCGCCAGGCCGGCCGCGGGGGACCAGCCCATTG
>JBGQCL010000465.1:0-9217 GCA_041495365.1 Kofleriaceae bacterium | reverse complement strand
CGTACCGCGCTGTTGCTTCATTCGAACTCCGCGTCGCGATGTCGATCGACATGATTCGCCGATGCCGCGCTCGTTCGGCGGCTCCACGAATGGAAAGATCGATGAACGACGCGTGGAGTGCGAGCGAGCCATGCGATGCACTCACGAACGGATCTCCTGAAAAATCTCGGCGTGGGTCATCGGCGTGAAGGATCCATGGAACGCCCGCTCGATCCGGTCATGTCCGACGTCGAGCCAGCCGCCGAGGGTGGCGAAGGTTGGCGGGAGCGATGGCGCTGAGACGTGCTCGTAGTCGAGCATGAACGCAGCGATTTGATCTGAGGACTCGGTCGTCCCGAAACGAAAGCGAAAGATCGCCGCAGGATCCTCATACTCAACCTCTGTATGGATCACGAAGGCGGACACGTCTCGCGGTGCGCCAGCGGGCATGCTGGGCAGCACCTTGAAGTATCTCTCGAGGACGAAGCCGGAAACGTCAGGAATCTCGACTCTGTTGATATAGCGGACCGCCGCCATCGCAATGCCCGAAGGGGCAGCGATCTCGCGGTAGGCCGCGAGGACGTCGAGCAAGGTGTCGCGCAGGTCGGGCCAGCCAGAGTGCGAATGCAGCGAGTTGACGGCGAGGAGGTCCGGACCGACCTGAACCATCGTATTGTCGTCGATCGACGCGAACTGCAGGTACTCGATCGGATACGTCGCCAGGCCCGGTGGCACCGGGCCAGTGAACGGGATGTCGATCGCGTGGCGCTCCCTTCGGGTAGGGAACCGCTCCCGGATGCGCTCGTAGAGCATGTCCGGGATCGCCCAATCCCACCTGTGCTCATCGGTGCTCGCGAATCTGGCCTCGCAGAGCGCCTCGATGAGCGGAGGCTTCTGGTATCGCAACGCCATCGACAGCTAGTGTAGGGCAGTCAACGGGCCGTGACCAGGATCGTGGCGAGATCACCGTGAGTTCCGGATGGCCATGGTTAGATGGCCATGGCACGAGATCGATCACCGCTTGGCCGAGGCGTGCGTCGTTCCGGATCTCCCTTTGCGATGTGCGGGTCCGCTCTCGGCGATGCGCGGGCGCGGCCGGCGCTGGCCAAGGCGGCGCGCGGCGAGGACGCGAACCCGGCGTGGACCGCGGGCGACGCGCTCAAGAAGATCCCGTAGCTACTCGAGGAAGCCGGAGTCGGCGAGCTTGCCGCCCTCGCGGAACTCGGCGCGCACGGCGCGCTCGAGGTGGTCCTGCGACAGCGGGACCTGCTCCTCGGCGGCGAGGAACGCGGCGCGCAGCGCGGCGTTGCGGATGTAGCCGCCCGACATCTTGTAGCGCCGCGCGAGGTCGGCGAGGTCGAGCTTGCCGGCGAGCGGGAGCTGGTCGGGCAGGTGGACGCGCCACAGCCGCTCGCGGGCCTCGTCGTCGGGGAACGGGAAGGTCAGCCGGCACGACAGCCGGCGCTTGAACGCGGCGTCGATCGCGGTGCCGAAGTTGGTGGTGAGCACGGCGATGCCCTCGAAGCTGTCGAGCCGCTGCAGCAGGAAGTTGGTCTCGAGGTTGGCGTAGCGGTCGACCGAGGTCCGGACCTCGGTGCGCTTGCCGAACAGCGAGTCGGCCTCGTCGAACAGGATCAGCGCCTGGCCCTCCTCGGCGGCGTCGAACACCTTGGCGAGGTTCTGCTCGGTCTCGCCGATCCACTTGGACATCACGCGCGACAGGTCGATGCGGTAGAGGTCGAGGCCGAGCTCGTTGGCGATCGCGCTGGCGACCAGGGTCTTGCCGGTGCCGGGGCCGCCCTGGAACAGCGCGGTCAGGCCGCGCGAGGTCGACATCACCTGGTCGAAGCCCCAGGTGTCGTAGACCGTGCGGCGGTGGCGGATCCGGGCGACCAGCTCGACGATGCTGTCCTGGATGTCGGCCGGCAGGACGATCTGCGACCAGGTCGCGAGCCGGGTGACGCGGGTCGCGACCGTGCCGAGCTTGTTCTCGAGGTACTGGCGGAGCGCGGTCTCGATCGCCTGGTCGGGGTCGGGCGGCGCGCCGCGCGCGACCGAGGCGACGACGCCCTTGATCGTGCCGGGGCCGACGGTGAACCGCGCGGCCAGCTCGTCGACGTCGCGCACCGCGAGGCCGGTGCCGCGCAGGAGGTCGGTCCACTGCGCGGCGCGCTCGGCGATCGTCGAGGTCGGCAGCTCGATCAGGACGTAGCCCGGGACCAGCGGCGGCGGGACGTGGCGGCCGAGCCGCACGGCGAGCGGGCCGACGTGATCGCGCAGCAGCTCGCGCACCAGGCCGCGGGTCGCGGCGTCGTCGGACGGGATCGTGTCGAGGCCGTCGACGCACGGCAGCCAGCCGCGCAGGTCGGCGTGCTGGAGCATGCCGGCGAGGTCGGGGACGCGCTTCTCGCGGATCACCATCGCGGCGTCGATCGTGCCCAGCGTGCGGCCGGCGAGCTGGGCCAGCGCGGCGAGCAGCGTGCGCCTTCCGCTGCCGCTGCGGCCGGTGACCACGATGCGGCCGAGGCCGGGCGGTGAGGCGGCCATGTCGACCAGCGCGCGGTCGATCACCCGGCCCGGGATCATCAGCTGATCGAGCGCCACGGTCGCCGGCGCGCGGGCCACGCCGTGCTCGGAGTCGTCGTCGACCGCCGAGCCCGACAGCAGCTTGACGACGATCGGGTCGGCGGTCAGGCTCTGGAACGGCCGGTGGCGATCGTTGATCCGGATCAGGCCGTGGTGGACCAGCGGGCTGTCGGGGTCGAGCTCGCGGGCGATGTCGCGGCGGGTGAGCGAGTGGCCGAGCAGCTGCCACAGCAGGTGCTCGTCGCAGGTCGCCCGGCCCGAGTCGTTGGACAGGATGCCGTACAGCCGGGCGAGCTCGCCCCACAGCGCCGGCGCCGCGGCGAACAGCAGGACGATCTCGCCGGTCGTGCCGACGCCGTGCTCGGTGCAGATCACGTCGAGCGGCGACAGCCGGCCGGCGAGCTGCGCGCGCGCGGTCTGCAGCGAGGTGGTGGCCTCGTCGAGCGCCTCGATGGCCTGGACGACCTGCGTCTGCGCGAGCCCGCTGCCACGGCCGACGATGCCGAGCACCTCGAGCTCGAACGGCTTGCGATCGGGAGTCGAGAATGCGATCCGGCCGCTGTCCCAGCCCTGCGCGATCGCGTGCTGCGCGGTCGCCCCGGCGAACCGGCGGTAGTGCTCGAGCAGGTCGTGGTACTGGGGAGGCGAGCAGCGGTTCGGCACGGTGCGCGGACCGAGCGTCGCGATCGCGTGCTCGATCGGCGGCCGGACGATCGGCGGTGGGGCCGGCGCGTCGGCGAGCTCGCGCGGTCTGGCCCGGGCCGGCTCGGGCTGGGCGCGCGTCGCACCCTCGGGGCGCGCCGGGGCCGCGGGCGCGGGGCCGGGATCGGGCTTGCGCGCGGCCGGCGCGGCGCGGGCGACGCCGCGCAGCTGCAGCGACGCCAGGCCGCTGCGCGGCGCGGGGCCGCCGTTGGTCGCGGGCGGCGGCGGTGCGTCGGCGCCGGCGGCGGGCGGGGCAGCGGCCGGATCGTCGAGCCGGCGGCCGACCAGGCCGGGCCGGCTGGATGGCGGCGTGAGCGGGAGATCGTAGAGCGAGCTGCGGCGCGCCGCGGCGCCATCGTCGTCATTGTCAGCATGGTCGCCGCGGGGGGCCGCGGGCGCCGGGGCCGGGACCGGCCGGGCGGCCCGCGCCCGCGCCGGCACGGCCCACGCCGGCCGCCCCGCGGGCGGCGCGATCGCCGCGGCGCGGCCGTCGAGCCCGATCACCGCGAGCGGCTGGCCGGCGCGCATCGCGAGGATCCCGGGCGCCGGGCCGGCGAACAGCGCCGCGCTGTCGACCCGGTCCAGGCCGGGGACGTCGACCGTGCGCAGCGCGGTCTTGCCGTCGAGGTCCACCAGGTACAGCCGCCCGGTATCGCGGCCGACGCAGGCCAGCACGTCGTGCTGGGGGTGGCCGGCGATCTGCGCGATCGGCTCGGGCAGATCGTGGGCCCGGGGCTGGCCGCGGTTGATCTGCGCGATGACGTCGATCCGCGCCGGGTCCTGCTGGGTGGTCATCCACACCAGCCGATCGGTGCCGCCGAGCTGGACGATCGCCGCCTGGCGCGGCAGCCGCAGCCGCTTGCGCGGGGTGCGCTGCACCAGGTCCCACTCCTCGATCGCGCCGGCGACCGCGACGATCACCTGCGGTCCGGCGACTCCGGCCGCGCTCGGCAGCGAGCGGCCGGGGAACTGGTACGGCGTGAGGTGGGCGTCGCCGGCGGACAGCACGGCCATGCTGCTGGTGCCGATCACCAGCGCCTGGGCGCCCACCGCAGCGCCGATCCGCATCGTGCCCTCGATCTGGATCTCGACGCGGACGCGCGGTCCGTCGATGTCGATCAGGTGTACCGTGCTGTGCGTGCCGCGCCGCGACAGCACGAGCAAGCGTGGCGCCGGCCCGATCCAGGCGACGTCGGTGTGCTCCAGCGCGGCGGCCGCGCCGATCTCGGCGACCTGGGTGCCGCGCGGCAGCTCGACGATGACGATCCGGCCGGGCTCGACCACCGCGGCGCAGCTGCCGTCCGGCGATGCGACCAGCCAGCCGCGCTCGGCCGCGACATGGCTCGCGATCTCGGCAGGAGTCCCCACCCTGCGAACGTAGCGCGGATCGCTCGACCTGGGCCGGGTCCGGGAGCCGGGATTCGCACACGGCGGCACGGGCGCCGGACGCGGCAGTGGCGGCCGGCCGGCTGGATCCCCGGCGTCACGGCCCTGCGGCGATCATCACCACGCGGTCACCGTCGGCGATCGCGAATCGCGCGCGCTTCGGGTCGATCGCGAGGTACGGCACGGTCGGCGGATACTCGGGCAGCTCCGCGTACCCCAGGTGCTTGCCCGCGTCGATGCGAGGAACGCGTTGCACGCCGCGCGGCGGTGAGCCCGGGGCGGCCGCGCTGCACGGCCCGGACCGCGCAAACCCCGCGGGCGCCGCGCGCGAGGCGCAGGACATGCACGCTTGCCTCCGCGCACCTCGTATCCACAGTGTCTACATGGTCACGGCGAACGAGCTGATGGCGAGCTTCGCGGAGCGCAGCGGTCTGGTCGGCGCGCGGCCGCAGCGCCGCTACCTGTGGACCGACGCGTTCGCGGTCTGCAACTTCCTCGCGCTCGGTCAGATCGATCGCGCGCACGCGCTCGTCGATCGCGTGCACCACGAGCTGGGCCGACATCGCCCCGACGATGCGCGGCGCGGATGGATCAGCGGGCTCGGCGATCCCGACGGCGAGGCGCATCCCACGCTCGGCGGGCTTCGCATCGGCAAGCCGCTGCCCGAGCGCGGCGAGGGCGAGCCGTTCGACGAACGGCTCGAATGGGACCGCGACGGGCAGTACTTCCACTACCTGACCAAGTGGATGCACGCGCTCGATCAGGTGGCGCGTGCGACCGGGGAAGAGCGGTCGGCGATCTGGGCGCGCGAGCTCGCGGACACCGCGCACCGGCGCTTCGTGTACGGGGCGCGAGGTCGCCGCATGCACTGGAAGATGAGCGTCGACCTGATGCGGCCGCAGGTCGCATCGATGGGCCACCACGACCCGCTCGACGGCTACGTCACGTGCCTGCAGCTCGACGCCACGACCCGGCGCGGCCCGGATCTCGGCGACGCGATCGCCGAGTACCGGAGCATGATCGATCCGGGCCGGCTCGCGACCGGCGATCCACTCGGCATCGGTGGGTTGCTCGTCGACGCGTACCGGCTGGCCCAGCTCGACCGCGATCGCCCGCTGCGCGACGCGCTGCTCGACGCCGCACGCGCCGGCCTCGCGCACTACGCGATGCAGCCCGACCTGCGGATCCCGGCAGAGCATCGCCTCGCGTTCCGCGAGCTCGGCCTCGCGATCGGTCTCGCCGCCGCGCTCGCGATCGACGCCCCCGGCTTCGCGCAGCATGCCCGGCTGCGGGGCGCGATCGAGGCGTTCTGGCTCGACGGCGAGCATCGCCGCTCGCGAACCTACCGCGACCACCAGGACATCAGCGACGTGATGCTCGCGACCAGCCTTCAGCCCGACGGGTTCCTGGTGCTCTGCCGCCCCGGCTCCGCGGCGTCCACCGCCGGCTGACCGCGCAGCTCGACGCGATCCCCCGGGGGCGAAGCGATGTACGGGAAGCCGCGCGCGACCAGCTGCGCGGCGAGCGCGGCCTGCGCGGGTGGCTCGCCGTGGACCAGGAACACGCCGCGCAGGGCTCCGGCTCGCTGGCGCTGCCGCACGGCCTCGGCGAACTCGATCAGCCCCGCCTGATCGGCGTGCGCCGAGAAGCCATCGAACACGACGACCTCGGCGTGCAGGCCGTGCATCATCCCGAAGATCTTCACGTGGGGGCGGCGCTCGGCGAGCCGGCGTCCGAGCGTGTGCTCGGCCTGGAAGCCGACGATCGCGACCGTGTTGCGCGGATCGGAGACCAGCGCGCGCAGGTGGTGCAGCACCCGGCCGCCCTCGCACATGCCGCTGCCCGCGATCACGATCGCGGGGCCGGGCGCGGTGTCGATCGCCTTGGAGTCCTCGACGTCGGTCACGTATCGCAGGCCCTCGAACTCGAACAGCGCGCCGGTCTGCAGCTGCGCGAATGCCGCCTGATCGTAGCAGTCCGGATGGAGCCGGAACACCTCGGTGAGCCTGGTCGCGAGCGGCGAATCGACGTAGATCGGCACCCTGGGCACCGCGCCGCGCTGGCGCAGGCGGCCGAGCGCGAGGATGATCTCCTGCGCGCGTTCGAGCGCGAAGCTCGGGATCACCAGCTTGCCGCCGCGCGCGGCGGTGCGCGCGATCACCGCGGCCAGCTCGTCCTGTGCATCGGCGATCGCGGCGTGGCGGCGATCGCCATACGTGCTCTCGGTGATCAGGTAGTCGACGTGCTCCGGGATCTCCGGGTCGCGCAGGATCGGCATGTTCGGCCGACCGAGGTCGCCGGTGAATGCGATGCGCGTCTGGCTGCCACCGTCCGCGATATCGAGCACCACGATCGCGCTGCCCAGCACATGGCCGGCATCGAGAAACGTGCACTCGACCCCCGGTGCGATGGCGTGGCGCCGGTGGTACGGCAGGCCGATCATCTGCGTCAGCGTGGCGATCACATCGTCGTGATCGTAGAGCGGCGTGACCGGTTCGAGGTCGACGCCGCGGGCGATCAGCCGGTCGATGTGGCGCGCGTCGGCGAGCTGGATGCTCGCGGCGTCGTCGAGCATCGGTGCGCACAGATCGCGCGTCGCCGGGGTGGCGTAGATCGGACCGCGATAGCCCTGGCGAACGAGCACCGGCAGGGCCCCGGAGTGGTCGAGGTGCGCGTGCGACAGCACGACGGCATCGAGCGCCGTGGCGTCGATGGGCAGCGAGCGATTTCGCCGGTTGGTCTCGGCGCGGCGGCCCTGGAACAGCCCGCACTCGAGCAGCACGGTGGCGCGCGAGGTCCGGACCAGGTGCCTCGAGCCGGTGACCGTCGCCGCACCGCCGAGGAACTGGAGCTCGATCATCGCCCCCCGGTCCGTTCGATGGTCGGCATGGTTCGACACCGTGCACCTGGGATGCCGCGCGCGCGCCGCCGCGCACGACCGCCCGACGCATGTCCTGCGAATCCCCCTGCGAGACGCGCAGTGCTTGCGCGAACCTGCCTCGTCCGATGCGCTGAGTCCCGACCCTGGGAACCGGCTTGCGATGTGCAGTTGCGATCCTGCCATGGCGCCCTCCTCGATGTACTTCGCCCCGGCCATGCGCGAGCGCGTCCGGCGGCGCGTGCTCAAGTACGGCAGGGCCCTCACGACCTTGCTCGCCGAGGTGGTCTCCGGCAAGGACCGGACGTCCGTGCTCCAGGCGCTGGGCGTGCTGAGGCCGGGAACCCGGCCGGAGCAGGCGCTGCGCGACGCGCTCGATCGGATCGAGCGCCGCCGCTTGCTGCTGGTATCCGACGACGCGGGCTACGGATGCTGCGAGATCTGCGGCATCGATCTGGGCGGTCCAGCGCTCGAGGAGGTGCCGTGGGCCGATCGATGCCGGGCGCACGCGGCGTGATGACGCGCTGACCAGGCGGGCGGTCGCACGCGGTCGGCGTGCAGGACCTGCGTGACGATGGTGCCGGGATGAACGTCTTGCGCGGTCGGAGTGCCCGGCCGGCGCCGGTTCGGGCACATCGGGCACCCCGCGCAGGCACGTCACGTGCTGCGAGGGCGGTCATGACCTTCAAGAAGATCCTGTGCCCGGTCGACTTCTCCGAGGACTCACAGCAAGCGATGCAGGTCGCCGCCGAGCTCGCCCGTGGCTCGCAGGCAACGCTGGTGCTGCTCTACGTCTGGCAAGCGAAACAATGGATGACGGACTACGGGATGCAGTGGCCCAACGAGGTGCTGCTCGAGGCCCAGGCGACCGAGGAGGGCAAGCTCGCGACGTATCGCGTGGACGCCCAGCGGCTCGGCGCGGCCGAGGTCGCGACCCGGCTGGCGCGCGGTGAGCCCTGGGACCAGATCGTGTCGGCCGCCCGCGAGGACGCCGCGGTCGACCTCATCGTGATGGGCACGCACGGCCGGACCGGCCTCCGGCGCGCGCTGATCGGCTCGGTCGCCGAGCGGGTCGTGCGTCACGCGCCGTGCACGGTGATGGTCGTCCGGGCACCGCAGACCCGGCAGCCAGCGTAGCACCGGGGACGGCAGGGCGTGCACGCGTTCAGCCGGCTCACGCACGACCTGCGGGGCGCTGGACGATAGATCAGCACTTCGGCTGGAACGGTCGATGCACCACCTACCATCGCGAGAGAAAGGCGCTCGGTGCGCCGGCGTCTCGGCGACTCGAGAGAGCCGCTCGATCATGCCCTCCTGGATGCCATGCCCTCCTGGATGCCGATGAGGAAACGAGCAACGTTCGCCAGTCGATGCTGAGCGCCATCCCGAGAAACCCCCGCAACAGGTTGGCCGGCGAGCCTCTGTCGTCCCGGACCGGCAGTTCATGATCGAGTGATTCCCTCGGGTCGCCGAGGCGCGGCTCGTGTCGCCGCGTGTAGCGGCGCGTGCGTCCTGGCTGCGCGCTGCGAGGTCGCTGCGAGGTCAGTGGGTGGAAGCCACGTCCGGGGCGACGGTGCGGGGCCGGGCAGCCGGGACCGCTTCCTGGCCGGGCCGCGCGCGCGCCACGACGACGGGGCAGCGGGCATGGCGGACCACCTTCTCGGCCACCGAGCCGAGCAGCGCCCG
>JBGQCL010000464.1:0-9226 GCA_041495365.1 Kofleriaceae bacterium | reverse complement strand
TGTCGGCGACCGGCGCCTGGGTGTCGAGGTCGCTCGCATCGCTCCCGTCGCCGCTGTCCGTACAGCCGGCGGTCCAGAGCACCCCGAGAGCAACCACAGCGAGCGTCTTCATGCCGAACCCATTAAGCACGCGGCGGGCCAAGTTCTTCGCCACTCAAGTAGCTACAACTAATAGAAGATCCCGTGGTCCACCCCGGTCCCGGCGGCGTATCAGGGAGCACCTCGGAAGGTCCAGGGGGGATGTCGGTCCGCGAAAGACGCGCGCGATCCTCCTCTCCGTGAGGTGCCCCGCATGCGCAGGCGTACCCCGCACGCGTCGCCAGCGCCGGGCTATGCGGCCATCGCCCGGTCGGGCGATGGCACGGGGCCCAGGTCCTTCACGATCGCCGCGATCAGCTCCGGGGCCAGGACGTGGAGGTAGAAGTGATCGCCCGGCCAGAGCTGAACGCCGCCGGGCTGCGTCGAGTGCAGCCGCCAGCCGTCGAGCTCCGGGGGCCGCACCGTCCGGTCGAACGCGCCGCCGCACACGCCGAGCGGGAGATCGAGCGGCGGCTCGTCGCGGTGCTCGTGGGTCTCGAGCGCGGCGAAGTCGGCGCGCAGCACGGGGAGCAGCAGCTGCATCAGCTCGTCGTTGTCGAGCAGCTCGTGGGCGGTGCCGTTGAGCTGGCGCAGTCGGTCCTTGACCTCGGAGTCGGTGCCGCTGTGCAGCAGCGGGAGCGCGGGCGGCGTGCTCGGCGACGGGCCAGCCCGCCCATGCTGTGGCCGAACAGCGCGAACGGCCGATCGAGCAGCGGCGTGATCGCGTCGCCCAGCGCGCGGACGAGCGGCATCAACCGGACGAACGGAGGCTCGGCGATCCGGTGCCGCGACCCGGCAGCTCGACCGCGCACACGTCGACCTGGCGCGGAGCGATCTGGCCCCAGGTCCGGTACCCCAGGTCCGGTACACCGAGGCTGCGCCGCCCGCATACGGAATACAGAACAGGCGGACCGCGGCGCTGGACGCGACGGCGTGGCGCAGGAACCATCGGTTGTGCTCGGTCACGGCGAGATCTCCGCGTCATCGCCGCGGCGCCGGCTGCGCGGGTCGGCGGATGGCCTTGCCCCTGGCGGGCGCGCCGCGACCGCCTCGCGGCACAGCTGCCGCGCGAGGTCCTCGATCCGCCGCTCGGGATCCGCGACGACGAGCTCGAGCAGCCGGGGCCACTGGCCGATCAGGCGCGCGACCAGACGCGGGTCGGTTCGCCCGGCGGCGTGGAGCCAGAGCCGCGCAGCGCGCCGGCGTCCTCGAGCATGATCAGCGCGAGGTCGACCTCGCCGTGACGACTACTCGCCGCCATCGGCGAGTTCGACGTGGAGGTGGCGACCGTCTCGCGATCGCCGCGCCCGGTGGTCGTTCGTCGCCGAGCGGGCGCCGAAAAGGGCCGAGAGCCGGCGGGGGGATGCCGGCTCTCGGTGGGGGTAGCGAGACGAAAACAGGGTCTGGAGCGAGCCGAGGAACGCGACCAGGTCCGACTTCTCCTGCTTGCTCAGGTTGATGTGGAACCGGTCGTTGTAGACGTTCACCACCGCCCAGAGGTCCTTGGCGAAGCCGTTGTGGAAGTACGAGAGGGGCGATCGAAACCCCGTTTGTCATCGACGCGCTGCAACCCTTTCAAGTGCTTCCGCGCAGTCGAATCCCGCTGGGGTCCGCTCGGTACCGCTGAGTCCCGCCGGTTCTGGCAAAGCGCTGGCAAAACCGGAGGCACTTCCGGCCGCGAGTCGCGCGGCCCCGACCGGGCTGCCGGCGCTGGGGCCGGCGAGCCGGCGCCCCGCGGCGGTCCAGCGAGGTCGCACTCGCTCGCGGTCCGGACACCCGTAGCCAGTAGTACGCTGTGGATTCGGGTACCCCCAGCTGGGCCGCTGCTCCCCGTGAACTGCCTCAGATCATCGGGATGCTCCTCTCGTTGGGCGAACTAGGGGGCGCCCGTTCCGATTTCTCGATGCCTACGAGGATATGGATCGCGACCTGTTCTTCGGACGCGATGAGGAGATCGATCAGCTACGGTCTCGGTTCTTCCGAAGTCGATGCATGCTGGTCTACGGCGAGTCCGGCGTGGGCAAGACGTCGCTGCTGCAGTGCGGGCTCGCGAACGCGATCGATCGGGATGCAGCAGAGTTCCTGGTCATCCGATCGAACGTCGATCCGATCGACGACGTCAGGCGCAAGCTGGGAGACACTTCGGAGGAGCGCAGTATCCTGGATCTCGTCGAGGAGCGCGCGAGCGAGACCTGCCGGACGGTCGTGCTCGTCCTCGATCAATTCGAGGAGCTGTTTCTGTTCCAGTCCGACGAGCAGCGCGCGCGGCTTCTCGCCGAGATCGAAGCAATGACTCGGCGCCGCCTCGATGTGCGTCTCATCTTCTGCATACGCGAAGATTTCCTGGCCAGGATGACGGAGGTCGAGGAGATCTTCAACGAGATCATGGAAAACCGCTTCTGGGTCCGGCGCATCACGATGCAGGGGGCCGAGGCCGCGATCACCGGGCCATGCAAAAACGCGGGCATCTCGCTCGACGACTCGCTGCCGAGAAGCATCGTCGAGAGGCTGCGCGACCCGCACGTCGATGGGGTCGATCTTCCGCACCTGCAGATCGTGCTCGACCAGCTCTACGACGTCGCCGCGGCACGCGGTGGACCGCTGCGTCTGCTTCGCTCGGATCTCGATGCGCTCGGCAACCTCGACGAGATCCTGTCCGGCTACTTGCAAAAGGTGCTCGCCACGACCCCGGAACCCGAGCTTGCGCGCGATGCACTCAAGCTGTTCGTCAGCGCACGGGAGACCCGGAACTCGGTCGTGCTTGGAGAGGCTCACCGCGCACTCGCCGCTCGCTGGTCGAAGCTCGGTGAGGCCGAGCTCCGCGCGCTGTTCGATCGCTTCGTCGCCGCACGTGTGCTGCGGGGATACGACGACGGCGCGCGCTACGAACTGCGGCACGACAAGCTGGCCGAAGTCCTGGCGCGCTGGATGACCCCGGTCGATAAGGTGCGGGAGGAGCTGCGCGCGATCGTCGTCAACCGCTTCGACGAGTTCCGCGCCACCGGGAGCCACATCCCCGACCGCGCCTTGCTCGCGAAGATCGAGCCGTTCGTGAACGAGCTGCGCCTGTCGAAGGAACAGGTAGCGTTCCTGAGACGCTCGAAGGATGCCATCGAGCGTGCGCGGCGCCGCACACGCTGGCTGCGCATCGCTCTGCTGTCGATTGCGTTCGTCACGTTGACGTCCGTGACGATGTGGTCACTGCACAACGCTGGGATCGCCGACGCCAAGGCGGCCCAGGCCATGCTCGCGAGCCAGGAGGCCGCCAAGGAGCGCGACGAGGCAAACCGGCAACGCGACGCCGCGACGACGGCGCGGCACGAGGCCGAGGTCACGCGTGTGGCGCTCCGGACCGCCGTCTCCGAGGGAATCGCGGACCTGACGAAGCAGGCTGTCCAGCTCGATTCCCAGATCGAGCGAGCCGCCGGTGAAGCGCGCGAGGCACTCATCAGGCAGCGCGCCCAGATCGACTCGATGATCGAGACCGATGTGGCGCAGAGCGTCGCGCGGCGCGACCGAGAAGGCGCGCTTGCCAGGGAGCTCGTCGTGCGCAGATACTTCGACGGGCTATCCAGATGCAAGGAAGAGATCGTCACAGAGACGTTGGCCGATCAGGTCGGGTTCTTCAGCAAGTACTACTCACGGAAGGACATCCTTGCCACGATGGGGCTTCGCGACTGCAAGCTCGAGCCACGCGCGCTCGACATCCAGTCGAAGCCCGGCATGGACGACGTCTTGATCTGGAAGATGAATCGCTACCCGGCAGGAGAAAAGCAGACGAGCTGTATCTGCGAACGGTTGACGATTCGACGCAGCGGACCGGACATGAGCTTCAAGATCGGCGCGATTGTCGACACAACGGGTGAGCTGACTTGTGACCGCAAGGCGAGCTGCTTCGACAAGGGCGACTGGACCGACGCGACAGCCGCGTATATCGCGATGGTGGTCGCGTACAACGAGTGCAATCCTGAGCGGTTCTTCGAGGGGTTCGCTCCTGTGATTCAGTGCTCGTACGACGGAGCGCGAACGAGGAATGACCTGGCAGGTAGGTCTGAACGCCAGAAGATGCTTGCGTCGTGCACGAGTCCGACTTCTGAGGTCAAGCAGATCGGGAACCCGAAGCCGCTGCCATGGGACGGATCGCTTGTTCCCGTCGACGTCGCACCGTCGCGTCGCCCTCGCGTCGCGTTCCTGCACTGCAACCCGGCTGGCCTCGTCGACAACTGGCCCAAGCTCGTCGTGATGAAGAAGAGCGATGGCGGCTGGCAGCTCGTGGGAGAGGGCGAGCGAGGTGCGAGCCCGTGTCTCGACAGGGCCGGTATCACGGCGGACTGGAGCCTGTGCAGCCGCAGAGCGCCGTGACCTCCTGGCCAGGTCACGCGGCGCCCTGACCCCGCACGAGGTCGTCGAGCGGCGCGCCCGCGACGCACAGCGGACATTCCGCGGGTGACCACAGCGCGTTGTCGATCGCCGCGGTGGCCTCGATCGGCAGGCCGAGGCGCGTCGCATGGCTCCCGAGCAGCGCGAGCGCGCCGAGCACGCGGACCTCGGCGCCCCAGACGCGTAGCTCGGCGCAGGTCGCGGCGTACGTGCATCCGCCGGCCTCGGCGGCTTCGCTGGTATCGGCGCCCGGCTTCGTGTTGCCGCGACCGCCGCGCCCGTCCTACACACGCTCGGCCGCAGTACCGCGCACAGTCGACAAATGTCTACGAGCGCGGCCCTCGGCTGTGGATAACCGCCTGCTCAGCGCACCGTGCGAGCACGGCCGCGACCTCAGCGACCGGCATCGCCACGCCCCTGCTTTCGCCGCGGCGGCGGGCTTGGCGATACAGGCCTTAACAGCGGGTGCCCGCCGTAACAGCCGCTGCGGTTCCAGGGCTACTGAAATTGACCGGTTATCCGGCAAAGCCGGAGGCACATCCGACCACGCCTCGCGCGGCATGCTGCGGATGCCACCCCAGGCGCCGAGCGATCGCGCGCGTGTCCCACACGCGTCGACATCGTCGTGTCAGGGCGCGCTCAGCGTCTTCCACAGCTCGTCGCCGTCGACGATCACCGAGCCGTCGCCAGCCGGGCTCAGGTCCACGCGCTCGACGCGCGACTGATCGTGCGGTCCCAAAGCAAAGCGACGCGTGTTGTAGAGCTTCGCCTCGGCGATGCGCGTCCCGCGGAAGCTCGCGCGATCGAGCACGGCGTCGCGCAGATCGCAGTCGATGAGCCACGCCCAATCCAGGACACAGCTCGTCAGGTTCGCGCCGCGCAGGTCGGCGCCGATCAGCTCGCAGCGCGACATCTCGCTGCCGGTGAAGTCGACACCACGCAGATCGGAGCCGTTGAGCTCAGCCTTGTGCAGGTCACACGATCTCAAACGGCAGTCGTCGAAGACGCAGTCGAAGATCTGCGACGTCACGAGCTGGCAATGCTGGAGGACCGCACCGACCAGCCGGCACCGGGCGAAGACACATCCGGAGAGATCGGCATCGATCAGCGAGATACCTTCGAGCTGCGTGTCAAGGATCGTGAGCAGCCGGTCGCCTCGATGAGGATCGTGACGCGCGAGTAGCTCGCCAAACCGCGCAGGACCGATCGTATTCATCGTACTCACTTGTTGAGGACCTTGATGCGGCCGCCTTCGGTGACGCCGCGGGTTCCGAGCTCCGACAGGAACGTCACCTTGTCGGCGACATTCAGATTCTTGAGATCGATGATGACATCGACGTCGGGATCATACGACTTGACCTTGTCGGCGATGTTGTCCGCCTGCTTCGTCAAGGGGCGCATGCCGGGGTCGACGGGCGCCTTGACGTCGACGTAGCCCAGGGGCTTCCCCGTCGCCGGGTCGGTCATGCGGAAGTCGAGGGTCGGCTCACCGAGCGCAGGATCCGTGCGCCGCGCCTCTCCGATGACCTTGCCCTCGACCTCCGCCTGCAGGACCGAGTCGGCTTCACTCTCGTACTTCGGGAGAGTCACGCCGCGTTCCATCGAGAGCGCGGCCCGCCGGCCCTCGCGCCTGGCGGCCTCCTCCCACGCCTTCTTCGCGGCGGCGAGCTCGTCCGGCGCCATCTCGCCGAGCTTGGCGGCCGTCCGCGCTGCGCGGAGCTCGTCGATCCAGATCGAGGCCTGGGCCATGCCTCGCCTGATCTTCGCCATGGCCATCTTGACGAGGGCCTTGTAGACGTCGGGATCGGTGAAGGGGCCGGGCAGCGAGTACGCCTTGGCGAGCGCGCGGCTGAGGTCCTCGCCTGCCGCGGAGAACGACTTGCGCGCTGCCGCCGCCCGCTCGGTTGCGGCAGCGATGCGCGCGTCGATCTCGCCGGCCTGCTGGAGCGCCTCGACCGCCTTCGAGAAGTCCACCAGCTCACCGCCAGCGTCGAGGGCCTTGGCGGCGGCGCCGAGCTTACCGACCGCCTTGGCCGCCGCGCCCATGTCGAGGCCCGCGCCGACGATCGCGACCACCAGCCATGCTACCGACGGATCGTCGGCCAGCCCCGCGCCGGCCAGGTGCTTTTCCTCGACGTACTCCTCGTACTGATCGTAGACCATGTACGCGGACAGCCCGGCGCCCGCGATGCCCGCGCCCGCCGCGACCACCGCGGGGGTCGCCGTGCCACCGGAGATCACGGCGAGCGCGATGCCGACGATCGCGAGCAGGATGCCGCCCACCAGCTTGGCGATCGCATCCTCGTGCATCTTGTCCTGGATGATCATGTCGTAGATCGATCCGGGCGAGATGCCCATCTGCGCGTAGAACTGCGGGAGCAGCTTCGTCATCTTGTAGATGATGGACGGCTTGCCTGCGAGCTCGCCGCGCGCCTCCGCGATGTCGCCGGCGCGCCGCGCGATCTGCGCCTGCACGACCGCGCCGAGCTGATCCTGCGACGCGGTCGCCAGCTTGACCTTGTCGATGTGCTTGTCCTCGGGCAGCCCGTCCTCGTTGAAGATCGGATGTTCTTGGGCGAGCGAACCCAGGTCCGCCTGCGCCGCCGCCTTCGCCTGCGATGCCCGCGTATACGCTGCCTGTCCGACGTCGTCGGAGATCGCGTCGGGCGCGTAGGTCTGCTGCCAGTTGCCGGGCACGTCGTTGCGCTTCTGCGCGACCCACTTGTTGGCGATCGCCGCGTTGTTCTGGAAGTCGTCGTGGTCGCCGCGGAACGGCGCCAGCGCTTGGTACAACGCGGCCGCCTCGCCCGGATCGCTGTAGCGCTCTTGCTGGCGGTACAGGTACCCGGAGTACCTGTCGAGGTAGTCCTTCGCCACGACCGCGGCGCCCTGCTCGAACGAGGCCGTGAACTTGTCGATGAAGCCGACGAACTCGCCGACCGAGGCGAACCCGTTCGCCTTGAGCTCCGCGTCGAGCTGGTCGGCGATCCCGGCGCTCAGCGACGGCACCATCACGGGGCCGACGCCGGCCTGGGCCGCCCCCTGCGCAGCGGCCGCCGCTCGCGCGTCGGCGGCCACGGCCTCCTTCCAGCCGCGGTAGGTCTGGTAGAGGCCCTCGAGGCCGGCGAGCTTGAGCTGGACCGCCTGGCGTTCTTCGTCCTGCTTGCCGCGAGCCGTCATCTCGGTCGCGTACGCGTCGAGCGTGGCCTCGAAGGTCGCGAGATCGTCGGTCGACGCGGTGATCTTGCTCGCGTGATCGCTGGCCTGTCCGGGCGGCATGCCCTCGATGCGCTTCGCGATGCGGAACAGGCGATCGTAGTCCGCCGGCGTCAGTGGTCTGCCCTTGATGCCGACGTTGATCAGCGCCGCGACCTGCGGCGGCAGGTTGCCGAGGTAGGCGCGCTGGAACAGCACCTCGTCGCGGATCGATCGCCACAGCGCTGCCTTGCCCTCCTCGCCCGGCTTGATCTTCTGGTTGGTACCGGCGGCTGCATGGTAGCGCCGGTCGATCTCGGCATACACGGCGGTGCGGTCGCCGCTCGCCGCGCTCGCGTCGAACTCGGCCCAACGCTCCGACGCACCGCTGACGTTGCCCTGGTCGTCGGTGTCGATGCCGCGCGTGCGGTTGACGTTCCCGCGGAGTTGCTTGAGCAGGCTGACCTCGACCTGGAGCACGTACGGGCTCTGGTCGGGCGTGTACGGGTCGCGCAGGTCCTGCCAGACCAGGCCGGTAAGAGGACCGCCGAAGACCTGCGTCATCGCCGCGGTTTTGAACTCGTCCTGCGTCATCACGTGGTCGACCGTGACCTGGTACGGGACGTAGCTCTTCTTCGGAGTCTTCCCGGGCGACTTGTTGCGCTGGATGGGCGCGCTGTCGCGCTTGCTCTGCGCCGGCGCGCCGGCCTCGGCGGTGTCCTCTTCGTGGGCCGGCGCCACGCTTTCGGTCTGCGGCTCGCGCTGGAGCGCGGGGTCGTCGTTGATGGTCTGCTTGCGGACCCCGAACAGCTCCTCGAGGGAAGGTCGCGGCGTCGCCGGCATCGGCTCGCCGCGGGCAGCCGAGAACGCGTGACTGTCGTGCCTCGCATCTCCGGAGCGCATCTGCACGGCGGGGACAGGCGTCGCCTCGGCGACGGTCTGGGGACTGAGCGCCTCGGTCAGCGTCCGTTTGCCGGGCTCCCCCTGGCTCGACGCCATGTCGACCTGCGACGCCAGCGTTGAGGAGCCCGGCTTGAGCGCCTTGCCCTCGTATGACATGTCGTCCCCAGCGGGCGGTTCCCGACGGCGGTTGTCTCACAGCGGGCGCCGCCTGTCACCGTGCTCGCGGGGGCGCCGCCTGGCACGGTCAGGGACTGGCTGCCGTCTGCCAAGGGCGTGATCCGCCACCTCACCCTGCGTGGTCGCCATCCGTAGCCCTGGCGACCGAGAACGCGCAAACGGCCAGGTCGCCCCGGCCGCATCGTCGTCGCTGGCGCTGTTGCGCGTGAGTGATTACAGCGAGCCGAGGAAGGCGACCAGGTCCGACTTCTCCTGCTTGGTAAGCTTGATGCTGAACCGGTCGTTGTAGAAGTTCACCACCGCCCAGAGGTCCTTGGCGAAGCCGTTGTGGAAGTACGGGGCGCGGGGCGCGAGGTTGCGCAGCATCGGGCCCTTGAACCGGCCGATGTGGCTCCACTTGCCGTCGATCAGCGCGCGGCCCGGGTCGGTCACCTTGACGGTCTCGCCCGTGGTCTTGTTGCGCAGCGTGTACAGCGGCATGTCCGGCGTCCGG
>JBGQCL010000463.1:0-9241 GCA_041495365.1 Kofleriaceae bacterium | reverse complement strand
TCCGGGCGCGCGCTCGGCGATCGGCGGCGCGGGCTCGCCGGCGACCCGCGCGACCACCTCCTCGGAGGACGCGCCCGTGAACGGCGGCGCCGCGGCCAGCAGGTGGTACAGGATCGCGCCGATCGCCCACACGTCGGCGCGCTCGTCGACCGGCTCGCCGCGGGCCTGCTCCGGCGCCATGTACGCCGGCGTCCCGAGCACCGCGCCGAGCCGCGTGGTGTCGGCGCTGCCGGGCGCGTCCGCGGGGTCGGCGGCCGGCTCGCCGGCGCGAAGGTCCTTGGCCAGGCCCCAGTCGAGCACGACGGTCTCGCCGAACGCGCCGACCATGATGTTGTCGGGCTTGAGGTCGCGGTGGATCACGCCCTCGGCGTGCGCGAAGCCGATCGCCTCGGCGACGGTCAGCACGTTCGGCACCAGGGCGAGCCGGTCGTCGAGCGCGGGCCGGGCGTCGAGCTCGGCCCGCAGCGTGCGGCCCGAGACCAGCTTCATCGAGTAGTACGGCGCGCCGTCGGCCCACCGCCCGGCGTCGTAGACCGGGACGATCCCGGGATGCTGCAGGCGTGCGGTGATCCGCGTCTCCCGGAGGAACCGGGTGATCAGGCGCGGATTCGCGGTGCTCGCGAGCTCCTTGATCGCGATCTCGCGGTCCAGCCGGGCGTCCCGCGCCCGCAGGATCACGCCGATCCCGCCGCGCGCGTGCTCGGCCTCGACGGTGTAGCGCTGCTCGGGCCGGTCGTCCCGGTCGAGAGCGGGCGGCGGATCGGTCGCCCGCGCGCTCCGCCCCCCGTCCCCGGCGGTCGAGTCGTCGACCGTCCGGGTCAGCTCGGCATCGCGGTGCGGTGAACCGGCTCCGGCATCTGGATCGTCCTCGGTCACGCGCGCTCCTCGCGTGCGGGGCGCCCCGCGCCGCGGACCCGCTCGCGCCACGCGGTGGCCGCAGCGCGCCGGGAGCGGCGAGCCACCGGCCGGTTCAGAATGTTGCCGACTCGCGCACGCGGCGGCGAGATCGCTCGCATGATGCAGGGGAAGTTACGCTAACGTCGGGCACTGCCGTGAGCGGTCTGGTGATCGAGCCCAACAGCCGGATCGGGCGGTACCGCGTGATCCGGTCGCTCGGCCGGGGCGGCATGGCCGGGGTGTTCGAGGTCGAGGACCCGGCCGGCCAGCGGTTCGCGCTCAAGTCGCCGATCGTCGACGTCAACCCCAGCGGCGACGTCACCCGGCGGTTCGCCCGCGAGGCCAACGCGCTCCGGCTGCTCGACCACCCCAACCTGGTCGCCGCGGTCGACGTCTTCGTCGAGGCCGGCTACCTGTTCCTGGTCATGGAGAAGGTCGAGGGCCCGACGCTCGGTCAGGTGCTCCACCGCGAGCCGGCCGCCGGCGGCAAGCCGGTCAAGTCGGCGCTCGGGCCGCGCCGCGCGCTGGTCACCGCGCGCCAGATCCTCGACGGCGCCGGCCACGCCCACGCCCGCCACCTGGTGCACCGCGACCTCAAGCCCGACAACGTCCTGCTGCTCGACATGGGCGGCTGGGAGCGGGTGAAGATCATCGACTTCGGCATCGTCAAGCTGCTCGGCGACGCCGCGGCGGCGTTCGGCGCCTCGGCGCTGACCAACACCGGGCTGGTGGTCGGCACGCCGGCGTACATGGCGCCGGAGCAGGCGCTCGGCCGCCAGATCGACGCGCGCACCGACCTCTACGCGATCGGCGTGATCCTGTTCGAGATGCTCACCGGCCGGCTGCCGTTCCAGCACGACGATCCGCTCAAGCTGATGGCGATGCACGTCAAGACCCGGCTGCCCAAGCTCGACGACGTCACCCAGCATGCGGAGTGGGTGACCCCCGAGATGTGCGCGCTGGTCGACGGCGCGCTGATCAAGGATCCGGCGCACCGCTTCCCGAGCGCCGAGGTCATGATCCAGGCGCTGGACGACGCGTTCTACTCGATCGACCACATCGATCACCTCTGACCTGAATGTCCCCATCTGCGAGGGGCTCTGGACGAGCGCGAACCTGACGCCCGTCCTGTGCCAAAACATGATCGGACGAAATCGTCCGAAGGGATCAGGCGTTGCGGCTCGCCACTCCCGCGTGGAGCCAGCCGAACCCGGAGCTTCGCAGGGTAAGATCGCCCGGCATGTCGGTCGCGCCGTTGCAGTTCTTGCTCCTGGTGTTCGCGGGCTGGGTGAACCGCCGCCAGGTCGAGATCCTCGATTACCTCCGGGAGGAGAACCGAGAGCCAGCTCATGCCAGTGAGGATGGCGCCCCCCCGGCCGTCACCAGTACGAGCCACGCTAGATGCCAGGACGCCACATCTGCCAGGGATCGCGCCGGTCGCGCTGGACGCTGCGACGCCGCGCTCGCCGCGTTCGGGAGAGGCATGCATTCCGAATCTAATTCAAAGTCCACCCAGGCGATATAATCTAGTAAAATCGCGTAGATATACTGGAAAATCCTGCCCCCGCTACTGGTCGGACCGCGGAGCCAGCTCAACCTGGCTCGGCGGTTCGTGTTTTCGGACCGCTGGGGTTGCCCATTACGTCCGTCCCTAGGAGACTGGAAGCAGCCGGACGCTACATGTAGCGTAAGCTGGTTCGATGCTCGCCGAGACCGCAAAGTTGCTCCGAGATCCTGGCGCCGAGCTTGTGTTCGGCCTCGTGGCTCCAGTAGGCGCGGATCTCGAACGGCTCGAAGCAGATCTGATCGACCTGCTTGGGCTCTACGGGTACACGCCCAACCCAATCCGCCTCAGTGCGCTCCTCATGAAAGCACAAGGGCTCGGCGTGAAGTTGAAGGACGCCCCGGAAATCGATCGGCTCAGCAGTTACATGGATGCCGGTAATGCGGTGCGCGAGCGATCCAAGGCCGAAGAGATCCTGGCTCTCTGGGCGATCGCGCAGATCAAGAACACGCGCCAGGCGGATGAACCCCGGCTTCGTCGAACGGCTCACATTCTACGGTCGATCAAGCACCCCGATGAGGCGCGCGCGCTTCGCGGCGTATACGGTCCGGGCTTCTACCTGATCGGTCTCTCCGCCTCAACTGCGCACAAAGTGAAGTATCTGAAGCAGAAGGGACTTACCGAGCCCGAGGCGTACAAGCTCATCGATCGCGATGCCGGCGAGGAGAACGACTTCGGCCAGAAGACCCGCGAGGCCTTCGAACTGGCCGACGTCTTCATCCGGCAGGAGCCCGAGCACAAGAAGACGACCGCGCAGCTAGAGCGATTTCTCCGGCTCGTGTTCGGTGCCGTCGACGAGACTCCCACCGCGGACGAGCACGCGATGTTCCTCGCGTACGCGTCGTCCCTGCGTTCGGCCGATCTATCTCGGCAAGTGGGTGCGGTCATCTGGAAAGACCACGTCGGTGTCGTGGGCACTGGATGCAACGATGTGCCCGCGGCAGGGGGAGGGCTTTACTGGCCAGGGCCGAACGACCAGCGCGACCATGCGCTGGGGCACGATGCCAACGAGCGGCACAAGCGCGCGATCGCCGACGAGGTGGCGCAGCGAGTCGCAGGGGCGCTTCATCTGTCGCCAGAACAGATTCCGATCGTGCGGAAGGCATGCGAGGACAGCCGTCTGCTCGACATCACAGAGTTCGGACGGGCGGTCCACGCCGAGATGGACGCGTTGTTCACCTGCGCGCGCGCCGGGGTCGAGACGCTCGGGACGACCTTGTTCTCGACGACGTTTCCTTGCCACAACTGCGCGAAGCACGTCGTCACCGCCGGTGTGAAGCGAGTCGTGTACATCGAGCCATATCAGAAGAGTCAGGCGCTTGATCTCCATGACGACGCGATCACCATTGAGGATCACGGCGATGTGGCAGCGCGCGCCGAGTGCGAGGAGGAACGCGATCGTGCGCCGCGCAAGGTCGTGTTCGAGCCATTCACCGGCGTTGGCCCCCGACGGTTCTTCGATCTGTTCTCGACGAAGCTCAGCAACGGTTATCCGTTGAAGCGGAAGCAAAAGCTCGATGGGACGAAGTCGAAATGGAAGATCAGCGGCGACGCGATCGTCCGCGTCCCGATGTCACCGACGTCTTACCTCGAACGCGAAGCCCAACTCGCACAGCTCGTGACGACCCTGCTGGAGGAGACCCAATGAAGATCAAGATCCGGATCGACGACGCCGAGACGCGGGCCGTATGGGAAACTGCGCACAGGGCCAAGGCCGAGGTCGAAAGCTGGCCTGCGTGGAAGCGCGGGGAGACCGCGCCTCGCGCTTCCACCGAAACGCCCGCTTCGGCGCAAGTGCCACCGTCGACGCCCTCGAAGGCTTGACCGTTACACCGTCATTGCTACCGCATCACTTCATGCTCGAGGACGCGGTCGACGATGGAGCTTGTACGCGCTGCGACCACAAGTGTTGCGGGCCCATTGTTGACGGCGGAGAATTTCCGTAGAGATCTGACGGTCGGGTCGATCGGATGCTGCGCGTCGCGGTCCGACCTGTGCAGCCGATCAGGCACGCTTGCGGCGGGACCGGCTCGGCGGCGGATCGGGCCGGTCGGTATCGAGTCGATGCTTGTCGCGCCAGGATTCGCCGAGGATCTCGACACGGTGGCAATGCTGCACGCCTCGCCGGGCGCGCGCCAGGAGAAAGCTAGTACTGTCGCGATACACACATGGATTGACACAATGGCTGGCACTTCCAGTGGACTCCGATATGAGCACCAATGATAAATACGTCGAAATTGCACGCACATTTCGCGAGGTCGACGAAGATGTTCAGAGTCCATTTGAGCGAAAAGTATTTCGGCAATTGGGAGTCGGGCGCTCCCTTACCTGGGATAAACTGATTGCGTCTCCGAATGGCCCTACAATTGTCTTGCTGGCGCCTTCAGGGATGGGAAAAACAACCGAATTCAAACAACGAGTAATTCGGTTGCGAGCCCAGGGTATCCAATGCCTATATGCGGAAGCCAGATTGATAACCACAGAAGATTGGAGCGAAAGTCTTGATGCCGATGACGGGCACTCGTATGAGATGTGGAAAGCATCGAACAGCTCCATGCTAGTGTTTATCGACGCCGTCGATGAGTTGAATTTGTACCAACGGAGAATGTCTGACTTAGTGCGCAGGCTGGAGCGAGCGTTCGATCTTACTACAAGGCATGTGCGGTTCGTTTTCAGTGCACGCAACGGAGCTTGGTCAAGAGAAGATACTGGCACGCTGGCGAGATTGCTCAAGCGTTCGGGCGAGCCAAAGCCACTCATTAAAATTGTCACCTTTGAGCCGATAGATCAGGAGGCTCTGTGCGCGATAGCGCGAAGTAGAGGTGTCACCGATATTGGCAGGTTTTTGGATGCATTTGAAAGCAACGAACTCGATAGCTTGCTTGAGCTTCGGCCTTGCGATGTTGATCTCTTCGTTGGCTACTGGAATAGACACGGGAAGTTCGGCACCTGGAGTAACATCCTGGCAGATCTGATCGACAATTCTCTCGTTGATACAGCGCATACGAGAACTCGCGCTATTACGCAGCTGGAGGCCAAGGCCGGGCTCGAACGATTGGCTGCCGCGGCTGCCCTGGGAAACAGGATTCATATCGGTCTCCCTTCGGCCACCGAAGCGCACGATGTGATCAGTGCGCGAAGACTATTTGCAGATTGGCCATCCCAGCGGCTTGCAGAGTTGCTTGAACTTCCGCTACTCGTTCACAAGGGAACCGATGCCGTTCAGTTACCGCAAGGTGCCCTGAGTCATTTCCTTGCGAGCAGTTGGTTGCTTGCGCGGGTCGCCAGGGGACTTACGATCGAGTCGATGCGGAATGTGCTACTTGTGCAGATTCCGGGAGAAGAATATGAACGCATTCCGGGATCGAGACGCCAAATCCTCGGCTGGGCTGCGTCGGCTATACCCTCGTTTCGATCCTTAATCTTGGAGACGCATCCCGACCTAGTAATGTACGAAGGTGACCCCGAGCGGCTTTCAGACAGGGAAGTCGAGCAGGCCATTCAGCGTGTTGTAAAGTGCATGACATTGGGTCGCCAGATGCCCTCGCTGACCCGCGGAACATTGAAAAAGCTTGCTCGGCCCTCGCTCGAAAGGGTAATCGTAGAGCTGCTGAAGGATCACACTGGTCCCGATGTCCGTCAGCTGCTTCTGCGTTTCGCGGAAGCTGGCACATACCGATCGATGATCCCAATCGCAGATAATATCGCCCGAGCACGAGATATTGACGGATATACTCGTTCGCTCGCCGTTCGTATCGTGCTGTCAAGTGGACAGCAGGAAGTTGTCTGGCGCTTGTTAGAGCTCACTAGTGATACCGACACTTACGTGCGCGAAGAGTTGCTTAGAGGACTCGCTCCTGAAATCCTTAAGGACGCTGCCTTGGTGTCATTTGTCGCTTCGGGCGGCGACCACAGATTCTCCCATGCTTTGGACAAGATCGCGGGGTTGTTTAGTATTTCTGTGTTGGATGATATACTGGCAGCGATTGCGCCTATTTTGAATTCAAGTACCGTCACCGAGCACACTGAGCCAGCGCTCAATGTGGCCCTTCCTGTCATTCGCGCACGGCTGGCCACGTCTGGTTCAATGACAGAACTTGTCTTGGAGTTGCTTCTTGCAGTGGAAGCGCTTGTGCATTATCGCGTATCGTCCTTGCCTGATGCAGCCCGTTCCTATTTCGATCAATGGTTCGATGCGCGTACTGATGAAAGAAGGGAACTTTGGCACCGGCGAATCTCGGCGGCAGCCCTGGACGCCCATGACTTCTTTCATGCAAATCCACCGTTTGCTCGGCTTCAATTGATCGATCTGCCGTGGCTGATGAGTGCAATGCAAGATGCGGGAGAACGCGAACGACAGGAGGCGTACTTTCTCGCGATGCGTATGTGCGATGAGCTTGGAACCGAAGGCCGACGTGGCCTCCGTAGCCAGGACTTGAGCCCCGAGTTGCTCGCTCTACTTAATCAGCGTGATGAGGTCGATGCCCGGTTTGAGCAGCAAAAGCTTGAGGCGGAGTCTGCACAGAAGGCCAGCGACGATGCAAGACGTGCGTCCAACATCGAACAGCTCACGCCTCGCTGTGGGGAGATCCGTAGCGGAAGAGACCGAGACGCAATAGTCTTCGCATGGAGGGAGCTGCAAACTCTCCCGGCACGGGACACCAAAGTTGAATTCGATAGCGATGGGCTGGAGACGCTATTCGGCAAGGACCTCGCGAACGATCTTATACAAGGATTTCGTGCGTTCTGGCGACAGCAGAAAGTTGAGCCTCGCATCCCCCATGCGGATCGATTCCGCGATCTGAACGCTGCTGGCCTTGCTGGACTTGCGCTCGATGTTCAATGGGGATTGGAATTGACAACGCTCTCTCTAGAGGAGTCCGAGCTAGCAGCCCGCTATGGACTATATGCACGCAACGGGCTTCCTTTCTGGTACGAGAGCCTCGCCGTGGCTCACGTGTCAACCGTGCGCAAGGCACTAGCAGAAGTCATTTCGCTAGAATGGGATCTTGACGAGGAGTATCACGGAGTCCTCGGTATCGCGTCAACGGCACCACGTCCAGTAGCTCTTATCCTTCGTGATATTGTGGTTGACCTGCTCAAGATTCGCTCCCCTCGAAGTTCTTATGCGGTGAGCTGTGCCGCTGATGCCCTGTTGACCTCCAGAGATGACATAGAGGAGATCGCGTCTGTTGTAGTCCACGCAGTGAATACGGAACAGGATGATAGTCGCCTCGCTGAGTGGCTTCGAATTTGGGCACACTACCAGCCGGTCGATGCTGCCACATGGCTATTTAAGCGAGTACGCGGAAGAAAGACAGCACAGCGCTTCGCGGCGTTAGTTATGGCTGTGGCTGAACTCTTGGAGCAAGACCTAGACACGACACTGGGGAGGGTCCCCCAAACGGGACTCACTGCCCCGCGGGCGCTTTTCTATTGGATTCAGCTGCTGCATTTGGTGGTGCGACCCGAGGAGGATGTTCGTCAGAGAGGTGCCTATGTTCCTAGTACGCGCGACATTGCCCAAGATTTTAGGACGCGCTGCCTGCGAGTACTTGCGATGGATACATCTATCGAAGCTGGGAATGTGTTGCATAGACTGACCGCCCAGCGATCCATGAAGCGATATGGCCACCTTCTAAGTCGGCTCATGGACGAGCGTATGGAGCGTGTGGTGGAATCCCAGCGTGCACTATGGACAGAAGATGATGTTCTGAGAATGGAGGACTGCGACGAGAAGCATCCTCGAACTCCAGAAGAACTCTTTGCACTCGTTCGGCGCCATTTGCGCGTCGTGCGTCTGCTATTGGAGAATGACGACTTTAGCTATAGGGATCTGTTTGGCACTTCTACCTTGGAGACGCACATTCAGCTCTGGGCAGCGTCTTCTTTGCGTCAGGTTGCGCGAGGGTTGTATTCGGTCGTGCGAGAGAACGCGGTAGACGACAATAAGGAAGTGGACATCTCTGCTTTCGCGGATGGCGTTGGAAGGGTACCGATAGAGATCAAGCCTCTCAACAAGAGACGATATTCCTATCACGAGCTCTGTGAAGTTATAGACGTGCAACTGACAGGACAGTACATGCAACCTCGGGAAGTGAGCTTTGGCGTATTGCTTCTAGTCTACCATGAAAGGCGACATTGGACCATCGCGAAAGGACGCCAGAGCGGCCTGAGTGAGCTCGTAGAGGCGCTTCAGCGTTATGCTAATGAGGCTGGGCGTAAGTATGGCAAGGTCATCATCGTCGAAAGCATCGATGCGCTTACAGTCCCGACTTTGAGAAGCATCAATTCAAGCAGGCCGCGCGCTCGGCCTGGCACGCCCGTAGGCGCTGACGGTCAGCGCGCTCGGCCTGGGTGGAAGCGATCACGCGGTCCCGCGGGATCTCGACCGCGGGCGACGCGATCGAGCGCACGCTCGGCTTGATGAAATCATTGGGCGAAGTCCTTCAGACAGCCCGCGCACGTGCTGATCGAGCGTTCGCGGAAATGCGTGATCGTCTCCAGATACAGCATGCGCCGATAATGGTGCCGCCTTGACGCTCCAACTCTACATCGATGGGCCGACCGAGCAGATGGCTGCCGCGATCACGGAAGAAGTAATGCGCGATGCTCGCCGGTACGCGTACGCGCAGTTGCTGCCGCATCTAGACCCAAATCAAGCGATAACTAGGTCCAGGAATTGCAATACGACCTTGGAATTCGCGCAGCACAGCTGCAGAGTTCGTAGGCGCAACTCAGGCATCCGGATTGATTCCGATGCCATCGTCCACACCGAAG
>JBGQCL010000462.1:0-9253 GCA_041495365.1 Kofleriaceae bacterium | reverse complement strand
CGGCTTCGAGCTGGTCGATCTATAGAGAGGGGGCCTTCCCATGACCCCCCCTCTGGGGGATGGACCGGCAAGCCGGTCCATTCACCCCTCCACGCGTCGCGTCGCGCGGCCTTGTACCTACGGCCCTGTGCTTGCCTGCGACCTCACCCTCCGCGCGTCGCGTAGCGTCGCGTAGCGTCGCGTAGCGTCGCGTAGCGTAGCCCTGCACCTGCAGGCCTGTGCTCCCTGGAGCCGGGCGATTCACTCCCCCGCGCGTCGCGTCGCGCGCCCAGCACCTGCAGGCTCTGTGTTTGCCTGCGGTGGCGTGGCTACGCGCGGGCCTTGACGCCCTTGGCGCGGGCTTCCTCGGCCTGGCGGCGCCGCATCACGTCGGTGATGGTCGTCGCCTTCTTGAGCTTGTCGGTGATGGTCTTCTCGTCGACCGGGTAATCGGTGCGGAACACCAGGCCGTCCTCGAACAGCTGCTCGCGGGCCTCGTCGTCGTCGAGGTACTTGGTGATCTTCTTGCCCTTGTACTCCATCGTGGGCAACGTCGGCACCTTGCCCTCCAGCCAGGTCATGAGCTCGCCCATGATCGCCTTGCAGAGCGTGAGGCTCTCGTCGAGGCCCTCGAACAGCTCGGGAAAGCGGTCGCGGAACGACTGCTCGTCCTGCCCCGGGCCGAGCGCCTTCTGCAGCGCGATGCGCAGGAGGACCACGTCGTCCGCGTAGCTGGCGACCGCGTCGTGGCGATCCGACACACCGTCGTTAGGTGAGACGACGTAGGCGATCACCCCCGCAGCTACCTCACGGACTGGCCGCGGCAGGTTCTCGTCGTCCATGGCGTCGAACGCGATCTTCAGGTCATGAGGAAGCGAAACGAGCCAACCACGCACCAACTCGACGAACTTCGACTCCGCAGCAATACTCGTCACAGGACTCGTCACAGGGATATGCGTACCCCGCGATGGCGGGGCCTCCAAAAGGCCAGCTTCGAGAGTGAAGCCCGAATTGGGTGAGTACCAACCCCGCAGGGGAAATACAAGCCGGACCGCTCGGTCAGCGCGCGGAAGGCGCTACCCATGGTACCCTCCGAGCACCGGTGGGCAAGCGATCACCGATCCTTGGCTACAATCACAACGTCCGGTATCGCGGGCTGGTTTTCCATGTCCAGACCGAGGATTCGGGCGTCGCGAGCCCGCATCTGTTCACGCACCTCTTCCATCACGGGGTGATCGTCACGACGCGAAAGCTGGACTACGACGCGGGTTCTGCGGAGGAGTCCATCAAATCCCTGATGCAGGCTCAGCACAAGGCGGTGCTGAAGGATCTGAGGCGGGGGTCGTTCGACGACAAGATCGACTCGTATCTCGGTGGTACTCCCGGGCTGTTGCCGCGCGGCGTCGAGGAAACCGCCGAGCGACCGAGTGAGGGCGGGCTTGCGCCGTCGACCGGGGCGGTCGAGATGCTCGCGGGCCCGCCGACCGAGCAGGTCTTGCCGTTCATCCTCGACGAGCTCAGCGAGCCGATCATCCTCATCGAGGAAGCGCCGGCGCCCGCGCGCCCGACGCCGACGCCGCCCCCGCTGCCTGCGCGGGTGACCGAGCGCCACAGCGCGCAGGCGGCCGCCGCGAGCACGGGCGCCACGGGCCCGGTCGCTGCGCCGGGTGCGCCGGCATCGCGCCGCAACACCGGGGCGAACCACGGCGCGAGCCCCGGCGCGTTCGACACCACGCTCAAGACCGCGATCCCTGCGTTCGAGCTGTCCGAGCCCGATCTGTCGCCCGAGATCGAGATCCACCTGCTCGACGACGGCGACGAGGCCGTGACCCGGGCGCGCCGCTTGAAGCGCGACACCGAGACCCACGCGCCGCTGGCCGACCAGACCCGGCCGACGCTGAGCATGGATCACGACGATCCGGCCCGCCCGGCGATGGGCGGCGACGAGCTGCGGCGCGCACCGGCGACGGGCGACGGCGGAGCCGGCGCGCACCGGCCGTCGAGCGCGTCGAGCCCGCCGCCGTCGACCGGGCCGGATTCGCGCCGGCTCGGCGATCGGCCGTCGACGATCAACGCCGCGACGCTGCCCCCCGCTCGCCCGATCTCGCGGCCGGCGGCGCGGCCGGCGATGACGCCTCCCCAGGTCGTGGCGCGGCCGGCGGCCGACGAGCGCCACCGCCGCGAGTCCGAAGCCGCCGAGGTGTACTCGCCGGCGCCGCCGTCGGCCGAGCTGCCGCAGCAGGCGGGCGATCGGCCGGGCCAGTACGCGCAGCACAAGAAGGTCAGCACCCGGATCCCGATCGACGGGCTCAAGGGCGAGCGCGAGCGCTCGGCCGGTGTGCCGGTCCCCGCCGGGCTGGGCCGGCCCCAGCGCCCGGGCTCGGCGCCGTCCGCCAAGACCGGAGCGGGAACGCCGGCTCCGATCGCGCCGCCGCCGCCGCCGCCCGTGCCGCGCGAGATACGCGGGACCAACCACACCGAGCCGCTGCGCGGGCGCGTGCCGACCCCGGCCCGGCTGCCGGTCACCGGCCGCGCGGGCGCGGGTGCGGGCGCCAGCAGCGGGGTCGTGATGACCCGCCCGGCGGTGATCGTCGGCGCGCCTCAGAAGACCACCGGCACCGTGCCGCGGATCCGCAAGGCCCGGGAGGACGAGGGCCGCGGCTTCGGCCAGGGCCTGATCTCCGAGAAGAGTCTCGACGAGGTGATCCTGGCATACCTGTCGGAAGACGCCGACGAGAAGTAGCGATGCCGGCCGAGGTCAAGATCTACACCCGCCAGTGGTGCGGTTACTGCTACGCCGCCGAGCGCGTGCTCAAGAGCAAGGGCGTGGCGTTCGAGAACATCGACTGCACCGGCGACCAGGCCAGGCGCGCCTGGCTCGTCGAGGTCACGGGGCGCACGACCGTCCCGCAGATCTTCATCGACGGCCGGCCGATCGGCGGCTACGACGACATGCGCGCGCTCGACCGCACCGGCGAGCTCGACCGGCTGCTCGCCGGCACCGCGGCCGCGCCCTGACCGCGCTCGCCCTCGGCGCGCTCCACTCGCGTCCCCGGCTGCACGCGCCTCCCGGCATGTCCTCTCGCCGCGCGCCGCGTGTTCATTCCCCCGCGGCGAGTGAGCGCTGCGAGCTTGGCGGGCGCCACGGCCCGGTAGCTCTCGTCGATCAGAGGTCCTCGTCGGGCGCGGGGTGCTCGAGCTCGGGGTGGTCGCGCAGGTAGCCGGTCATCCAGTTGACCAGGGCGGGCATGGTGACGTCGATCCGCGGCGTGCCCTCGCGCTCCATGGCCTGGCGCCAGGCGTAGGCGGCGTCGTCGTGGTGGCCGCGCTGGGCGTAGGCCCAGGCGCACAGCAGGAGCAGGTCGCGGCCGGTGGTCATCGACAGGCCCTTGCGCTGGCGGACGTGGAGCTCGTCGTCGTCGATGTCGAGCTTGCCCTCGGCGACGCCGAGGTGCATCTCGGCGATCCAGTGCGAGAACCGCAGCACCTAGCCGTTCGGGATGCCGCCGCGGCCGTCGAGCAGGGCGCGCGCTTCCTTGAGCCGGCCGAGCGCGGTGAGCAGGTTGATCTCGGTGTAGAACGAGAACTGGTACTGGACCAGGCGGGGCGACAGCCGGGCGCGGGCCTGGCGCAGGCGCTCCAGGGCCTGATCGCCGCGGCCCTCGAGCGCGTCGGCGAACGCGACGCGGAGCTCGGCGAGGACGCGGACGCGGCCGGGCGCCCACCAGGCGCGCGCGACCGGCTCGGCGAGGGCGCGGCCGGTGGCGGTGTCGCCGTTGGACAGCGCGGCGCTGGCCTGGTTGACGCGCTTGACCGCGCGGACCTGGCCGACGAGCCGGCCGCACAGGGCGGCGTAGAACGGGATCATCAGGGGCAGCGACGTCGCCGCGAGGGTGACGCCGACGGTCATGATGCCGCCGAACGCGAGGTACCACGCGACCTGGCGGTTGCGCACCCGGTCGGGGTCCTTGACCTCGCCGTCGCGGCCGACGTAGACGAGCTGGCCCTTGGCGGCCTGATCGAGGCCGCGCGCGATCATCGGCCGGCTGGGGACCAGGGCGCGCTCCTTGCCGCCATCGTGGACCCAGGCCTGGGGAAGGCGGATCGCGGCGAGCGCGCGGTCCCGGTCGCTGACCGCGGGGCCGCCGGGCGCGGCCGAGGCGCCCGGGCCGGGGGTCCGGTCCTTGTCGTCCTTGGGGTCTCGGGGGTCAGCCGCCATGGCGGTCAGCTCGCGTCATCGAGGACGCTCCACTCGGTGCCGCGCGGCGTGTCGTGGAGCTGGACGCCGAGCGCGGCGAGCTCGCCGCGGATCGCGTCGGACCGCGCGAAGTCCTTGGCGGTGCGCGCGGCGGTGCGCGCGGCGAGCAGGCGCTCGACCGTCGCGAGGTCGATGCCGCGGCGCTTGACCAGGCGCGCTCGGCGCTCGGCGAGGTAGCTCGCCGGCTCGGCGGCGAACACGCCGAGAGCGTCGCCGACCGCCCGCAGGTCGTGCGCGATCCGCGTCAGCGTGCGGCGGCGGACCGCCTTGTCGATGCCCCTGGGCTCGTCGAGCAGGCGGTTGGCGAGCGTCGCGGCCTCGTAGAACGCGGCGACCACGAGCGGCGCGTTGAAGTCGTCGGCCAGCGCGGCGCGCGCGTCGGGCACGAGCCGCTCGGCCTCGGGCAGGACCTTGCCGTCGCCGGCGTCGCCGGTCTCCCCACCCGGGCCACCCGCGCCGCTCTGGGCGACGAAGTCGTCGATCCGCTTGAGCGTCGTGTAGAAGTAGTCGAGCTTCTTGTCGGCGGACTCCAGGCTGTGGAACCGCGCGCCGACGACGTGGCCGGCGCCGTCGCGCACCGCCTCGAAGTCGAAGTCGACCGGCGAGCGGAAGTGGTGCGAGACGCAGAACAACCGCAGCGCCTCGCCGCCGACCGCGTCGGCGATCACGCTGCAGTCGATCACGTTGCCCAGCGACTTGCTCATCTTCTCGCCCTTGAAGTTGAGGAAGCCGTTGTGCAGCCAGTAGCGCGCGAACGTCGTCGGGCCGTACGCGCCGCGCGACTGGGCGATCTCGTTCTCGTGGTGCGGGAAGATCAGGTCCTTGCCGCCGCCGTGGAGATCGAAGGTGTCGCCGAGGTGGCTGTGGGTCATCGCCGAGCACTCGATGTGCCAGCCCGGCCGGCCCTTACCCCACGGCGAGTCCCACGCCGGCTCGCCGGGCTTGGCCGCCTTCCACAGCGCGAAGTCCGCCGGGTCGCGCTTGCGCTCGTCGACCTCGACCCGCTCACCGGCGCGCAGCTCGTCGCGCTTCATGCCGGACAGCGCGCCGTAGGCCGGGAACGTCGCGACCTCGAAGTAGACGTCGCCGTCGACCGGGTAGGCCGAGCCCCGGGCGACCAGGCGCTCGATCAGCGCGATGATCTCGGGGATGTGGGTCGAGACCTTGGGCTCGACGTCGGGCGGCAGCACGCCGAACCGCGCCATGTCCCGGTTGTAGTCGGCGGCGAACCGGGCGGCGAGCGCCATCGGATCCTCGCCGTGCTCGTTGGCGCGCTTGATGATCTTGTCCTCGACGTCGGTGACGTTGCGCACGTAGCGCACGTCGTGGCCGAGGAAGCGCAGGCTGCGCCGGATCGTGTCGAACGCGATCGCGGAGTACGCATGGCCGATGTGGGCGGGTGCGTACGGCGTCGGCCCGCACACGTACATGGTGACCTTGCCCGGCTGGAGCGGTTCGAACGGGACCTTCTCGCGGCGGAACGAATCGTAGAGCCGGACCGGTGTCACCCCGTCGGTTGTAGCACCACTGGCCGGGCGGACCCACCCGGCCAGTCGTGCTACCGCCAGCCGAGGCCGCCCGGGGTGCGGTCGTCGACCGCGTTGGTCATCGCGTCGAGCCAGCGCGCGGTCGCCTCGGCGCTGTCCGGCAGGTCGATCGACCACGCCAGCAGGCTGCGCGGCGTGCCGGCGATGACGCGGCGGCCGTCGGCCGAGATCGCGGGTGCCACGAACGTCACGCCGCTGTTCGTGGCGAGCGTCCAGCGCTGGTGGACCAGCGGATCGAGGATCGTGAGCGCGCCGCGCTCGATCGCGACCAGCATCCCGGTGTCGGGCGCCATCGCCGCCGAGCTGCTCGCGATGCTGGCGAGCGCCTCGCGGATCCCGGCCGCGCGCCCGGAGGGCGCGAGATCGATCGTGTAGATCGTCGTGTCGTCGGCGATCGCGACGATGTGATCGGGGCCGGCCTCGCCGAACTCCTCGAGCGGCTTGGGCGCGCGGGCGAGCACGCCGAGCGTGCCGTCGGCGCGCCAGGTGTGGACCTCGCCGTCGTGGAGGAACACCACGCCGCCGTCGGCGCCGACCAGCAGCTTGCCGTCGCGCGCGGTGAGCCGTCGCGGATCGATCGGTGGGACGCGGGCGGCGGTCGCGGTGGCGCCGATCGCGAGGTTCTTGCGCCACAGCGTGCCGTCGGCGAACGCGGCGGCGACCCAGGCGTGGTGGCCGCGGCCCCACGCCAGCCCGAGCATCGGACTCGTGCGCTGGACCAGCGGTGCGCGCACGCCGCGCGCGAGGTCGTGGACGAACACCTGGCCGTCGAGCGTGGCCAGCACGAGCCGGGTGTCGGTCGCGAACGCGGCGATGTCGATCTCGCCGGGCAGGTCCACGGCGGGCTTGCCGGGGACCACGAGGTGGACGCGGCGGGCGCCGTCGACGATCGCGATCGCGCGGCCCGGGCCGGCCGAGGTCACGCCGCGCAGGTCCTGCCACTCGCCGAGCGGCTCGACGGTCCGGGTGGTGAGATCGATCGCCTGGGCCGGCTGGTCGAGCGTGCCGCCCGCGATCGCGTGATCGGGGTCGGCGAACAGCGCACTTCCGGTCGGGTTGTCGCACAGCCGGCGCGGCTGGATGTCGTCGAGGTTCCACAGCAGCAGGCGGCCCTCGACCTGGGCGAGCAGGTACGGCGAGCGCGGCGAGGCGACGACCCGCTCGACCCGCGCCGCGGTCAGCGGCAGCACGCGGTCGCCGTCGTCGGACATCACGGTGATGCCGTCGCTGCCGCCGGCGATCATCGTGTCGCCGCGCGCCTCGGCGAGGCCGGCCGGGGTGCCCGTGATCGACCGGCGATCGATGCCGTGGGAGCCGAGCATCACCACCCCGGTGGCGCCCAGGACGTAGACCCGGGCGCCGTGGTGCGCCAGCGCCAGCCGCGGGCCGAACAAGTTGCGGTCGACCATCTTGCGGTCGACCAGCTCCGGCGCCGGCGTCATCTGGTACGAGATCACCGAGTCGTCGATCAGCGCGTCGAGGAACTCGCCGGTGGACGACCACACCATCTCGTGGGTCGCGCCGAGCATCATCTCCTGGGCCGGGGCGTCGGGCCGGGAGCGATCGAGGAGGAAGAGGTGGTGGTCCCCGGCCAGCGCGATCCACCGGCCGTCGGGCGACGGGGTGAGCTGGCTCAGCGGCTCGTCGAGCGGGAGCGCCAGCGGCGTGCGGCCGGCGAGGTCGAGCCGCCACAGCGCGGGCGTGCCGTCGACCCAGTACGCGGTGGTCCCGACGACCTCGAGGTCGGTGAGCGGCCGCTGGGCGGTGACCTCGCGGCGCCGGCCGGACGCCGGGTCGACGATCACCAGCTCGCGATCGTGCCAGGCGACGATCTGCCGGTCGCCGTCGCCGAATCGCGCGAGCGCCGGGGCGCGGAGGTCGAGCACCGGCCGGGTCGTGCGGCGGACGAGGTCGTGGAGCCGGACCACGCCGTCGCGGCCGGCCGATACCGCGCGGGTGCCGTCGTGGCTCATCTCCAGCGACCGGGTCTCCTGGGCCGCGGGCAGGCTCCACGCAACCCCGGCGGCGTGGGCGGCGGTGGCGATCGCCCGGACCTCGCGCCAGTACCTGGCGGCGAGCGGCTTGACCATCAGGACCGCGCGGGTCGGGTTGACGTCGACGTTGTAGCGCGCCTGGTTGAGGGTGAGCTCCTCGGCGCGGCGCTCGGCCTCGGCGCGCTGGGTCTCGGCGCGGATCTCGGCGCGCCGGGCGCGGTTGCGCTCGACGTAGATCCGGACCATCGCGACGCTGCCGACCACGATCAGCGCGGCGACCGCCGCCGACACCCCGCGGTTCTTGCGCACGAACCGGACCAGCTTCTCCCGCGGCGTGTAGTGGTGCGACGCGACGAGCTGGCCGGTGAGGAAGCGCTGGAGGTCCTCGGCGAGGGCGCGCGCGTTCTGGTAGCGGACCGTCGGGTCGTGGGCCAGCGCCTTGTCGACGATCGTCGACAGGTCGAGCGGCACACCGGGGACCAGCTCGCGGATCGGCGTCGGCGGCGCGGCGACCGCGGCCTTCATCATCTCGTCGGCGGTCTTGGCGTGGTGCGGCGGCGTGCGCGCCAGCAGGTGGTACAGCGTCGCGCCCAGCGCGTAGACGTCGCAGCGCTCGTCCACCGGCGCACCGCACAGCTGCTCGGGTGCCATGAACCCCGGTGTGCCGTACACGATCCCGGCGCGGGTCTTGAGCGTGTCCGACAGGTCGACCAGCGGCCGGCTGACCGGAGCGTCGGGCTCGGGCTCGCCGATCACCTTGGCCAGGCCCCAGTCGATCACGACCGTCTCGCCGAGATCGCCGACCAGGATGTTCGACGGCTTGATGTCGCGGTGGACAATGCCGCGCTCGTGGGCGTGCGCGATCGCCTGCGCGCTGTTGACGATGTGCGGGATCAGCGCGAGCCGCTGGCCGAGCGTCTCGGCGCTGGCGACCAGCTTCTCCAGCGGCCGGCCCGACACCTTGCGCATCACGTAGAACGGCGCGCCGCCGCCGGACTCGCCGGCGTCGTGCACCGGGACGATCGACGGATGCTCGAGCCGCGCGGTGATCCGGATCTCGCGCTCGAACCGCTGCAGCGCATCGCGGTCGGCGGTCAGCGCCTCCTTGAACGCGACGGTACGGCCGAGCCGGGTGTCGAGCGCATCGACCACGCGCCCCATGCCGCCGCGAGCGATCTCGTGGCCGAGCTGGTAGCGCGACGGCGGCAGCGACGGCGGCGCGGTCAGCGGCGGCGCCAGGCCGGCCATCGTCGGCAGCGTCGCCGGCACCGGCTCGACGGGCATCGCCGGGGGCCGGGGCATCGCCGGGGGCGCGGGCATCGCCGGGGGCCGGGGCATCGCCGGGGGCGCGGGCATCGCCGGGGGCGCGCCGGGGACGCCGACCGACGGCATCTGCACGGTGCCGAGCGAGTCGAGCTCGCCGACCGAGGTGACGCGGTTGTGCGGGCTCGCGGTCCCGGGGTGCCGGCGGCCTG
>JBGQCL010000461.1:0-9279 GCA_041495365.1 Kofleriaceae bacterium | reverse complement strand
CGGCCTTCAGCCGGGCGAGCTGTTCCTTGGTCGCCCGCAGCTCAACTTCGAGCGCGCTGAGGTCGGCGGGGGTCGCGCCGACGGCGACCGGCTCGCCACGCTCCGGGTGGACCTCGCCGGGCGGCTGCGGCGGCCGCCCGGGAAGGAGCTCGATCGTGGCGCCCGGGGTGACGTTGACGGTCTGGCCGCCGCTCGTCGCCTTGACGTGGCCCTCGTAGACGACGACGGTCACGACCGAGACCGCGACGGCGGTGAGCGCGCTCGCTCCCACAAGACGAATATCCGACAGATTCATCTGGACCTCCACGCTCAGGCTCGCGCCTGACGCCTCGATGGTTGCTGCAGAGCCCGGCGGGCCGGGCTCGATCACCAGCGTATCCTCGGCCCCGATCGTCCAGCGCACGCTGCCGCGGGCCTGGTGCGCCGTGATGCGGTGGCGATCGCGGTCCCATCGCAGCTCGGCGCCGGCGTCGAGGTCGGCGCTCGAGTCGCCGAGCTCGACGTGGCCCGGGCGCGCAGCGACGAGCTCCCCGCGGCCGCCGGGGGCGCTGCGCGTCATGCCCACGGCGAACGCGACGGCGGCCGCCGCGACCAACGCGAGGCCGCCCAGCCACAGCGCTCGCCGCGACGGCCGGTCCGCGGGCTCGATCGCCGAGGCCGCCGCGGGCTCGCGCAGCCGTGCGATCACCGCATCGGCGGTGCCGGCGGGCGGCGGCGGCGGTTGCCATGCCGCGAGGTCGATCCCGCGGAGCGCATCGTCGTCCTCATGCATGGCGTTCTCCGAGGCCGCGAACGGCGTCTGGAATCCGTGCGATCAGGCCCTCGCGTAGCGCCGTGCGCGCGCGCGCCAGCCGCGACTTCACCGTACCGAGGTCGATCTCGAGCACGCGTGCGATGTCGTGGTACTCGAGATCGCAATACTCGCGCAGCACGAGCACGACCCGCTGGGGCTCGGGAAGCGCCGCGACGCACGCCGCGATCGCCGCTGCGAGCCGCTGGCGCTCGGTGGACTGGTCCGCTCGCTCGGCCGCGACCGGCTCGGGCTCCAGCACCGCGAGCTCGGGCCGCCGCAGCTCGTTGAGCGTGAGCCGGGTCGCGATCGTCAGGATCCAGGTCGACGGCGATGCCGGCCCCGCGAGCTCGAACCCCGGCAGCGCGCGCAGCACGCGCACGAACGTCTCCTGGACCAGATCCTCGACGCGATGCCGCGCGCGCCCGGCCAGCAGCCGCCAGATCAGCGCGTGCACCGGGGCCTGGAAGCGCTCGATCAGCGCCCGCCAGGCCTGCTCGTCGCCGCGCTGCGCGCGCCGCACCGTCAGCTCGTCGAGCGACGCGCGCGGCTGTGCGGCGAGGGCGGGCGTCCGGGAGGTATCACCCGGGAGCCGCGCAAAGGTTCCCGCGCTCACGGTGATGGCGTGTCGCGGATCGCAGTCGCGCCTCGATCTCCTGCATGACAAGGAGTTGATGATCATGACGCGGGGGGCCGCCGGAGCTGCGTGGCCACCACGGTCTTGCCGTCGACCTCGACCCGGCCCTCCGCCGCCAGCGCGTCGATCGCGGCGTCGAGCTCGGCCCGCGAGACGCAGTGCTTGAACATCGATGCCAGCTTGCTGCGCGGGGCAAACACCGCGCCGCCGAGGTACGCGGCGATCAGCCGGCGCGCCGCCTCGCCGGCCGTCAGCGCCGCCGCGGCGCGGACCAGCGCGGGTTGGGTGCGATCGAACGCGCGGTACGGGATGCCGTCCTTCGCGAGGTAGGGCGCGCCCGCCTCGGGGACCTCGGCGGCGCCGCGGTCGATCAGCAGGTGGCGCTGCAGCTCGGCCAGCGCGTCGTCGGCGGCGTTCGGCCACGTCCTGGGCGGAACGCCGAGGTGCGCGCGGACCTGTCCCGCGGTCGGCCGCGGCTCGCCGAGCACGAACGCGAGCACGCGCCGCGCGGCGTCCGACAGGTCGAGGTCATCGGGCTCGGCGCCGCGCCGGCGCAGCGCGATCAGCGCCGGGACGACCGGCGCGTGGACGATCGTCACGCGGTCCGCGATCGCGTTGGTCTCGATCGCCGCGCCGCGGTCGATCAGCGCGCTGGTCAGGATCGTCGCGCGGCGCTGCGCGTCGCGCTCGGTCTCGCCGCGGCCCGGCTTCGCCGGGGCCTGGCACCACACCGCCTGGTACATGCTCGCCAGCGGCAGCGCGTCGCTCGGGCCGTAGCGCAGCGCGATCGCCACGCCGGCGAGGAACTTCTCGGCCTGCGCGGCGGTCGCGAGCCCGCCGTGCTCGCCGAGCATGAGCTGCGTGCGCTGTCGGTCGAGGAGCGGAGCGTGGCCGGGCATCGACCGGCTGACCGTACCAGAGTCCGAAGGAGCGCCTGTCCGGTTCCGCGGAATCGCGGTCCGGCACGATCGGCGCGGGCGAGGAGGGTGCGGAGCTGGCAGGCATGGTGCCGCCAGCTGCCACGACCGGGACCAGACGATTCCGCGGAATCGTGGTCCGGCGCGGGCGGGGAGCGCGCGGAGCTGGGAGGCATGGCGCCGCCAGCTGCCACGACCGGGACCAGACGATTCCGCGGAATCGTGGTCCGGTACGATCGGCGCGGGCGAGGAGCGTGCGGAGCTGGGAGGCATGGTGCCGCCAGCTGCCGCGACCGGGACCAGCGATTCCGCGGAATCGTGGTCCGGTACGATCGGCGCGGGCGGGGAGCGCGCGGAGCTGGCAGGTGGAGCGCCGGCATCGTGACGATCGGGATGGACGATTCCGCGGAATCGTCGTCCGCACCATGGGTGCTGTCACGGGAGCGCGCGGTACTGGCAGGTACGGGCACCGCCAGCTGCTACGACCGGGACCAGCGATTCCGCGGAATCGTGGTCCGGCACGATCGGCGCGGGTGGGGAGCGCGCGGAGCTGGCAGGCGCAGCGCCGGCATCGTGACGATCGGGATGGAGGATTCCGCGGAATCGGGCCCGGCACAGGTGCGCTGGCACGGAGCGCTTGCTGCGCTGCGCGAACACCGCGCCGCCGAGGTACGCGGCGATCAGCTGGCTCGCCGCCTCGCCGACGGCCCGCGTCGCTGCGGCGCGGACCAGGGCGGGGTGAGTGCGATCGAACGCGCGGTACGGGGTACCGTCATTCGCGAGACAGGGCGCGCCGGCGTCGGGGACCTAAGTAAGTAAGTAGGTAGCGCCGCGGTCGATCCGCAGGCAGTGCTGGAGCTCGGCGAGCGCGTCGTCGGCCGGGTTCTGCAACGCGTCGGTGAGAAGTGGTAGGTTGGTGACTGGGGCCATGCGGTGCGCGTGATCATGTTCGTGGCAGCGAAGCTGGAGGCGAGGAGAGGACAGCGCCGTGGCTGACACCAGGTGGACCGGAGACCGGCAAAATCGGGAGCCGCACTCGCCGCAGCCGGGCGAAGCGCCACAAGCCGCGCCGCCGCTGCCGCGGGAGGCGATCAGCTTCGCGATCGAACGGCAGCGACACGCAGGGTTCGTGAGGCGCGACGGACCCCTGGCCCGGCTCGACCAGCTGCTGGTCGCGGACCGCGTCGATCGCTGGGTCGTCGTGACCGGTGGGCCGGGGATGGGCAAGAGCGCCGTGCTCGCAGTCTGGCTGGCCCGCCGCGAGGCGGCAGGCGACGCGGTGCCGCATCACTTCATCCGCGGCGGCTGGGCCAACTGGGATGACCCGGAGGCGATGGTCGGCTCGCTCGTCGCGCAGATCATGACGCGGTTTCCCGATCTTCACGAACCGGAGGCCGACGCGCGGCTCGCCCCGGCCGCGCGGCTGGCTGCGGCGCTGCTGCGCGTGTCCGAGCGCGCGCTGGGGCCGCGCGGCGAGCGGCTGGCCCTGCTGATCGACGGCCTCGACGAGTACGACCCACGGCCAGGATCGCCGCCCGGCGATCCACTCGCGGCGTTCCTGCCGTACGCGCTGCCGCCTCCTTTTCGGGCGTCGCGCGGCGAACGGCGAGAACCTCGACAGTGTACAAAGGAATCAAGCTGCCGTTAAGGTCCGCGGCACCTCTTCGGTCTTCAGCGAGGTGGCCATTGCATGCTGCGTCACGTCGCCCTAACAAATGCAACCTCGCGGGAAATCTGCAGCAACCGCCGCCCTGGCGTCGGCGATGTCGTCTCATTCGCCGCTCCGGTGGGATTCGTTCGTCCGTTGTGGAATCGTGAACGTTGCGTTCAAGGCGCCTGAGTGCGATACATGATGCGATGGTAGTTCCCTGGGTCTACGATTCGTCAGGCAAGGTGATCCCGTCGGCCGAGATCGAGGAACCTCCACCGTACTTTCTACTCACTGGATCGGACCTCCCCGGTGTCGTTGACTGGCGAGGGGTGCGCTACGAGCATCTCCGCAACGGTTTGTTCATTTCCGAGCAGGCGAGCGACGTGCAGGTCGCTGAACTGTTCCAAGAACTCGCCCCATCGTATGAACAGGACCACGTCAATGTCGAATTCAACCACGCAGTCTACGCAGCCCTCGTCAACCTCGCTACGAGCGCGATTTCCCTACCCATCCGCGGGGTGCTCGACTTCGGCTGTGGAACCGGCGTTGGGCTGGCCCCGCTGCGTCGAGCGCTCCCGCAGGCGCGACTGCTGGCGACCGATCTCTCACGAGCTATGGTCCAGTTCGCCGCGGCTCGCGGGTTCATCCCCGTGTCGATGAGCACTGAACGCATCGACCTGCAAGACCAGAGCGTCGATCTCGTCGTGGGCGCATTCGTACTCGGCTTGATGAGATCGCCGAGGGCAGTCACAGAGATCGCAAGGGTTCTCACCGCTGGAGGAGCGGCTGCGTTCAACGTGTATAAGCCGTCAGCAGACTGGGACGCGAAGTATCGCCGCTGGTTCGAGGGGTCTGGCCTAATCATCCGCGTATCGAACGAACTGGAGTTTGCTGGCGGGGGGATCTCCGCCAGAATGCCCGTAGTCGTCGCAACCAAGGGTTGAACACCATGGTCGACCGCGAGTGGATCGAGGAGTGGCGCGCTCGCGAGCGGGAGTTCGTCGATCGGGCAGTCGCTGCCGCAGGTGACCGACTTTCGCCAGCGCTGTTCCTCCGAGCGCTTCATCCTGAGTACGAGTTCGCCTTCCTCGACGCGCAACGGTTCACAACCAACTACGTGTTCTGTGCACGCGTCCGGCCGCAGTTGTGCTTCGCCGATCGCTTGATCGTCGACATTCACCCATATCGAGACCCCGCCGATTTCGCCGCGCAGTACGGGGTTACAGCGGAAGAGATGATGATCCTCGTTGAGGCAGGACGAGTTCTTCCGGTCTTCCACGCCAATCTTGATCGTTACGAGGGGCTCGACTACCTTGCCGCTTGCGGTCTACTGCGCAAGACGCGCCCATCGAATCTAAGGACGAATGCACTCTTCGATGCCGAGAGCGCATACCAGCTTGGTCTCGAAGTATTCGATCGCAATGCATCGGCAATCTCGATTGGCTCCAGCTCCAGGAGTTGGAGTAGGCGATATGGCAAGGGTGAGACCGCTCGCAGTTACGCAACGCGGATTCGCTACGCCCGAATTCACACGTTCTATCCTGAGCTACTCCAAGATGTATTGCTCGATGACAAGCTAGTCGCGCTCCTCGACGCGCTGGTGATTGATCCTTGGACCAAGGCCCTCGGTTGTACATTCACTACGGATGAACGCGTTCTCGCTGTCCGAACCTGTGACGTGCGTACATCGTACGATGAAACCGATCCGCGCGAGCTGGTCGTTGCGCAGGCAGCGATCACGCTCGATCTGGGTCAGTCCTTTCTTCAAGGCGAACGCCTGCCGTCAGACGACTGGACGGCTGCATTCCGGCTCCTGGTAGCGCAGCTCGTTCAACTCGACCAGAATGCCTCAGTGGACGTGGCCGAGCTCAGGGACAAAGTCCGGCAACGACTCATGGAGTGGGAGCGCCTGTATCGTAGACGTCGAACGCGCGTTACGCATGTTACGGGCTCCATCGTCCTCGCCGCACTCTTCGGCGGTGCCGCTAGCGCCGTATATGGCTCGCAGCTGAGCGCCGCGGAGGTGATCTTTACTGGCGCGGCAGCTGTCGGAGTTGTATGGGCCGATAAGCTCAAGCGTCGCTTAGTAGAGTTGTTCCGCGGCGAGCGGGCCCGGGCTCAGTATCGCTACATGTGGCTGCGGTCCATGCTCGATGAGGAGGCGCGATGAGCCTGCATCGCGCGGTGGCTGCGGTTGTTCGCGGCTCGGCTCACTCAGTGCTCTGCGTACGGCGCCGTGCTGACGCATCCGACTACCCGGACGTGATCGCGTTGCCGACAGTGATGATGCTCGACGGCGAGGGTCACAACAGTGCTCTCCGTCGTCTTGGCAGAACCCGGCTCGGGATCGCCCTGGAGCCCCTACGCGAGATTGCGGCGCATCGTTTCGGGCGCGCGTACGGCATATTGCAAATGAGCATTTGGGAATGCACTCGGAGTGGCTTCCCAGTCCTTGTCGAGACGGCACTCGGTCCGGTATTCAAAGGCCTACTGTGGCTGTCGATCGAGGAACTTGCAGCGCATGCGCTACCAGATACGTGCTGCGCGCTTCTGTGCGCGCATCATGGTCTTGCTCCCGGAGGAAGTCGATGAAGGCGCGGGAGCCGTGCGGCGTCACATAACAACCGTCAGAACGCAACGAACCAGCAGCATGGCCTCTAGCAACCAGACTACGTCATCGCGTTTTCGACGAGTACTGAGCCTGGGCAGATCCGTGGCTGTTCAGCGCCAACGGAAAGGGCACTGGTCCCACCGTCCATCGTGCCATCGTGCGCGACCGGGCACGGCGCACCAAGCATTGCTCCTTCGAGGGTCCGGGACCCAGGTGGTTCGACGGAGTTTCGGTGGTGATCGACGGGCGAGTCACGGGGTCCGCATCCACCTCACCGCGGCCGTGGCCCGGCTCAGGACGCTGGGAGCGACGCGTCCTTGGCTCGGCTGCGGCGGGTGAGCCCCCACAACAGGCCCAGCTCGCGATCGAGCAGCGCACGTGCATGCGCGCTCTCGACCTTCCAGCCCCACGCATCTGCTAGGTCGAGCGCCCTGCGGATCTTCCCGGCGCTGCCGTGCGCGATATCCCAGAACCGCCGTGGATCGCGCCCATGGCGGCGACCGCCCTCGGCAAGGCTGAGCACGATGCTGCTCGCTGCGCGCTCGACCTGATCGGCGGCCTCGGTACTGTACTTCTGGAGCTGCGCGACCACGGGGCGCAGGGCGCGAACCAGATCCAGCGCGACGTCATAGGCAACGAATATCGTTTTCCTCCGCATTGATGTCTGAAGGGGAACGCCCTCGGCCGACGACCTCCGCGGCTGGGCTCCGCCCGTCGCGACCGATCCGCGCAGGGACCCGTGACGAACGCCGTCATCACCGCACGACCGCACGGGGTCTTCCCTGGGGCACGTCTTCGCGGCGGCGGTGCCAGCTGCCAGGACGCATCGGCGTTCGGCACGAGGTCGTGCGCGGACGGGCGCAGGGCGGCCCAGCCGGCGGAGGGAGACTATGTAGTGGGGTGAGCTGAGTCCATCGGCCCACCTGGTAAGTCGACGGCTCGGTATGAGCCGCAATGTCGCCACTCGCCGCATCGCGGAGCCGACAACGGCACTCGGCGACGGCTGTCAGCGTCGGCTTTCAGCGATGGCACTCGGCGACGGCTGTCGGCAACGGCCACCGCGACCGACCGCCGAATGCCGACCGCCGACGCCGGCCACCGTGATCGAGGCCGATCACCGACTACCGACCGCCGACGCCGGCCACCGCGACCGAATGCCGACCGCCGACCACCGCGACCGACGCCGAGGCCGATCACCGACTACCGACTACCGACCGCCGACGCCGGCCACCGCGACCGACTACCGACCGCCGAGGCCGGCCACCGCGACCGATCGCCGACCGCCGCCGCGAGCCACCGCGACCGAATGCCGATTGCCGACCGCCGACGCCGGCCACCGCGACCGAGGCCGCCCGCCGAGGCCGCCCCGGGCCGCATCAGCCGGCGCTGGCCTCGCGATCGCGCAGCGGCACCGCGCTGACCCGCTCGGCGCGGCGCGGGCCGGCGAGCAGCTTGGCGATGCACGCGCGGAGCTCCTGGGCGCCGACCGGCTTCTGCAGCTGCGGGGTGCCGGCCGCCTCCAGGCGGGCCTGGGTCTGCGGGGTGAACACACCGCCGGTCAGGAAGATCACGCGGTGGGCTTGATCGGGGGCGAGGACCTCGAGCCGGTCGAACAGCTCGATGCCGGTCATGTTGGGCATCATCACGTCGGTGATGATCGCGTCGTAGCGGGCGCCGGCGGTGACGTGCTCGAGCGCGCTGGCGCCGCACGACACCAGGGTCAGGTCGTAGTCGGTGTGCAGCATGCGCTCGAGCGCCTGGGCGACCCGCGGCTCGTCGTCGATGATCAGCACGCGGCGTCGGCGCGGCGCGGCGTCGGCGATCGCCAGCGCGGGCGGCGGCGCGAGCTGGGCCTCGGCGGCGGCCGGCGGCAGCACGACGCGGACCAGGCAGCCGCGGCCCGGCGCGCTGTCGATCGTGATCTGGCCGCCGAGGCCGCTGATGATGCCGTGGCAGATCGACAGGCCGAGGCCGGTGCCCTCGCCGACCTCCTTGGTGGTGAAGAATGGATCGAACGCGCGGGCCTGGACCTCGGGCGGCATCCCGGCGCCGGTGTCCTCGATCTCGACGATCGCCCGGCCGTCGCGGGCGGTCCGGGTCCGCACGGTGATCCGGTTGGCGTCGGTGTTGCCCTCGGGGATCGCGTGGGCGGCGTTGATCACGAGGTTGATGAACACCTGGGTGAGCCGGCCGTCGTCGGCCAGCACCGCGGGAGTCGGCGCGAGGTCGAGCACGAGGACCGCGCGGTGCTTGACCTCGTTGCCGGTCAGCCGGATCGCGGCGGCGAGCACGTCGGACAGCGCGATCGGCACGCGCTTCTCCTCCTCGGAGCGGCTGAAGCTGCGCAGGCCGCGCACGATGTTGCGGACGCGCTCGGCGCCCTCGCAGGCATCGCCGATCGCGGCCTGCATCTCGGCGTGCTCGGCGCGCTGCTCCGGCGAGGCCGCGGGCGGCGCGGCGGCGAGCGACTCGGCGACGACCTCGAGGTTGGCGGTGACGTAGGCGAGCGGGTTGTTGATCTCGTGGGCGATGCCGGCGGCGAGCTGGCCGATGGCCTCCAGTTTTTGGGCGTTGCGCAACTGGATTTCAATCTGCTGCCGCTCCCGGGTGGCGCGCCAGCGCTCTTCTTCCACCTGCACCGCCGCGGCCACGGCGGTGAGCACCTGGTCGTTG
>JBGQCL010000460.1:0-9315 GCA_041495365.1 Kofleriaceae bacterium | reverse complement strand
GGCGGGGACCTCGGGCCTGGGGGTGCTTGGGAGGCCGGGGATGTTGTCGAAGTAGCCCTTGGGGGCGGGGACCTCGGGCCTGGAGGTGCTTGGGAGGCCGGGGATGTTGTCGAAGTAGCCCTTGGGGGCGACGTCCGTCGTGCCCCCCTTGGTGGGGTTGGACTTGACGGTGGGCAGGTCGTCGAAGAAGCCCTTGGGCGCGGGGAGATCGGCGGCCTGGCTCCTGGGGTTGGACTTGACGGTGGGCAGGTCGTCGAAGAAGCCCTTGGGCGCGGGGAGATCGGACTCGCCGCGGCGCGCGGGCGGGGGGATGTCGTCGAAGAAGCCCTTGGGTGCGGGGAGATCGGCGCCGGCGGTCCCGGCGTCGTCGTGCGGTCGCGGCGACGGCAGATCGGCGATCGTCGGGCCGTGCGGCGCGGGGGGCATCGCTGCCGCGGCGGGTGCCGGTGGCTCGGGCGGCCGAGCAGCGCCGTCCTTCGCCGTCCTCGCCGCATCCTTCGCGGGGTCGCGGGGCGCCGGCAGATCGGGGATCGAGCCAGGCGATCCGGAGGGAGGGGACCCCGATGGCTCCGGCGGGACGGGGGCCGGAGCGCCCCGTGGCGGCGCCCGCCGCGCGGTCGGCTTGGGCGCCAGCAGATCGGCCTCGCCGCGCCCGAGCTTGGGCGCCGGCAGGTCCACGATCTCGCCGCGCGAGGCGTCGCCGCCCGGCGAGCGCTGCGCGGGTCGCTTGGGCGCCGGCAGATCGACCACTCCGCCGCCGGGCGACGGGGTGATCGCGTCATCGAGGTCGATCGTCGGTGCAGCGTGCGCCGAGCGCGTCACCTTGGGGGCAGGGAGCTCGGGGTCGAGCGCGGCAGCCAGGCCGCTCCGCGGCGCGGGCTTGGCCGACCCGGGCTGGGGCGGAGGAAGCGGGCCGAGCGCACTCGGTCGCTTGGGCGCGGGGAGATCGGTCAGCTCCAGTCCGGTCGGCCGCGCCGCCGAGGGGATCGGCGGCGGGAGCTTCGCGGCAGGCGGGGCGGGCGGCGGCGGCGGGATCGCGATGCGCGACTTGCAGTCGCCGCAGGTGATGAACTTCGCACCCGCGGGCACGTTGGCTTCGGACACGCGATTGAGCGTTCCGCAGGCCGAGCAAGTGGCCTCGATCATGCCCTTGGAGCATAGCTCATACGGAAGCTGATCCCCCGGCCTGGTACCCCGCTGCACACCGAGCCCGGGCGGTGGGTGCGATACGCGCCCGGGTCCACCGCGGCCTTCGCGCTGGATGACCGTGCTAGCGACACGGCCCGCGCGCCGGATCGCAGGGCGGGGTGTTGCCGGGAGCGCCGGACGACGGCGGCCCCGCAGGCGCGGGGGCCTCCCGGCGCGGCCGGGTCCGGCGGGGCGGTGGGGCCTCGTCGAGCTCGGGATCGTCGTCGCCGTCCGCGGCCGCTCCGGCGGGTGCGCTGCGCGCGCCTCCGGCGGCGGCGGCGGGTCGCTGGCCGCTCGCCCTGCGCAGCTGGTTCTGGATCCGGCGCTCGAAGTCCGGTAGCACCACCAGGAGCTTCGCGGTCTGGAACGGTGTGAGGATCTTCCGCAGCTCCGCGAGCCGCCGGTCCTCCAGATCGCGGAAGCTGCGCTGGTTCGCGAGCGCCTCGTCGATCAGGCGATCGACCGCCCGCGGGTCGCGCATCGCCTCGGCGCGGCGCAGCCGGCGCTGGACCTCGACCCGCTTCTCGAGCAGCTTGTCGGTATCGTCGTCGTAGCGCGCGAGCAGCGGGAACAGCTGCCCGGCGATCTCGGGGTCGAGCTTGAGCTCCTCGGTCAGGGTGTACGCGCGCATCGCACGGATCCGCTTCTTGATCTCCTCGCGGCGCTCCGAGGCGGCTTGCGGGGCGGCGGACCCGGCGCGTCGGGGCTGGGCACCGGCAGGCGCGCCGAACCCGGCCCCGAGCGAGAGCGCGGCGGCGGCGATCCAGGCGGTGAGCCGCGCGCTCATCAGCCCTTGCTCCTCACCGGACCGGCCGGCGTCGGGCGAGTTCCACCCGGAGGATGCGCGAGCAGGCGCTCCGCGCGGTCGAGCGCGGCGTCATCGAGGTCGTCGATCCACGCCATCCCGGCCGCCGGCAGGAGGCCGATCTCGTCGCCGGGCGAGCTCGCCGCGTCGGGCTCGTCGGCGTGCGGGGCCGCGCCGTCGGCGGTGTCGAGCATCTGGTCGATCGCCCCGGGAGCCCCGGGCCGCGACAGATCGACGTCGACCTCGCTGCCGTCGAGCCACAGCGCGACCACGTCCTCCCCGGTCGGCGGCTCGCGGCCGGGCGGTAGCGCGCCATCGCGCGCGACTGCGACCACCACCTCCCCGGTCGGCAGGACCGCCGGCGGCCTCGGCCACAGGGCGAGCGCGATCGCGGCCGCGGCGGTGCAGGTCATCGCCGGCACCAGCCATCGCCAGCGCCGCCACCACGGCGATGGCGCCTGGTCGGCGACCGCCTGGCGGATCGAGCGCTCCATCGCCGCCCAGTCGGGCGGCTCGCCGGTGTCGTACGTGGGCGGCAGCGCGCGCAGCCGGCCCAGCAGGTCGTGGACCGCGTCGGCGTCGGCGCGTGCCCGCGGGTCGTCGGCGAGCCAGCGCTCGACCGCGCGGCGCTCGCCCGCCGGGAGCTCGGCGATGCCGTCGACGTAGGCGGTCAGCAGCTCGGCGGAGCGCTCCGGATCGGCCGGGGTCCCCGGGGTCGCGCCGGCGCCGCCGGAGACCGCGGCGCTGGCGTCCGGACGCGCGGCGGGATCGTTCGCCTGGGGGCGGTCGCGGCGGTCACGGCTCATGATCGCCTCCGAGGATGTCACGCAGCCGCTTCACCGCGTAGTGGAAGTTGACCTTGGCGGTGTTCTCGCTGCAGTCCGCGAGATCGGCGACCTCTCGGAACGCCAGGTCGGCGAACACACGGAGCTCCAGGACCAGCTTCTGCTTGGGCGGGAGCTGGGCGATCGCGGCGCGCAGCCGGGCGCGGTCGTCGCTCGCGCTCAGCCGGGCCGGGGCCGGGTTGTCATCGGTCAGCGCGTCCTCGCCGATCTCGGCGGGCTGCTCGCGCCGGTGGTCGCGCAGCCACGACAGCGCGCAGTTGATCGCGATCCGGTACAGCCAGCTGCGCACCGTGGCCGTGCCGCGAAACGCGGCCAGGCCGCGGAACGCGCGGACGAACGCGAGCTGGGTGACGTCGGCGGCATCGGCGTCGCTCTTGACGTAGCGCCGGATCAGCCGCCACATGCCCTTCTGATGGCGGCGCACCAGGGCGTCGAACGCGGTGCGATCGCCGGCGCGAAACCGCTCCGCGAGCTCCTGGTCCGGGTCGGCCGCGGTCACGGGAGCAGACCGCTCGAGCAGCGGCAGTCCAGCCGCGAGAGACTCCACGGCGATCGGGACCCCCGGCTTGCCAGCGTGGTTAAGCGGGAGGTAGGGTGATCCGCCAACGTCTTTCGATCATTGCAAAAACGAGGAACGGAGTCACGCATGCTCGACCCTGCCCGGATGGATGACGTTCTGCGACGAGGCCCCCAGGTTGCCGCGCTGGTGACCGGGTGGCGGACCGCGGACGAGCGCCGCCGCAAGCACCAGGGCGAGCTCGACTCGCTGCGCCAGCAGCGCAACGCGGCCAACGAGACCATGGCCCGGCTCGACAAGAAGTCGGCCGAGTTCGCCGCGGCGCGTGACGGGATGAAGGCGCTCGCAAGCCGGATCAAGCAGGGCGAGGGCGAGCTCGCCCAGCTCGAGGCGGTCTGCGAGCAGCACCTGCTCGTGATCCCCAACGCGCCGCACGCCAGCGTGCCGGACGGCGCCAGCGAGGCCGACAACCCGGTGGTGTCCACCTGGGGCGACAAGCCGGCGTTCTCGTTCACGCCGCGCCCGCACGACGAGCTCGGGCGCGCGCTCGGGGTGTTCGACTTCGAGGGCGGCGCGCGGATCGCCGGCGCGCGGTTCACCGTGCTGCGCGGGGCGGCGTCGCGGCTCAACCGCGCGCTGCTCAACTACATGATGGACCTCCACACCCAGCACGGCTACGAGGAGGCGTGGCCTCCGGCGATCGTCCGGCGCGCGGCGCTGATCGGCACCGGCCAGCTCCCGAAGTTCGCCGAGGATGTGTTCCGGCTCGACATCCCGGTCGGGCCCGACCACGTCGCCGACAACGACCTGTTCCTGTCGTCGACCGCCGAGATCCAGATGACCAACCTCCACATGGACCAGATCCTCGACGGCGATACCCTGCCGCGGAAGTTCTGCGCCTACGCGGCGTGCTTCCGGTCCGAGGCCGGCGCGGCGGGCCGCGACACCCGCGGGCTGATCCGCCAGCACCAGTTCGACAAGGTCGAGCTGGTCAAGATCACCGCGCCGGACACCAGCTACGACGAGCTCGAGGCGATGCGGCGCGACGCCGAGCGCGTGCTGCAGGGCCTGGGGCTGCACTACCGCGTGGTCGCGCTGTGCACCGGCGATCTCGGGTTCAGCGCGTCGAAGACCTACGACATCGAGGTCTGGCTGCCCGGCCAGGATGCGTACCGGGAGATCTCGTCGTGCTCGAACTGCGAGGACTTCCAGGCCCGTCGCGCGAAGATCCGCTACCGCCCCGGCCCGGGAGACAAGCCGCGCCCGGTCCACACGCTCAACGGCTCCGGGCTGCCGCTCGGCCGCACCCTCGTGGCGATCTTCGAACAGTACCAGCAGGCCGACGGCTCGATCGTGGTGCCACCGGCGCTGCGACCCTACGCTGGAGGCCTGGAGCGGATCGCCGCGGCCCGTTGAAACCGGGCGCCTGGCGGCACGCCGGTTTGTCCGTGATCAGGCTTTACAAGCGAGCGGCTGTCCCTATACTGCGCCCCTACCTCTGGGATCGCCCGGAGGAGTGGCCGAGTGGTCGAAGGCAGCGGTCTTGAAAACCGCCGAGCGCAAGCTCCGGGGGTTCGAATCCCTCCTCCTCCGCTGGTCGGCTTGATAACCGAATAGTGTCACGCAAGTGGTTCCGGGTGGACGCGTGGGTCTGGTCGCGTCCAACCCGGGAGATCTGCTCGTTTCGAGCGTTTGGCATCGGTGTGGGCCGTTCGTCGGTCGCGGCTGTCGATCGGGGCTGTCGATCGGGGCTGTCGATCGGGGCTGTCGATCGGGGCTGTCGGGATGGACGGGATGGACGGAATGGAGAGATGGCCGAGTGGCTGAAGGCACCGGTTTGCTAAACCGGCGTATGGGGTTTTCCTGTACCGAGGGTTCGAATCCCTCTCTCTCCGCTTGGGGCGCTTGGGGCGCTTGGGCCGCTTGGGGCGGCCCCGGGCCGGCCGCCCACCTGGGCTGCCAGCGCGGTTGCCGTGGAAGCAGATGATGAGGATCCGTAGCTCAATGGATAGAGCACCGGTCTACGGAACCGGGGGTTAGAGGTTCGACCCCTCTCGGATCCGCAACGAGGTGCCGGGATGTGCCGGCGCGCAGCTCCCGGCGCGCAGCTCCCGGCGCGACAGCGACTCTCGATGGTGGAGGCTCTGTGGTAGACGAGCCCATGACCGACGAGCACTGGATGGGCTTCGCGCTGGAGCAGGCGCGGGCCGCCGCGGCGGCGGGCGACGTGCCGGTCGGAGCGGTGGTGATCGTCGGCGATCGCATCGCCGGCAGCGGTCGCAACCGCCGGGAGGTCGATCGCGATCCCACGGCGCATGCCGAGATCGTCGCGCTGCGCGAGGCGGCCGCGGCGCTGGGGCAGTGGCGGGTGGAAGGGACGCTGGTCGTCACCCAGGAGCCGTGCCCGATGTGCGCCGGCGCAGTGGTCAATGCCCGGGTCGCTCGCCTGGTGTTCGGCTGTCTGAACCCCAAGGCCGGCGCCGTGGCGACGCTGTACCAGATCGTCTCCGATCCGCGGCTCAATCACCGCGTCGCGGTCACCGCGGGGGTCCGCGCTGCCGAGTGTGCAGCGGTGCTGCAGGCGTTCTTCGCCGAGCTGCGGCGGGGGCCGAGCTACCCGTAGTCCGTCCCCCCCGGGAACCCCCCCGGGGAAGCGCGAAGCAAAGAAGCTCCTCACGTATTCTGCATTGCACCGACGACCCGCAGTGCGCTCCATCTCGTCATCTACCTCGTCATCTCGTCGTCTATCTCATCTCCGGAGGGGTGTCCGAGTGGCCTATGGTGTCTGATTCGAAATCAGATGTGCGAAAGCACCGGGGGTTCAAATCCCTCCCCCTCCGCCCTGTCTTGCATGTGCTCCGCCGAGCACGGAGAAACCGCCCTCACGAGGAGGGGTGACCGAGTGGCCGAAGGTGCACGATTGGAAATCGTGTGTACTGAAAGGTACCGAGGGTTCGAATCCCTCTCCCTCCGCTCCGGGCCGCTCCCGGGCCCTCTCCCTGGCCGCCGCCCACCACTTGCGTGACGTCTTATGGTCCCGGGTGACGCAACAGCTGTGAACCCCGCCAGGTCCGGAAGGAAGCAACGGTAGCGGAAATAGCGGGTGCCTGGGGCCACCTTTCCCTGTGAGCGACGATTCGCGACGAGTCGTCGCTCACAACCTTTTTCGGCGCTGGGGGGTGCTATAGAGACCGGGATGTTGCGCAGAGCCGCGCTCGCAGGTGCCCTGATCGCCTCGGTTTCCTGCAACCGGTCCGAAGGCGGGGACGGCGCGGGCAGCGCGCAGGTGGCGGGCACGGGCAGCGCCAAGGCGAGCCCGGGCGGCAGCTTCAGCGCAGATCTGGCCAAGGAGCTCGCGGGCTCGGGGAAGGATGGTTCGCCGCCCGTCGCGCCCGGCTCGGGCAACGCGGCCGGTGAGGCCCGGCCGGGGAGCGCGGCCGGGGAACCGAAAGCGGACCCCGCCGCGGGAGTCGCGAAGCCCGGACCGGACCCCGTGCCGGCCGACAAGACGGCGGGCGACAAGGCGGCGGGCGCCAAGGCGGCGGGCGCCAAGGCGGGCGCGGGCGCGCAGCCGGCGGACCCCGTCGCGTCGCGCGAGGCCAGGCCAGTGCGCGGGGACGTCGCTCCGGCGGGCAAGCCAGGCCCGGCTGCTGCGGCGGCGCCGGGCGCGCCGTCCACCGCCGAGCCCTCGGCGCAGGTCAGCGACGCACCGCGCGCGCCGGTCAAGGTGCCGGCCGAGCTCGCGGCGGTCAAGCTATCGCTGCTCCCGAACTGGGATCGCGACCTCGGTCAGGCGGGCACGTTCCAGTACGTGGTGCGGATCAAGGGCACGCAGGGCACCAGGACGTTCACGTTCCGCTACGGCTACGATGAGCCCAGGGCGCCGAAGGATCACGAGCAGTACAAGAAGTACCTGCAGGACACCGGCGCGCTGACCGGCGAGATCCGGGATCGCCAGCGCGGCGCCGCGTGGTTCCTCGAGGGCAACGATGCAGCCGGGATGCCGGCGTTCCGCTACGTCGTGCTGTACGGAGGCAAGCAGCTGATCTGCTACGGCTCGCTGTACAAGGACGCCGAGTCCGGCCGGCTCGACGACGATCGCGATCAGACGCTGATCCAGGCCAAGCAGATCTGCGAGACGCTGGCGTTGTAGCGTCGGAGGCAGCGGGTATAGTCCCCAGCGCCTTGTCCTACCTGGTCCTCGCCCGCAAGTATCGCCCGTCGACGTTCGCCGAGGTCGTCGGCCAGGAGCACGTCACGCGGACCCTGAGGAATGCGTTCGTGACCGGCCGGGTCCACCACGCGTTCCTGTTCTGCGGCCCGCGCGGCTGCGGCAAGACCACGCTGGCGCGGATCGTCGGCAAGGCGCTGAACTGCCAGGGGCCGAAGGAAGCCCGCCGCGACACCGCGGAGCCGTGCGGGGTGTGCGCCGCGTGCACGTCGATCAGCAACGGCAGCTCGGTGGACTACCAGGAGATGGACGGCGCGTCGAATCGCGGGATCGACGCGATCCGCGAGCTCACCGAGGCGGTGCGCTACCAGCCGGCGGTGCTGCGCCAGAAGGTCTACGTCATCGACGAAGTCCACATGCTGACGACCGAGGCGTTCAACGCGCTGCTCAAGACGCTCGAGGAGCCGCCGCCGCACGTCACCTTCGTCCTCGCGACCACCGAGCCGCACAAGCTGCCCAACACGATCCTGTCGCGCTGCCAGCGCTACGACTTCAAGCTGGTTCCGGCGTCGCGGCTCGCCCAGCACCTGACCGGGATCTTCGCGCAGGAGCAGCTGGCGATCGAGCCCGGCGCGGTCAGCCTCGTGGTCCGCGAGTCCGGCGGCAGCGTGCGCGACGCGCTGTCGCTGTGCGACCAGCTGATCTCGTACGTCGGCGACGCGACGATGACCGAGCGCCACGTCGCCGAGGTGCTCGGCGTCGCGGATCGCGCGCTGACCCGCACGCTGGTCCGCGCGCTGGCCGCGGGCGACGCCGGCGAGGCGCTGGCCGCGGTCGACGCGGGGATCGAGCGCGGCGTCGACGAGGTCCAGCTCGCGCGCGCGATCGTGCGCTACCTGCGCGATCTCTCGGTGCTGCAGGTCATCACGGGGCCCGGCCGGGGGGGAGTCCGCCGCGGGCTGGTCGATGCCAGCGAGGAGGAGCTCGCCGAGCTGACCGCCGAGGCGTCGGCGCTCGATCGCTCGCGGGTGACCCAGATGTTCGACCGCATGCTGCGGTGCTGCGACGAGCTCGGCAAGACGCTGCAGCCGCGGCTCGTGCTCGACTGCGCGCTGATCGACGTCGCCACGGTCGAGCCGCTGGTCCCGCTCGGCGACCTGCTGGATCGGCTGGGCGAGCTCGAAGCGCGGCTCGCCGGCAAGCCAGTGCGGGCGGGCGGCGGAGGCGGCCCCAAGGATCGGCCGCGGCCGAGCGGCACCGCCCCCGCGCCTCGGCCGGCTCCGCCCGGGCGCACGGCGATGCCGGCACCGGGACCTGCAGCGACCTCGTCGGGACCCGCGGCGGGGCCCGGCGCGCGAGGGCCCGCGTCGTCGTCGGTGGACGGCGCGCCGTGGACGGCGAGGCCGGCGCCGCATCCGGCGGACGAGGCGAGGCCGGCGCCGCATCCGGCGGGCGAGGCGAGGCCGGCGCCGCATCCGGCGGGCGAGGCGAGGCCGGCGCCGCATCCGGCGGGCGAGGCGAGGCCGGCGCTCGACGCGGTCCCGGTTCCCACGGAGGCATCCGCGGCCAGCGCGATGTCCGGCCCGGTGTCGATGCAGCCGTCGGGGCCGGTGCCCGTGCCCGACACCGTCGCCTCGGGCTCCGGTCCGCACGATGCAGATCCGCGCGACGCGACGCGCGGAGGGGTGAATGGACCGGCTGTGCCGGGCCATCCCCAGAGGGGGTCATGGGAAAGTCCCCTGTCGATCGACCCGCGCGACGCGACGCGCGGAGGGGTGAATGGACCGGC
>JBGQCL010000459.1:0-9354 GCA_041495365.1 Kofleriaceae bacterium | reverse complement strand
CTGGCCGCTCGATGCCCCCGGCCCCGACGGCTCGCCGCCGACCGAGGTCGCGTTCTGCAAGGAGTTCGAGCTGCGCTAGTCGATATTCCGTGGGCGGAATAACTCGCCGCGGCTCGCGTGGGCTCGATTGCGCAGGCCCGCCGGTCGCCGCGCAGCCGGCCGCCGGTGACGAAACGACTACCGGCCGCCCGCGCGATCGCAGATAACTCCGGGGTGAACCTGGTGCTCGCACCCGAGGTCGCGGCCGCGCACGCTGCGGGCCGCCCGCTGGTCGGGCTCGAGTCGACGATCATCGCGCATGGCCTGCCATGGCCCGACAACCTGGCGATCGCGCGCGAGCTCGAGGCCACGGTGCGCGCGGGCGGTGCCGTGCCGGCGACGGTCGCCGTGGTCGACGGGCGGTGCTGCGTCGGGCTGTCGCGCGATCAGCTCGAGCGGGTCGCGCGCGACGGCAGCCGGCTCGCCAAGGCCGGTGCGACCGACCTCGCGGTCCACATCGCGCGCGGCGGCTCGGCGGCCACGACCGCGAGCGCGACCGCGGTGCTCGCCGCACGCGCCGGGATCCGGGTGTTCGCGACCGGCGGGATCGGCGGCGTGCACCGCGGCGATACCGGCGACGTGTCGCACGATCTGGTCGCGCTGGCGCGCACGCCGATCGCGGTGGTGTCGGCGGGCGCCAAGGCGATCCTCGACCTGCCGCGCACGGTCGAGACGCTCGAGACCCTCGGGGTGCTGGTGATCGGCTACCGCACCGCCGAGTTCCCGGCGTTCTACACCGGCAAGTCGGGCATCGCGCTCGACCACCGCGCCGACACGCCGGGCGAGCTCGCCGCGATCGCGCGCGCGCGGTGGGACGAGTTGGAGGCCGGCGGCATCCTGATCTGCAACCCGATCCCGGAGGTCGCGGCGCTCGACGCGACCGCGCTCGACATCGCGATCGCGACCGCGCTCGCCGAGGCGACCGCCGCGCGGATCGCGGGCAAGCAGCTGACGCCGTTCCTGCTCGCGCGGCTGGCGCAGGTCACCGGCGGCGCGTCGATCCGCGCCAACCGCGCGCTCGCGCTGCACAATGCCGAGGTCGCCGTCGCGCTCGCCGTCGCGCTGGCCGGGTAGCGCGCTGCAACACCTGACGGCCGGGGCAGGTTGCCGCGGCAACGCACGGCGCCGGGATTTCGGTACACTGGCCGAACATGGGGAGCATCGCGTTCACGCGCAACCACACGGATCACAGCAACGACACCGGGTACCAGTTCGAGTTTCATTGCGACAAGTGCGGCAACGGCTATCGCTCGACGTTTCATGCGTCGGCGCTCGGGGTCGGCGCCAAGATCGCCAAGGGGCTGGGCAGCCTGTTCGGCGGCCACAACCTGTGGGCGGCGGGCCAGGCCGGCGAGTACATGAAGGACGGGCTGCGCGGCTCGGCATGGGACAAGGCGTTCAAGGAGGCGATCGAGGAGATCCGGCCGAAGTTCCACCAGTGCACGCGGTGCGGCCAGTGGGTGTGCCCCGAGGTGTGCTGGAACGAGCAGCGCCAGCTGTGCGAGAACTGCGCCCCCAACCTCGCCGAGGAGGCCGCCGCGCAGCAGGCGCAGATCGCCGCGCAGCAGGTGGCCGAGAAGCTGCGCAGCGTCGACCAGGTCAAGGGCTTCGATCCGACCGCCGAGATCATCAGCCAGTGTCCGCACTGCCGGGCGGGCCTGGCCCCGGGCGCCAAGTTCTGCGCGAGCTGCGGCAAGCCGACCGGGTCGGGCGCGGCCCAGCCGTTCTGTACCGGATGCGGAGCACAGCTGCCGTCCGGCGCGCGGTTCTGCAGCGGCTGCGGCCAGGGCGCCGGCTGAGCGCGGCGCCCGCGGCGCCCGGCCGGAGAGCTTGCGACCGATGGACCGGTCCAGGGCCACGGTTCCCGGTCCGTGCCAGAGCGACGTGCGCCAGGGGCTCCTCCTAGCGCCAGAACGGCGCGGGGCGGTGCAGCGGCGCGACGAGCTTGCCGACGCTGACCCGGGCAGGGCGCAGCAGCCGGCCGGACATCCGGTATCCGGGCTCGGCCTGGTGGACGACGGCTCCGTGGCGCTGCGGGTCGTCGACCGCGATCATCCCGATCGCCTCGTGGACCGCGGGGTCGAAGCGCTGGCCGATCGCCTCGATCCGCTCCACGCCGTAGCCGCGGAGCACGCCCTCCAGCTGCTGGCGCACCATGCGCACGCCCTCCAGCAGCGCCGGATCGTTGCGGCCGCCCTGCGCCGCGCGGATCGTGCGGTCGAGGTTGTCGAGCACCGGCAGCAGCTCCTGCACCAGCTTGCCGCGGGTCTCCTCGGCCTCGCGCCGGGCGTTGCGCTCGAGCCGCGCCTCGGTCGCCTCGAGGTTGCGCAGGGCGCGCACCGCGGCCAGGCGGTCCATCCCACCGGTCTCGCTGCGCGAGACCGCGCTTGCGGCCGCCTCACCGATCGCGTCCAGCGTGGCCTCCGGCGGCGCGCTGGCTGCCAGTCTGGGCGCGGCTTCGCCCGGGGACGCCGGCAGCTCCGGCCCTGCGGGTGGTCCCGGCAGCTCCGGCTCCGCGCCGACCGGCTTGCGAGGTTCGCTTGACACCATGGTGCTTCCGTAACTCGGGGATGATTCAAGTCAAGTGCCAGCCCGTCCACGGTCCGTCTCGCCGGGTGTGGCGTCGGGCAGTTCGGCGATTCACGCAATCCGTGCGTACCTGCCCGAGCGCACGGGCACCCTCGCCGGGTCACCGGGGCGCAGCCATCCCGATGGTGAGGCCGGGCTCGACGAGCGGGCAGCGTGGACGGGGTCGCCGAGGTGGCGAACGGCGCGGCCGTGCAGTAGCGTCCCTGCGATGGCCGAGGTCACGTTCCGCGACTTTGCTGCTGCGATCATGAAGGGCGACGCCGATGCCGCGAGCGCGGCGCTGCAGCCGCTGCTCGGCCTGGATCCGGCCGCGGCGCGCGTGGCAGCGCAGCACTTCCAGGCCCAGTTCGGGGCGGCCGGCCCGGCGTTCATGGCCAAGGCGATGGGCCTGCGCACCGCGCTCGCCGGCGGGGCCGCCGCCGGGACCGCGGTGGTGGGGGATGGTGGGGTCGACGCCGAGCTCGGCGCACTGCTGCGCGACTGCTTCGGCCTCGCCGACGCCCCGCTCGCGACCGCGATCGCGACGCTGCGGCGCCGGCCGGGGTGAGCTTCATCCCCGGCGTCGCACGCGCACGTCTCGTCGCTGCACATCTCTCACCGGCTGAATCAACGGAGCTCGGCGGCGCCGTGAGCGCGGCGCCGCCGGAGTCCGCGTAGCGCGGCCTGGCGGGGACGCGCCGCCGACCGCGCCGACGGCGGAACGCGGCGGCCGGATCGTGCGCGATGGTATCCTCGCCCGGTGCGCACCGGGGTCCGCGACATGTTGCCGCTCTCGCGGGTGTTCGCGGAGACCATGGCGGGGCTGGCGGCGCCGCGGCGGCTGTTTCCGATCGCGGTCGTCGTGGTGCCGCTGCTCGCCCTGCAGCGCAGCTTCAGCCTCGACCTGATGGCGCTGCCGATCGGGATGCTGATGTGCGCCGCCTTCCTGCTCGTCGCACCGACCCTGTGGCGCTACCTGTTTCCGCTGCACCGGCCGCGGGCCTCGCGGCTGGTCGGCGCCGGCGCGTACGCCGCGGCGGGCATCGGCCTGATGTTCGGGATCGGACGCTGGTTGCCGGGCGCGCTCGGCATGGGCAGCACGCTGCTCACCACGTTTCCCGGGACGCTGGTGTCGGTGGCGCTGTTCTGGGTCGGCGGCTGGGGGCTCGCGCGCGACATCGACCTCGAGCGGCACCTGCGGGCGAGCCAGGCGCGCACGGTGGCGCTCGAGCGCGAGGCCGAGCACGCCCAGCTGCTCGCGCTGCGCAGCCACTTCGATCCGCACTTCCTGTTCAACACGCTGAACGCGATCGCCGAGTGGTGCCGCGAGGACGGCCTGGTCGCCGAGCGCGCGATCCTCGCGCTGTCGTCGATGCTGCACGCGATCATGAGCGCGATCCGCACCCCCCACTGGCCGGTCGCCAGGGAGCTCGAGCTGGTCGACGCGCTGTTCCGGATGCACCTGATCCGCGATCCGGAGCTGTTCGTGTACGAGCGCGACGTCCAGGCCGGCGTCGAGGACAGCGACGTGCCGCCGATGATCCTGCTGCCGATCGCCGAGAATGCGATGAAGCATGGACCGGGCGCCGGCCACCGCGGCGGCGTCGCGCTCTCGGTGCGCGCGGACGCCGCGACGCTCGTGATCGATCTGGTGAACCCCGGCGCGTACCAGGGACCGCGCGAAGGCGGCAGCGGGCTGCCGATGGTCGAGAAGCGGCTGGTCCTGGCCTACGGCGGCCGCGCCTCGTTCGCGATCGGCGCCGACGGCGACCACCGCGACCGCACGCGCGTGACCGTGCGCATGCCGCGATCGCTCGAGGCGAGATCCGAGGTGAGATCGTGACGCTGGCGCTGCGCGTGCTGGTGTGCGACGACGAGCTGATCGCGCGGCGGCGTGCGGCGCGCTTGCTCTCCGCGCAGCCGGGCGTCGAGGTCGTCGCCGAGTGCGCGAGCGGCGGCGAGGTGCTGGCCCGGCTCGCGGCCGAGGACGTCGACCTCGTCGTGCTCGACATCCACATGCCGGGGATGACCGGGCTCGAGACCGTGCTGCAGATGCCGGAGGACCGGCCCTACCTGATCTTCCTCACCGCGCATCCCGAGCACGCCGTCGCCGCGTTCGACGTCGGCGCGACCGACTACCTGGTCAAGCCGGTCGACGAGGTCCGGCTCAAGAAGGCGCTCGATCGCGCACGCCGGCAGCTCGATGCGCCGCTCGGTCGTGACGCGCACGATGCCGCCGCGCCGCTGGCGCGCCTGGCGATCGCCACCCGGACCGGCGTGGTGCTGCTCGGCCCCGACGAGGTGACCCACGCCGTGTTCGATGGCCAGCTGGTCACCGTGCACACCCGCGATCGCGCGATCCTCGCCGATGCGACCCTGCAGGAGCTCGAGCAGCGGCTGTCCGCGCCGCACTTCGAGCGCGTGCATCGCCGCGCGATCGTCAACCTCCTGCACGTCGAGCGCCTCGAGCCGGTGCTGAGCGGCGGCTACGTCGCGCGCATCGCGGGCGGCAAGAGCGTCGACGTGTCGCGCCAGGCAGCGCGCCGGCTGCGCCGCCGGCTCGGCATCGCCTGACGAGATCGGCGCCCGGCCACGCCGGGAGTGCCGCCGCCCGGCACCCCCGCGACCGAGCGGTCGCACGGGCGGGGTGAGCGGTCGTACGAGGCGCGCGAGCGGCACAACGAACGGCCTGCGCCGGACGTCTGATCCGTCATGCAACCTGCCGGATCCCCAGCGACATCGGCCACCACCGCCGCTCCGCCCGCCGCGACCTCGGCACCCGGCTCGCTCGGCGAGATCGTCACCGAGCAGGGCGCTTCGCCACCCGCCGCTGCGACCTCGGCGCTCGCTGCGCTCGGCGAGATCGTCACCGGGCAGGGGGCCCCGCCACCGGCGATCCTCCTCCAGCGCCCGCCCCGGGTGCGCGGGCTCGAGGTGGCGGCGCTGGTCGCGATCGTCGCGCTCGCCGACCTCGCGCTCTACCAGGGCGCCGGCGGCGGCGCGGGCCTCGCCGCGCTGTTCGTCGGCGTCCCGGCGATCGTGTGGTTCGCCTCGGAACCCCGCACGCGGTCGCCGCGGCTCGCTGCGATCTCGGCGATCCTCGCGCTGATCGCCGCCCGCTGTCTCTGGCAGTCGAGCGCGGGCGCCACCGCGCTGGGCATGGCGATGCTGCCGGCCTTCGCGATCGCGCTGCGGATGTCGCGCCCGTTCCTCCCCGAGCTCGCCGCCTCGGCGCTCGGCTCGGCGTGGGGCGCGCTCCGCCAGCTCGGCGGCTTCGGCGCCGCCGTGGCGCGGTGGGCACGGCCGGCGCGGCTGCGCACCGGCTGGGCGGCGGTCACCATCCCCGCCGCGCTCGTCGTCGTGTTCGGCGCGATCTTCGCCGCGGCCAACCCGGTGATCCAGGGCTGGCTCGGCAGCGCGCTCGATCTGGTGAGCGGAGTCGGCTGGCCATCGCCGGTGCGCTTCGCGTTCTGGGCCGGCTGCGCGGCTGCGGCCGCGGCGCTGCTCCGGCCGGCGATCCGTTCGATCGCGAGCCTCGATGCGCGCCTGGGCGCGGCGCACGTCTCCGAGCCCGGCGACGAGGTCCCGGCGGCGTCGCGCCTGGCGCTCGCACGCAACGGCATGATCGCGCTCAACGCGCTGTTCCTCGGCTACAACGCGTTCGACGCCGTGTACCTGTGGGGCGGCCACGCGCCGAGCGGCATCACCCACACCGAGTACGCGCACGCCGGCACCGCCTGGCTCACCGTCGCGTTCGTGCTCAGCACCATCGTCCTGGGCGCGCTGTTTCGCGGACCGATCGAGCACCATCCCCGCGGCCGGCTCGCCCGCGCACTCGCATATATCTGGGCCGCGCAGAACTTCCTCCTCGCCGCCGGCACGTTCCGCCGGATCGCGATGTACATCGCCTACAGCGGGCTGACCCAGCTGCGCATCGTCGGGATCTTCGGGACCACGCTCGCCACGCTGGGCCTGGCGATCGTCGTGTACAAGGTCGCGCGCGGCCGCACCATGCTGTGGGTCATGCGCCGCCAGCTCGACGCGCTCGCGCTCGCGGTGGCGGTGTTCATCGTCAGCCCGACCGACGAGCTCGCGATGCGCTACAACGTCGCGCGCATCGCGGCCGACCAGTACCGCCCGCTGCTCCACCTCTACGAGCAGCCGATCCGCCCGGAGGCGGTTCCGGCGCTCCTGGCGCTGCTCGACCATCCCGATCCGGTCGTGCGCGATGGCGTCGCGGTGATCGCCGCCGCCCAGCGCGATCGGCTGCGCGCCGACGACGCGCGCGCCGGCTGGCTCGACTTCGAGCTCTCGCGCCACCGCGCGCTGGGCGCGCTCGACGATGCCGCCGCGCGCCTCGCCGAGGTCATGCCCCGCGATCGCGCGGCTGCGACCGCCCGGCTCCGCGGCGTCGCCTACGGCATCAACGACGAGGTCGAGCGCGCGGGCGACGAGGGCCCGTTCGACTGGCGCGGGCGACGCTACGCCCCGCGCCAATAATGAGGATGTGAACGATCGGTGCACGCCGTTCCAGCAACGGTCAACAGCGCTGCTCGAAGCTCGACGCCGACCAGGCGGATCGCGATTCTCGGACTCCCGTTGATCTTTCGCGGCTACGCCTCCCGCAGCCTCTCGAAGCCGAGCATCTCGGGACGCTCGGTCACGGCGCGCGGTCGAAAGCGACACTTCGTCAGCACCGCGATCGAGGACAGGTTGTCCGGGCGGGTGTGGGCGAGGACGCGCGTCGCGCCGCGCTCGAACGCGCGGGCGACCAGGGCTCGGACCGCCTCGGTGGCATAGCCGCGACCGCGACGATCGGCGACCACGGTGTACCCGATCTCGACCGAACCGCGCTCGTCGGGCGGTCCGAAATAGCCGGCGCTGGCGACGAGGCGCGCGCGCGCTCCCAACTCGGCGCGGGTGACGACGTAGAAGCTGTGCCAGCCGATCACGTCGGGCGCCGCGGTGAGCTGCCGCAGAAAGAAGCCGATGGCGTCGCGATCGTACTCGCCGTCGGTGGGCGGCCAGTCCGCCGGCACCTCCGCATCGAGGAGCGGACCGAGCGCCGTCGCGTCCTCGAGCTCGGCCGCGTGAAGGAGCGCGGTCCCCGCCACGAGCCTGAGCCGGGGTGTGTCGATCGAGGAAGTGGGAGGCGTCATGCGCTTCGAAGCGGCGAGCTCCTGTTTTACAGCGCGTGCTCCAGCACCACCACGGCGAACACGATGAACGCGATCCACGCCACCGAGAACAACACCGTCCTCGCCCGGAACCGGCCGAAGCCGCTGATGTGGATCACGGCGTGGGCGACGCGCGCGTAGAAGTAGACCGCGGCGGACGCCTGGGTGACCGGCGTGGAGATGCCGAGCGCCTGGGCGACGAGCACCACTGCCGCGAAGGGCGCGAAGTTCTCGACGGCGTTCTGGTGCGCGCGGTTGGCGCGGTTCACCCAGTCGGGGAGCGGCGTGTCGGGCGCCTTCCTGTACCCGGCGGGCGTCAGCGCCCCGCGGGAGGAGACATAGCCGATCACGACCGGAATCCAGAGGACGCTGGTGAGCAGCGCGGTGAGGAGCAAGTAGAGGAGCTCGGCTTTCATCGGAGCGATGACGATCGGCGGGTCGAAAAGGATGCGCGCCCCGGACCGGTTTTTGGGGGGCGAGGCGGCGGCCCTGGCGGACGTCGTCCGGTGCCAGAACAGGATCGGGTGAAACCATCTGGAATCATCACGCTTTGTGGCTCTCCGCTCCCGGGTCGAGCTGGCCGAACCGTGGCCTTCGCGTGGCAGGATCGCCGAAGATGTCGGTCGGGCCCCTTCAGTTCCTGTCTTACCTCAGCGGTACCGCTGTTCCGATCGCAGCGCAGTACCTCTGAAGCGTCGACATCTTCACGTCTCCTCCGGCCTCCAGCTTCGACACCACCGAAGCCGACGTGCGCATCCGCGCGGCCACCACGGTCTGGGTCAATTGCTTCCGCTCGCGGAGCGTAACCAGTTTCCGTGCGAGCTTCCGCCGCCATGCAGCCTCGGCCACGAGGCGAGGAAACTTCGGATTGTCCGCGGTTCGCGCGGCCTCAATTTCGTCGAGAAAGTCCGTCGCCATGGTTGTAAGTCTATAGCGTGCGAGCCATAGCGTCAACGATATGTCATCCACGCTACGGCCGCAGAATGGCGTCAGTTCTTCCCTCGCGAACGCCAATCGGCCAGGCGCTTCTCTGCCAGGGCTATTTCTCGCGCGGGTGCTTGCTGGGTCCGCTTCTCGTAGACGGACAAGGAGAGCAGGATCTGACTGTAGCGGCCCTCGCAAGCAAACAGCAGCCGGAAGCTGCGGTTCGCTGCGTCCGCACGAACCTCATAGATCTCACCGCGGAGGTGCCTGGCAGCGACCAAGCCTCGTTGCTTCACGTCTCGCATCCCGGCAGCGAGCGCGGCCGCTTCCTCATCGGTCAGCTTGTCCAGGAACTCTTTCACCGGGCGCGCGCCCGCGGGCGTTCGGTAGTCACGCCACTGTCGATGATCGAACGACGGCATGGCGTCACCGGAGCAGGGCGACCTCGGAGACCAGATCGGCGAGCGGGTCGACGTCGCGGAAGCCGGCGGCCTCGAGCAGGCAACCGGCGTCGATGTCGTCCTGGCTCATCAGATCTGCGACGGTGCGGGCGACCTTGATCAGGCGATCGACGCTGCGGGCGGTGAAGCTCTTGCGGCGCTCGACCAGCTCGGCGAGGGTGCGCTCGCCCAGGCTGTCGAGCTTG
>JBGQCL010000458.1:0-9392 GCA_041495365.1 Kofleriaceae bacterium | reverse complement strand
TCTCGATCGAGCCGCGCGACGCGACGCGCGGAGGGGTGAATGGACCGGCTTCGCCGGTCCAGAGCGGACGGGAACGTCCTCTCTCGATCGAGCCGCGCGACGCGACGCGCGGAGGGGTGAATGGACCGGCTTCGCCGGTCCAGAGCGGACGGGAACGTCCCCTATCGATCGACGGGTCGGGACCGCCGCCGGAGCAGGCGGGTGAGCTCGACACGGTGGTCGGCGAGGCCCCGCGCCGAGGGCTGCGCCGGGTGCGGACCGGCGACCGGCTCGGCCGCTACGAGCTCGGCGACGAGCTCGGCGAGGGCGGCATGGCGACGGTGTACCGCGCGCGCGACCGCGAGCTGCGCCGCGAGGTGGCGGTCAAGGTGCTGTTCCCGCACCTGGCGCGCCGGCCCGAGATCGTGCGCCGGTTCCACCGCGAGGCCCGCGCCGCCGCCGGGCTCGAGCACCCGAACATCCTGCGGATCTACGACGTCGGCGGCGGCGACGCCGAGCCGCCCTACATCGTGATGGAGCTGATCCGCGGCCGGACGCTGCTCCAGGAGATCGAGCAGCGCGGCGCGATGCTCGCCGAGGTCGCCGCGTGCATCGGCGCGCTGCTCGGCGACGCGCTGGCCGCGGCGCACGCCGCCGGCGTGATCCACCGCGATGTCAAGCCGGCCAACGTGCTGATCGCGCCCGGCGGCCGGCTCCTGCTCGGCGACTTCGGGGTCGCCCGGCTGGAGACCGAGGACTCGCTGGTCACCCGGACCGGCGCGCTGCTCGGGACGCCGGCGTACATGAGCCCGGAGCAGGCCAGCGGCGACACCGCCACGTCGCGCAGCGACCTGTACTCGCTCGGCGCCACGCTGTACCAGCTGGCGACCGGCGCGCTGCCCTACGGCGGGCCGCCGGCGAAGGTGATGTCGATGATCGCGGCCGGCAACCCGGTGCCACCGGTGCGGCGGCGGCCGGCGTGCGGGCCGGACCTGTCGCGCCAGATCGAGCGGCTGATGGCCGGAGACCCGGGGTCGCGGCCGGCCAGCGCCACGGCCGCCGCGGCCGAGCTGCGCGCGCTGGCGATCGGCAGCGGGCTGGGCGATCCGGGCGAGGAGCTCGCGGCGTACTTCGAGGATCCCGACGGCTTCCTCGGCGCGCGCACGCCGGTGGTGGTCGGCGCGCTGGTCGCGGCCGCGCACGCCGCGCTCGTCGAGGCCAAGCTGCCGCGCGCGATGGCGCTGGCCGATCGCGCCAGCGCGCTGGCGCCGGCGGATCCCGCGGTGGCGTCGCTGATCCGCGCCGTGACCGAGGGCGGGCACGCGTCGCGCTGCAAGCGCGCGCTGGCGCTCTCCGGCGCGGTGCTCGCGGTCGCCGGCGGTGCGGTCGCCCTCGGGGTCCAGCTGTCGGGCGGTCCCGTCGAGCCGCGCCCGGAGCCGCCGGCGGCGGGGGAGAAGACGGTCGAGGGCAAGCCAGCCGGGGCGCTCGCGGCGCCGGCGGCCTCGACCGCGGTGATCGATCACGACCCGCGCGACGCGACGCGCGGAGGGGTGAATGGACCGGCTTTGCCGGGCCAGAGGGGACGGGAAAGTCCCCTGTCGATCGACCCGCGCGACGCGACGCGCGGAGGGGTGAATGGACCGGCTCTGCCGGGCCAGAGGGGGACGGGAACGCCCCCTATCTATCGATCCACCGGATAGCGCCGCTGGTTCCACGCGGTCATGCCGCCGCGCATCGACGCGACGCGCTCGAAGCCCAGGCTCGCCGCGAGCAGCGCGGCCTTGCCCGAGCGGCCGCCCGAGCGGCACACGAACACGATCGGGCGGTCGCGCGGCGCGGCCTCGAGCGGACCGGGCAGCTGGCCGAGCGGCACCGGCTCGATCCCGGCGATGTGGCCGAGCTCGCCGGTGAGCTCGGCGGGCTCGCGCACGTCGAGCAGGCGGACCTCGGCGCCGTGCGCGGCGACCCACTCGGGGGCGACCTCGGGGATCCCGCCGGCGCTGACCTCGACCGGCGCCCACCGCCGGTCCGGCGGCGGCTCGCCGGTGACCGCCGCGATGCCGCAGTGCAGGTTGCGCGGCAGCGCGACGTCCATGCGCCTGGGGTAGGCGAGCGACAGCTTGCCCATGGTCGCGACGAACTCGTCGCAGGTCTTGCCACCGCCGAGCCGCGGGTTGTGCCGGCGCTCCTCGTCGACGGTGCTCGCAGTCCGGCCCTTGTAGTCGTGGCCCGGGTAGATCAGCGTCGCGCCCGGCAAGGTGAACAGCCGGGTGTGGATCGAGCGGTACAGCTCCACGGGATCGCCGCCCTGGAAGTCGGTGCGGCCGCAGCCGCGGATCAGCAGCGCGTCGCCGGTGAACGCCATCGTACCGTCTACCGTCACGTAGCTCACGCACCCCGAGGTGTGGCCCGGGGTCTCGCGGACCTCGACGCCGCAGCTGTCGAACCGGATCACGTCGCCGTCCTTGACCAGCAGGTCGGCGCAGCCGACGCCGGCGCGCTCGGACATCACCGTCCGGGCGCCGAGTCGCTCGCGCAGCGAGCCGAGCGCGGTGACGTGGTCGGCGTGGACGTGGGTGTCGAGCGCGTAGCGCAGCTCGAGGTCGAGCTCGCGGACCAGGGTGATGTCGCGCTCGAGCTGATCGAGCACCGGATCGATGAGGATCGCCTCGCGCGTCGCGTCGTCGGCGAGCAGGTACGTGTACGTCGAGGTCTCGGGATCGAACAGCTGGCGAAACAGCATCGGAACCCCCCTCGGTGGCCGTCGTGGTGCAGCAGCAAGCGTCGCGCCAGCGGCGGCCGCGCGTCAATTCGCAGATCCCGCAGCGCCGGGCGCGCCCGGTGAAACGGTTTGAAACGCGCCGGCCCCGCGGTCCGCGCGCGCTGCGCTATGGTTCCGAGCATGTCGTCGTCCCAGCTTAACCTGCTCGGCCTGCCGCTCGAGGCGTGCTCGACCCGGCCGATGACCGGCTTCCTTCGCACCGGATGCTGCGAGACCGACGAGCGCGATGCCGGGCGCCACGTGGTGTGCGCGGAGATGACCGAGGAGTTTCTCGCGTTCTCGGCGAGCCGCGGCAACGATCTGTCGACCCCGCGCGCCGGGTTCTCCGGCCTGCGCCCGGGAGATCGCTGGTGCCTGTGCGCGGCGCGCTGGAAGGAGGCGTTCGATGCCCACGTCGCGCCGCCGGTGATCCTCGCAGCGACCCACGAGTCGGCGACCGAGGTCGTCGATCGCGCCGTGCTGTTCCGCCACGCGCTCGATCCGCAGTCGCTGAACTGAATGTGTCGACGCGCCGCTGGGCCGCAGGCGGAAGACCTCGGAGGCCGGCCGGCGTGACCCTGTGGTCGTCGACAACGCAGCGCAATCCTTGCGGCGGATTCCTGCGCGAGGCGCACCCGTCGGCTTGCGTTGCCCGGCCGTGCGCGCGACGGTTGCCGTAACGCGAAGCGTCCGCTGGTGCGTTGTCAACCGTTCGTGGAGGATCCGCAATGCCCGAATCTTCGTCCTCGCCTCGCAGCTTCGCGCCGGCGGTGCTGGCGTTCGCCGTCCTCGGAGCCGGCGCGTGCGGCGGCCGCGGCGGCGGCGGCGGCGGGATGAACGCGCCGGCCGGCAGCGGCGCCGCGCCTCCGGAGCACGCGCTGGTCCAGGCCAGGGACGTGCCGCCCGGCCTGGAGCTCCGGGTATCGAGCGGCAAGGCGGAGCCGCCCGCGGTCGACCACGCCCGGCTCGCGCCGGCCCGGGCGCTGCCCGACGCGGAGGCCGGCGAGCTGCTGGCGCGGATGAAGCCGATCGCAGCCGAGCCGCAGGATGTCCAGAGCTTCGCGCTGCGCGGCCGGTCGCAGCCGCCGCCGCGGACCGGGCAGACGATCCAGGCGGCGTTCCCGCCACCGGCGTCGTCGGGCGCCCCGCCACCGGCGGGCGTGGCCGGCGAGCTGCGCGTGGTGCGGTACATGCCCGAGGGCGCCGTGCCGCTCGCCCCCGAGCTCAGCGTCACGTTCAGCCAGCCGATGGTCGCGGTCACCTCGCAGGGCGACGCCGCGCAGGTCACGCCGGTCCAGCTGACGCCGCAGCCGCCGGGCCGCTGGCGATGGATCGGCACCCGGACGATCGTGTTTCACCCCGACGTCCGGTTCCCCCAGGCCACGAGCTACCGCGTCGAGATCCCGGCCGGCACGGCGAGCGCCACCGGCGGCAAGCTGGCCAGGCCGGTCGCGTTCGCGTTCGAGACCCCGCCGCCGGCGCTGGTGTCGCACTCCCCCGCGGGCTCGCCGCAGCGGCTCGACGCGCCGATGTTCGCGCTGTTCGATCAGAAGATCGATCCGGCGGCGGTGCTGGCGCGGGTCACGGTGAAGGCGGCCGGCCAGGTGCGGGCGGTGCGCGCGCTCGACGCGGCGGACATCGCCCGGGACCCCGCGCTCGCGGCGATGGTCGACGGCGCGCGGCGCGGCGAGCAGGACGGCCGGTGGCTCGCGTTCCGCGCGACCGAGCCGCTGCCGCCGGACGCCGTGGTCGAGGTCGAGGTCGGCGCCGGCACGCCGTCGGCCGAGGGCCCGGGGGTGACCCGGCAGCCGCAGTCGTTCCAGTTCTCGACCTACCCGCCGCTGCGGATCGAGCGCTCGCAGTGCGGCTGGGGCAGCGAGTGCCGGCCCGGCATGCCGCTGGCGATCGAGTTCAACAACCCGCTCGATGCCGAGCGGTTCGAGGACCGGCAGATCGCGATCACACCGGCGATCCCGGGTATCAAGGTGGTCGCCGCCGGCCGGGGGGTGCAGCTCGTCGGGCTGACCGCACCGCGCACCCGGTACAGCGTCGTGGTGTCGCGCGGCGTGGTCGACGAGTTCGGCCAGGCGCTCGGCAAGGACGCCCCGCTGACGTGGAGCGTGGGCGACGCCACGCCCACGTTCTTCGGCCCCGAAGGGATGGTCGTGCTCGACCCGGCCGCGGCCCGGCCGACGCTCGATGTGTTCAGCACGGGCTACGACCGGCTGTCCGTCCAGCTCTACGCGGTCACGCCGGCGGACTTCGAGGCCTACCGCACCGCGATGCGCAACCGGTGGAACCACGATCACCCGCCGCAGCTGCCCGGCCGCAAGGTGTTCGACCAGCGGGTCGCCACCGGGGGCGCGCCGAACCAGCTGTCCGAGACCCACGTCGATCTCCGGCCGGCGCTCGGCCCCGGCGGGCTGGGCCACGCGATCGCGGTGATCGCGCCGTCGCCGTGGACCGCCAAGGGCCCGCCGCCTCGCCTGATCTCGTGGGTCCAGGCGACGCGGCTGGGGATCGACGCCCACCTCGACGCCGATCAGCTGCTCGCTCACGTCAGCCAGCTCGACACCGGCAAGGCCGCCGGCGGGGTCGCGCTGGAGCTATCGCCCTACGGGATCGCCGGCGCGACCGACGACCGCGGCATGGCGACGCTCGCGCTCGCCGACGGCCAGCGCAAGGGCGCGCACTACGTGGTGGCGCGCAAGGGCGACGACGTCGCGTTCGTCGCCGGCGACGCCGGCTACTGGAGCGAGTCGGGCGACTGGTTCCGCCAGCCGCGCGGCAAGCAGCTCGCCTGGTACGTCACCGACGACCGCAGGCTGTACAAGCCCGGCGAGGAGGTCTCGCTCAAGGGCTGGCTGCGCACGATCGATCAGGCGCGGAACGGCGACGTCGGCGGGCTGGCCGGCGCGGTGTCCGGCGTGTCGTACAAGGTGATGGACGCGCAGGGCAACCAGATCGCGGCGGGCACCGCGCCGGTCAACCCCGCGGGCGGGTTCGACACCCGGTTCACCCTGCCGAAGACCCCGAACCTGGGGCAGGCCGAGGTGGTGTTCGAGGTCCAGGGCAGCTTGCGCAGCAGCTACGCCCACGCGATCGAGATCGAGGAGTTCCGCCGGCCCGAGTTCGAGGTCTCCGCGCAGGCGAGCCCGGGGCCGCTGCGGGTCGGCGGCGGCGGCGACGTCGCGGTCAGCGCGAAGTACTTCGCCGGCGGGCCGCTCGCCGGCGCGCCGGTCAGCTGGACGGTCGGCGCGGCCCGGACCACCTTCACGCCGCCCAACCGCGATGACTACGTGTTCGGGATCTGGCAGCCGTGGTGGGGCCCGATGGATCTCGACGCGGCCGGCCCGATCCGGCGCTACACCCCGCCGAAGACCTGGACGCTGGGCGCCACGACCGACGCGATCGGCGCGCACACGCTGCACATGGACTTCGTGTCGGTCCGTCCGGCGGTGCCGATGTCGGTGACCGCCACCGCGCAGGTCACCGACGTCAACCGCCAGGTGATCGCGGCGTCGGCGGCGATGATCGTGCACCCGTCGTCGCTGTACGTCGGGGTCAAGACCCGGCGGCCGTTCGTCGACAAGGGCACGCCGTTCGAGGTCCAGCTGATCGGCGTCGATCTCGACGGCAAGGCCGCGCCCGGCGCGAAGATCGACGTCGAGGTGGTGCGGCGCGACTGGGCGTTCGAGCACGGCAAGCTCGCGATCAAGGAGGTCGATCCGCAGTCGTGTGCGGTGGTCGCCGGCGACGCGCCGTCGCCGTGCTCGTTCCAGACCCGCGACGGCGGCGAGTACCAGCTGACCGCGACCATCGTCGACGCCCAGGGCCGGCCGAACCAGACCCGGCTGGCGTTCTGGGTCAGCGGCGGCGCGCGGCCGCCGGCGCGCGACGTCGCGCAGGAGCGCGTCCAGCTGATCCCCGACAAGAAGGACTACACGCCGGGCAACACCGCCGAGATCCTGGTCCAGGCGCCGTTCTATCCCGCCGAGGGCGTGGTCAGCTGGCGGCGCTCGGGCATCGTCAAGGCCGAGAAGATCACGCTCGACGGACCGACCGCGGTGATCACCGTGCCGATCAGCGACGCGATGGTGCCGAACCTGATCGTCCAGGTCGATCTCGTCGGGCTGGCGGCGCGGACCGACGACGCCGGGGTCCCCGATCCGAAGCTGCCGAAGCGCCCGGCGTACGCGGCCGGCACGATCGACCTGGCGATCCCGCCGCGCCAGCGCACGCTGTCGGTCGACGTCGCTCCGGCCGCCGCCCGGCTGTCCCCCGGCGAGAAGACGTCGATCGCGGTCGCGATCCGCGACGCCGCCGGCAAGCCGGTCGCCGGCGCCGAGGCCGCGGTGATCGTCGTCGACGAGTCGATCCTGTCGCTGACCGGCGCCCAGTTCGACAGCCCGCTCGGCGCGTTCTACCCGCCGCGCGGCAGCGACACCCGCGACGCGTACTCGCAGGCCTACATCGCGCTCGCCCGGCCCGACGCCGCCGAGCTCCAGCGCGGCGCCGCGACGGCCAGTGCCCTGGGGGGCAACAAGCCGATGAGCCTCGCCGCGCCCGGCGCCCCGGCCGCCGAGCCCGCGCCGGCGCCGCCGATGGAGGGGCGGGGCCAGGCGATGGAGCGCGCCGAGAAGAAGGCCGACGGGTCGCCCCCGGCCCAGCAGGCCCCGGCGATCGCGATCCGCACCCACTTCAACCCGCTCGCGGCGTTCGCCCCCGCGGTGCGCACCGACGCCACCGGGCGGGCGACGGTCGAGCTCACGCTGCCCGACAACCTGACGCGCTACCGCGTGGTCGCGATCGCGGCCGCCGGCGACCGCCAGTTCGGCAAGGGCGAGAGCGCGGTGACCGCGCGGCTGCCGCTGATGGTCCGGCCGAGCCCGCCGCGGTTTCTCAACTTCGGCGACGCGTTCCAGCTGCCGGTCGTGGTCCAGAACCAGACCGACAGCCCGATGACGGTGCGCCTCGCGGTCCGGGCGAGCAACGCGGCGCTGACCGCGGGCGCCGGCCGCGAGGTCACGGTGCCGGCCAACGATCGCGTCGAGGTCCGGTTCCCGGCCGCCGCGGAGCTCGCCGGCACGGCGCGGTTCCAGGTCGTCGGCGCGGCGGGCGGCGGCGCCGGCGCGGCGAGCGACGCCGCCGAGCTCGCCCTGCCGGTGTGGACGCCGGCGACCACCGAGGCGTTCGCGACCTACGGGTCGATCGACGACCGGACCCCGGGCGGCGCGATCGCCCAGCCGGTCGCGCTGCCCGGCCAGGTGGTGACCCGGTTCGGCGGGCTGGAGGTCACCACCGCGTCGACCAACCTCGGCGCGCTGACCGACGCGATGCTGTACCTCGTGCACTACCCGTTCGAGTGCGCCGAGCAGCGGTCGTCGCGGATCCTGGCGATCGCGGCGCTGCGCGACGTGCTCGTCGCGTTCCATACCCGGGACATGCCGCCGGCGGCGGCGATGGAGGACAGCGTCCGGGTCGACCTCGAGCACCTGTCCCAGCTGCAGAACGCCGACGGCGGGTTCGCGTTCTGGGACCGCGGCTACCCGTCGCTGCCCTACCTCTCGGTCTACGTGGCCAGCGCGCTCGGCGCGGCGCGCCAGAAGGGGTTCGCCGTGCCCGCGCCGATCCTCGACCGCGCCCGGTCGTACCTGCGCGAGATCGAGCGCCACTACCCGGACCACTACCCCAGGGACGTGCGGTGGGCGATCAGCGCGTTCGCGCTGGCCACCCGCAAGCAGCTCGGCGACGCCGACCTCGCCAAGGGCAAGCAGCTGATCGCCGAGGCCGGCGGCGTCGACAAGCTGCCGCTCGAGGCCGACGGCTGGCTGCTCGGGCTGTTCGCGCAGAGCCCGGCCGCCGCGGACGAGCGCAAGGCGATCGTGCGGCACGCGCTGAACCGGGTGTCGGAGACCGCGGGCGCCGCGAGCTTCACGACCGGCTACGGCGACGGCAGCTACCTGCTGCTGGCCAGCGACCGCCGGGTCGATGCGGTGATGCTCGACGCGCTGATCCAGGAGGGCCAGGACCCCGATCTGATCGCCAAGCTCGTGACCGGGTTGCTCGGCCACCGCAAGGCGGGCCGCTGGCTCAACACCCAGGAGAACACGTTCGCGCTGGTCGCGCTCGACCGCTACTTCCAGACCTACGAGAAGGCGACGCCGGACTTCGTCGCGCGGGTCTGGCTGGGCAACGACTACGCGGGCGAGCACGCGTTCCGCGGCCGGTCGACCGAGCACCACGAGATCGCGATCGCGATGACCGACGTGGCGAGCCACGACCGCGCCGCGCTCACGATCCAGCGCGCCGGCACCGGCCGGCTGTACTACCGGATCGGCATGACGTACGCGCCGGCGTCGCTCCAGCTCGCGCCCGCGGACCACGGCTTCGTGGTCGAGCGGCGCTACGAGGCGGTCGACGATCCGAAGGACGTGACGCGCGCGGCCGACGGGACCTGGCACGTCAAGGCCGGGGCGCGGGTCCGGGTCCGGCTGTCGATGGTCAACGAGAGCCGGCGCTACCACGTGGCGCTGGTCGATCCGCTGCCGGCGGGGCTCGAGGCCATCAACCCGGGACTTTCGATGTCTGGTTCCCTGCCGCGCTCGGATGACGGGGTCGTGCTGCGCTGGGCCGCGGTCGACCCCGGCGG